>CAYRCH010000036.1:0-6264 GCA_964422665.1 uncultured Sphingomonadaceae bacterium | reverse complement strand
ACCGTGTGGATCGGCAATTGCCAGCCGAGCCAGCTGCGCGCCTTGCAGCCCATCGACTGGAGCGTCAGCGCCAGCAATCCGCTGGTTACCTGCTCCCCGCTGGCCACGACCACGTCATATTCCGCCGGATCGAACAGGGGGTTGGCCTCGCGGCAGAAATTGACCAGCCGGTCGGTCTCGCCGGCCATGGCCGACACGACCACCGCGACCTGGTTGCCCCCTGCGGCCTGGCGGCGCACGATATTGGCCACCCGGCGGATTCGTTCCGTCCCGGCCATCGACGTGCCACCGAATTTCATCACTATGCGGGCCAATGCCGGCTCCTGCTGGTGCGAATACTCGCGCGCTGTTAGGGATGCCTGATGGGTGATGCAACTGTCTCAGGCGAAACCATTCGCGAAGCCGAAGCTGCGCATTTCGGCGCGCTGGCGGATGACTGGTGGAACCCCGCCGGTTCCTCCGCCATGCTCCACCGGCTCAACCCGGTACGGCTCACCTTCATTCGCGAAGCGATCGACCGGCACTGGGGTGGCGATGTGGAAAGTATTTTGCCGCTGGCCGGGCGAAGCGCGCTCGACGTGGGGTGCGGCGCAGGCCTGCTGTGCGAGCCGCTGGCGCGGCTGGGCGCGCGCGTCACCGGCGTGGACGCGGCGCTGGAAAACATTGCCGCGGCGCGAGAACACGCCGCCGGCAGCGGACTCGATATCGACTACCGCGCGGGCGAACTCGACACGCTAGGCCTCGGCCGTTTCGACCTCGTCACCTGTCTCGAAGTGATCGAGCATGTGGCCGACAAGCCGGCCTTCCTCGCGCAGCTGGCAGACCGCCTTGCCCCCGGCGGGCTGATGATACTGTCCACGCCGAACCGCACGGCAGCCAGCCGCGTGCTGATGGTTGGCGCGGCCGAGGCGCTGGGCGCGATCCCGAAGGGCACGCACCACTGGGACGATTTCGTCACGCCGGAAGAACTGCGCGACCTGCTGGAGAGCGCCGGCTTGGCGATGGGCGAACCGCGCGGAATTTCATGGTCGCCGGCAAAGGGGCTGCATCTCTCTGGCGATATGGCGCTGAACTACATTGTCGAGGCCCGCGCCGCATAAGCGCCCAGCCGCTCAATCGCCCGTGGGCAATCCGTGCCTTGCTCCGAAACCCAGCGCCCGCGCGCGGATTTGGTCTTCCAGCGCCTTGATCTGCGCGCGATATTCGGCCCGGCAATCGGAGCCGGAGCGGCCGCGGGGACATGCATCGAGCTGCTGCCGCAAAGCCGCGACCTGCCGGCCCTGCGCCGTGATCCAGGCGCTGAGGTCGGTCGCCTCGGAAACTCCGGCCGAGCTGAATGCGGTGACCAGCGGGTAGGCGCTGCTGTCCAGCCGGTGGGTCGACTGACGAAGGTCGCGCAGGCGCATAGTCATCCATTGCAGCGGCATTTCCTCCACCTCGGCAAAGCCGAAACTGGCGATCCGCACGGTGCGGTTACGATTGACGCGGTAATCCTTGAGCACGCCGACACCGGGCCCCAGGAAAGGCTCCTGCGTGGCGATGGTCGATTGCCCCGGCTCGACCCAGAACGTCGCCAGCGTGCCGTCACGCATCTGGCCCGAGATCGGCTGCAGCCCGCTCGTGTCGCCGAGGTCCGCGCGCGCGGCCGCCTCGTCGATCCCCCGGTCCGAGGCGAGGAAGGCGCGGGCGTCGGCCACCGCCATGTGGAATGCGCCGGCCCCAGCCCCGCCCATCTGCATGCAGCCATTGCCGTAATCGGGATGCCGGCCGCATGCCATGATCTCGCCCCGGCGGATGATCAGCTGGTGGACCTGCAAACCGGGAATGTCCGGCGCACCGAAAGCCCACAAGGTGAGGTGCGGATCGGCCACCGCCATCGAGCCGTCGGCCGAGTTGACATAGATCGTCGCATCGCCGCTGCCGCGGTCGCTTTCGATCGAAACCCGCATCTCAAGATCGAAGGCATAACGGCCATTGCCGCTCGCCGGATTGGCCGGAAAGCGGCTCGATGCGCCGAAATCGGCGGCGTTCGCCGGAGCCAGAGCGACCAGCGCCGCTGCTGCCATGATGATTCGCGCCAGCAAGCCGGCCACTGCCCGAAAACCGAAACGCATGCTCATGCCTCCCAGCCGGCCCTCAGGCCATGAATTCCACTGCCTAACCGGGGATCGCCGCCCAGCCAAGCGGCAATCGCCGCCGCTCAGCCCAGTGCCGCATGCCATTCCTTTTCGTCGAAGCCCACCAGCAGCCCGCCGGGATGTTCGACCACCGGGCGCTTGATCGTGCTGGGGTGTTCCACCATCAGCCGCACCGCCTTGGCTTCGTCGATATCGGCCCTGTCGGCATCGCCCAGCTTGCGGAACGTGGTTCCGCGCCGGTTGAGGACCACATCCACGCCCTTCGCGGCCACCCAGGATGCCAGCTTCTCCGGATCGGCGCCTTCCTTCTTGTAGTCGTGAAAGGTGTAATCGATGCCCCGGCCGTCGAGCCATTTGCGCGCCTTCTTGACCGTGTCGCAATTGGGAATGCCGTAGAATTCCAGCTTCACGATCTCACGCCTCCGGATGACAAACACGACACATTCGACACAGTCCTGGAGAAAGACTCGCTTCCCCGATCAGGGCACATCGGCGGCGGGATGAATCGGGGCTTGGAGAGGCAGGTTCTGGTCATGCCGGCGCGATAGCAAATCGCTTGCTTGTAGGACAGCGTCAGTGCGAAGCCTCGAACCGGTGGATGCGCGGATCGGAGCAGGCGAACAGCGTATAGTCCTGGTAATATTCGGCGCGCCCGCGGCCCTGCACCACCAGATGTTCCGCATGCCGGCCCCAGGCCCGGGCGGAGGCCTCGTCCTCCCATTCGCTGAGCGCGATCACTTCGCCGTCATCGGCGGTGTAGCTCTTGAAGGAGATGTAGCCCGGCTGCGCGCGGGCCAGCTCTTCCATCCGGTCCGCATCGGCCGAATAGGCGGCGCCGTCCATATCGGCGCGCTTGCGGTTGCGGAAAACGACCAGGAACATCTCACCTTCCTCCCAGATGGGCATCGGCAATCGCCACGGCGAGCGCATCCGCCGCATCCGCGCCTTCGATGGCCGCGCCGGGCAGCAGCACTTTCAGCATTGCCTGCACCTGCTGCTTGTCGGCCCCGCCGGTGCCGACCACCGCCTTCTTGACCAGCCGGGTGGAATGCTCGGCCACCGGCAGCGAAGCGCGCCCGCAAGCCGCCAGCACCGCGCCGCGCGCCTGCGCCAGCTTGAGCGTCGATTGCGGGTTCTTGTTGACGAACACCTCCTCGACGGCGGCCCGGTCCGGCGCATGGGCGGCGATCACCGCCGCGATCGCGTCGTGCAAATGGTGCAGGCGCTCGCTCATCGAGCGCTTCGCATCGGTTGCAACCTCGCCATTGGCGACATGGCTGAGCCGGGCGCCCTCGACCCGCACGATGCCCCACCCGGTGCAGCTGAGCGAGGGATCGAGGCCGAGGATCAGCATGCGTCAGACGTCGAGCCTGGCCATCACCTCGTCGGGGATGTCGTAATTGCCCCACACCGTCTGCACGTCGTCATCGTCGTCGAGCGTATCGACCAGCTTCAGCAGCGTTCCGGCAGCGCCCTCATCCATTTCGACCGTGACATTGGGCTTCCAGGCAAGCTTCACGCTCTCGGCCTCGCCGAGTGACTTTTCGAGAGCGCCGGCGACTTCGTGCAGCGCCTCCATCTCGGTCCAGATGATGTGCCCGTCTTCGCTGCTTTCGACATCGTCGGCGCCGGCTTCGATGGCGGCTTCGAGAACCTTTTCCTCATCGCCGGCCGAAGCGGGATATTCGATCATGCCCTTGCGTTCGAAGCCATGGGCGACCGAGCCTTCCGTCCCCAGATTGCCGCCATTCTTGGAGAAGGCGGTGCGGATGCTGGTCGCGGTGCGGTTGCGATTGTCGGTCAGCGCCTCGACGATCAGGGCGACGCCGCCGGGGCCGTAGCCTTCGTAGCGGACTTCCTCGTAATCCTCGCCGCCGGCCGCCGCGGCCTTGTCGATCGCGCGCTGGATATTGTCCTTGGGCATGGACTGCGCCTTGGCGTTGTTCACCGCCAGACGCAGGCGCGGGTTCATGTCCGGATCGGGCGCGCCCATCTTCGCCGCCACGGTGATTTCGCGGCTGAGCTTGGAGAACATGCTCGAGCGCTTTTTGTCCTGCGCACCCTTTCGGTGCATGATGTTCTTGAATTTGGAATGACCGGCCATTGCTGTATCACACTGTGAGTTGGGAATTGCGCGGCCGCATTAGCCGCAAGGGGAGGCATGCCACAAGCCTTGAGACGCAGCGGATGGGCAGCGGCCTTGCCGGACAGCTGGCGGGCCGTCGCGGGCTTTGTCGCGCGACCTGCCCTGCCGGCGCGGCCTGCCGGCCCGGGTGCGGCGGGCCTGCGCAGCACATTCTCGCTCTATGCGCTCGATGTCGCGCTGATGATCCCGCTGGTTCTCGCAGCCATGGCCGCCGAAGCGCTGGGCCTCCAGATCCCGCGCAACGCGATGGAGGATCTCGAGTTCAACGCGGCCTGGATCGCGATGATCGTGATCGGCGCGCCGCTGGCCGAGGAGATCGGCTTTCGCGGCTGGCTCTCGGGCCGGCCGGGGCACATATCCGCCGTAGCCCTGCTGGTGCTGGGGGCGCTGGCCACCACGGTCGCCGCGGGGATGGGCAGCCCCGCGGCCGTGCTTGCTGCGGCAGGCATGACGCTGCTGCTGGTACTGCTGGCGCTATGGGCGCAGCGGGGCAAGCCGCCGATGGGTTTTTTCGCGCGCCATTTTCGCTGGATATTCTATCTGAGCGCGCTGGCATTCGCCGCCATCCACCTGCTCAATTACGAGGGCGGCGCATCGGCGATCCTGGTCGTGCCGCAGCTGATCGCCGGGCTGATCTTCGGATATGGGCGCGTTGTGAACGGCTTGTGGTCTAGCATGCTGCTGCACGCGCTGCATAACGGCCTGTTCCTCGCCCTGGCACTGGCAGGCGGGCAGCTCGGGGCCTGAGCCGAGCCAAAAGTCCGCCCAAAACCGTATCCCAATGGCCCCTCCACCGTGCAGCGAACGGTCCCCCTCCCCATGGCTGCGCGACGGGGAGGATTTACCCGATCCTCCCTGTGAGCGAAGCTCATGGGGAGGTGGCAGCCCGTCAGGGCTTACGGAGGGGCACCTGGCGCCGGGCCGGTTCAACCGTTGACGATGATCCCGCCATTGGGATGCAGCACCTGCCCCGACATGTAGGAGGAATCCTCGCAGGCGAGGAACAGGAAGGACGGCGCAACCTCGTTCGGCTGGCCCGGCCGGCCCATCGGCGTATCCTCGCCGAAATGCTCCACCTTTTCCGGCGGCGCGCCGCCGCAGGGGTTGAGCGGGGTCCAGATCGGCCCCGGCGCCACGCCATTGACGCGGATCCCCTCGCCGACGAGGTTTTCGCTGAGCGAGCGGGTGAAGGCGGTGATCGCCCCCTTGGTCGCCGAATAATCGAGCAGCCCGCCTGAACCCTTGTACATGGTCACGCTGGTGCAGTTGATGACCGCCGCGCCCTTCTTGAGGTGCGGGCGCGCCGCTTGCACCAGATAGAACATCGAATAGATATTGGTCTGGAAGGTCCGCTGGAGCTGCTCGGCGGTGATGTCGGTCACTTCCTCGTCGGGATGCTGTTCGCCGGCATTGTTGACCAGCACGTCGAGCCGGCCCCATTTGTCGATCACCTGCTTCACGAGATCGGGCCCGGCGGCGGGATCGCCGAGATCGCCGCGCCACAGCAGCGCTTCGCTGCCTTCCCCGGCGATCGCATCGGCGGTGATCTGCGCATCGTCATCCTCTTCGAGATAGGCGATCGCGACTTTCGCCCCTTCGCGGGCGAACAGCACCGCGGTGGCCCGGCCGATGCCGCTGTCGCCGCCGGTAACGATGGCGACCTTGCCCTTCAGCCGGCCCGAGCCCGGATAGCGCGGCTGCCACTGCGGTTTCTCGTCGAGCGCGGTCTCATGACCGGGCATCTCCGGCTCTTCACCGGTTTCCCTGATGAAGGCCTCGTCGTCCCTGGTGGCGGTTTCGCTCATCACTCTGTCCTCGGCATGGTTTCGCTATGCCAAGGGAATGACCGGCGCCGCCGGTCCGTTCCGGCGCCCGGCGCGCCGCAGCGTCAGCCCAGCCCGAGCGCGGCCTTGTAGGTGTCGAGAATCGCTTCCATTTCGGCCCGGTCGTCGGGCTTCATTTTCCTGAGGCGAACGATCT
>CAYRCH010000035.1:16375-17510 GCA_964422665.1 uncultured Sphingomonadaceae bacterium | reverse complement strand
CCGCAAAGGCTCCCACCCACTACGCACTGCGCAACCGGAACATCGCTTCGCTGCTGGAATTTGCGGCACCTGCGGGCCTGGTCGACGCCGCCGGGCCAATCGAAGCAGGCGACGTGCTGCTGGTGCGTACCGGCCCCGCACAGCATCACCTGCTTATCGCCGCGCCGGGACAGGGCTTCATCCATGCCCATGCGGGCCTGCGCCGGGTGGTGGTGACGCCGAGCCCGCTTGCCTGGCCCGCCGAACGCCACTGGCGGCTCGCCGGGAAAACAGAGGAACACGTTTGATGGCCACTCTTGCATTCTCCGCCATCGGCGCGGCGATCGGCGGTCCGGTGGGCGGCGCAATCGGCGCACTGATGGGCCAGCAGGTCGACCGCTCGATCCTGGCCGGGCCGGGCCGCGAAGGACCGCGCCTCGACGAGCTGCGCGTCTCGACCTCGAGCTATGGCAGCCCGATTCCACGCAATTGCGGGCGGCTGCGGGCGGCCGGCACGATCATCTGGGCCACCGAACTCGTGGAAAGCAGCGAGACCAGCGGCGGCGTGACAACCTACCACTATTCGGTTTCCTTCGCGGTCGCTCTGTCGAGCCGCCCGCTGGCCGGGCTGGGCCGCATCTGGGCCGACGGGAACCTGCTGCGGGGCGAGGACGGAGCGCTGAAACCCGGGGGCACGATGCGCTTCTACAGCGGATATGGCGACCAGGAGGTCGATCCGCTGATCGCCTCGGCCGAAGAATCCGCGTGCCCGGCCTTCCGCGGCACCGCCTATGCCGTGTTTGAGGATCTGCAGCTGGGCATGTTCGGCAACCGTATCCCGGCGCTGAGCTTTGAGATCGTGGCCGATACGGGAGAAATCGGGCTCGGCGATTTGCTCGGTCCGGACAGCGCGCCACTCGGCAACAACATCGCCCTGCCCGGCCTGACCGGCTTTGCCAATGAAGGAGGACCGATGGCCGGGATGCTGGCGACCATCGGCAACCTCTATCCGCTGGCCTGCGATGCCGGAGGTCCGCAGGTGACTTTCACTCCCGCTGAGCTTGTGCCGGCGGACGTGCCGCTGCTGCCCGAGCCCGTCGCCTCCGGCGATGGCGAGAGTTTCGGCGCCGGAAGCGGCGTTCGGCGCCAGCGCGAA
>CAYRCH010000035.1:7199-16275 GCA_964422665.1 uncultured Sphingomonadaceae bacterium | reverse complement strand
CTCCGGCGATGGCGAGAGTTTCGGCGCCGGAAGCGGCGTTCGGCGCCAGCGCGAAACGGGAAGCGGCGACCGGCCCGATGCTCTGCGCTATTATGATATCGACCGCGACTATCAGGCCGGGCTGCAGCGCGCAGGCGGGCAAGCCATGCCGGGGCGGACGGGGACGATCCAGTTCCCCGGATCGCTGGCGGCCCATACGGCGCGATCGCTGGTCGACCGGGCGGCGGAGCGCGCGGCCGCGCGGCGCGAGGCCATCTCCTGGCGGATCGCCGAGCTTGACCCTGCGCTCCGCCCGGGATCGATCGTGCGCCTGCCGGACCGCGCCGGGTACTGGCGGATCGACGGCTGGGAATGGCGCGACCACGGGGTCGAGCTGGAGCTCAACCGCCTCCCGCGCGGCCCCGCCCGGTCGATCGCGGGCGATCCCGGCGCTTATCACGCCCCGGCCGACCTGCCGCCCCAGCCGACGGCGCTGCAGGCGTTCGAACTCCCCTGGGACGGTTCGGGCGATGGCGGCCAGCGGGTGATCATGGCCGCGCCTTCGGCCGGCTCCGCGGGATGGAGCGGCGCTGCGCTCTATGCCGAACAGGCGGGCCGGCTGGTGCCTCTGGGCGCAGGCGGGGCGCGGCGGAGCATCATTGGCGCGCTGGTGACGCCGCTCGCCCCTTCCCCTGCGATCCTGCTGGAAAGCCTGGCCTCGTTCGACGTACTGCTGGCGGCGCCCGATCTGGGGCTGGACAATGCCAGCACCGAAATGCTCGCCGGCGGTGCCAATCGCGCGCTGATCGGCAATGAGATTCTGCAATTCGCCCGGGCCGAGCCGCTGGGAGCGGGCGCCTGGCGCCTGTCAGTCCTGCTGCGCGGGCGCTGCGGCACCGAACCGGGAGCCGCGATGGGTCACGAGGCAGGCACGCCCTTCGTCCTGCTCGATCACCGCCCGATACAGCTGGATTCCGCCCTGGTCGGCACGGCCGAAGGGATTGCGGCGCTGGGGGTGGCCGACGGCGCGCCCGTCGAAGCCGCGATTGCCAATCTGGGCGCCACGCTGCGCCCGCTTTCGCCGGTCCATCCGCATGCTGCAATGCAGGCGGACGGATCGCTCCATCTTTCCTGGACACGCCGCGCCCGCGGAGCCTGGCAATGGGCGGACGAGGTCGATGCGCCACTGGGCGAGGAGACCGAAGCCTATATCGTCGGCGTTGGGAGTATCGAGAGCCCTGCGCTGCGTTGGGAAGTCCCGGACCCGTTCCTGATGTTACCTCCTTCGACCGTGGCGATGCTTCATTCGGTCCATGCCGGAGCACCCGTCTGGGCCAGGCAAGTGGGGACTCATGCCCTGTCGCCGCCTCTCCTGCTCCACATTCTTCCCTGACACCTTGGAGGACATTCCATGACCGATCCCATTTCCTTCGCCAGTTCCTCCCCCCGGCACGGCCTGCCGTTCCTTTTTCCAGGCCAGGCCCAGAAGGAGTTTACCGTCAACCACGCCCATGCGCTGATCGACATGCTGCTCCATCCCTGCATCGAAGGGGAGATTTCCGTCCCGCCTGATTCGCCCGAGGAGGGAGAATGCTGGCTGGTCGGCGCCGGGGCGAGCGGCGACTGGGCCGGCCGTGAGGGCGCGATTGCCGGTTATCAGACGGGCGGCTGGCTCTTTGCCGCGCCGCGCGAGGGAATGCGTGTATTCGACCGCGCAAGCGGCCGGTCACTGCTCCGTACCGATGGTGCCTGGCAGGCCGCTCCGCTGCCCGCGCTGCCGGTGGGCGGGGCCACGGTCGACGCCGAAGCGCGCAGCGCCATTGCCGGCCTCATCTCATCATTGCAACAGGCCGGTATTCTCCCTGCGGGCTAGATATCCGCGGCGTAGACGGTCGGGTCTTCGAGACCCGCTTCGGCAAAGCCCTTGCGGCGTAGGCGGCACGAATCGCAGGTGCCGCAGGCCAGGCCTTCGGGCGTGGGATCGTAGCAGGACCAGCTCAGCCCTGGATCGAGACCGAGTCGATGCGCCTCGCGCGCAATATCGGCCTTGGTCATGTGCTGGAGCGGCGCATGGATCGTGAAGGGCGCCCCTTCCACCCCGGCCTTTGTGCCCAGCCGCGCGGTTTCGGCGAAGCTGGCGATGAATTCGGGCCGACAGTCCGGATAGCCGGAATAGTCAAGCGCATTCACACCGAGGAAAATATCGCGCGCGCCGCTCGACTCCGCAAATGCGGTGGTCAGCGCCAGGAAGACGAGGTTGCGCGCCGGGACATATGTCACCGGTATATCGTCGCCAACGCCTTCCTTGGGCACCGCAATATCGTCGGTAAGGGCCGAGCCGCCGAATTTGGTCAGGTCGAGCGGGAGCGTGACATGGCGGGCCACCTCCAGATGCCGCGCGATCCCGGCGGCGTACCCGATCTCGCGCCGGTGCCGCTGACCGTAATCGATGGTCAGCGCGTGGACCGCAAAGCCGGCCTCGCGGGCAATCCCGGCCGTCACCATGGAATCGAGGCCGCCGGAAAGCAGCACCACCGCGATCGGCTGGCCGTTCGATGCAGTGTCGTTCATCGCCTCCCGCTAGGCGCAGCCATGGCGGCGCGCAAGCTCAGCAGCTGCCGGTGAAACGCGCCTCGGCAAAGATGTCGAATGGCTGGCCGCGCTCGACGCCCTGCGTATGGATCTGCGCGAGGCGAGGGGATTCCTTGCGGATTTCGCTGTGACCGTAGCCCTGGCCGCGGCAGGTATACTGGACCGTCACCCTGTTCGCTGCATCCTCCACCACCAGACGGTCGCAATTGCTGAGGGTGCGATGCCGCAGCTGGATGAGCTCGCGCCCACTGCGCACGCAAACCTTGCTGACGGCCCCCGTGTCACGGTCGCGAACCTCCCACATGCCCTTGGACAGCGTGTCGAGCATGCCGAGCTCGGCCGCAAGCAGGGGGCCGCCAAGGGCCGCGCCGCCGATAGCGGCAGTAAGCAAAAGGCGCCGTCCGGCGGTCTTCAAGGTGCGATTCGTCCGCATGAGGCTCCTATAACGCAGGCTTTATGAACGACCAATTGCATCACAGCAGCGACGAGCCGTTGCGGAGAAATTAGTCTTGGATCTCGAACTGGCGGGAGCAGAATGCGCAATCCACCCGGATGATCCCGTTATCGTCGGCCATTTCGCGCCGGTCTTCCTTGGGAAAGCGCGCCAGAACCTCGTCGAAATGCGCCAGGCTGCAACGGCAGCCGCGCCGGATCGTGGTGCCCGGCGCCGCACGAATTTCGCCATCCTCGTGGAACAGCCGCCAGGCGATATTCTCGAGCGACAATTGCCGGTCGGTCAGCTCCGCAGGCGAAATGCTCGATGCCATGATCGCCACATGGTCCCAGTCGGGATGAGCCTCGCGCAAATGCAGCCGCTCGCCGCTCTCCTCGCGCTCGGCCACATGCTGCAGCAGCAGGCCGCCTGCCACGGGTTTCGCGCCGCCCAGCTTCACTGACACCCGCAGCAGGCTCGGCACCTGTTCGGAGCGGACGAAATATTGTTCCAGCGCCTCGCTCAGCGAACTGCCTTCGAGCGGGACGATTCCCTGATAGCGTTCCTGCCGCCCGGGCAGTTCGAACGTAACTACCAGCCGGCCGCTGCCGAACATTTCCTGGAGATCCGGCGCGTCGCCG
The DNA here is from genome assembly GCA_964422665.1 of uncultured Sphingomonadaceae bacterium. GTDB lineage: Bacteria > Pseudomonadota > Alphaproteobacteria > Sphingomonadales > Sphingomonadaceae > DASWIR01. The sequence goes on along the minus strand of CAYRCH010000035.1, from coordinate 12,630 downwards.
GCCGCTTCCAGATCGGCATGGGAGAACTCCGCATATCCACGCAGCGCACCGTCGCGCCAGTCACACACCAGCAGGCGGACAATCCCGCTGTCGGTTTCGGCCTGCATGGTGAGCTGGCCGCCATCGTCCTTAAGCAGCGCACCGACCAGCGCAGTCACCGTCAGCGCCTCGCCCAGCAGCGCGGCGATCGGCGGCGGATAATCATGCGCCGACAGGATCTCCTCCAGCACGCCTTCCAGCCGCACAGCGCGGCCGCGCGCATTGCGGGACGGAATGGAGAAGGCAAACACGCGGTCGGAACCGCCAGTATGGGCAGGATTGTCTGTCATCGCCGCCAATATGGGAGCGAAAACGCCGCTGTTCACCCCCGTTTTGGCATCACAGCTTGCCGAGGCACCACAGCAGGATCGATTTCTGGGCGTGGATCCGGTTCTCCGCCTCGTCGAACACCACCGATTGCGGCCCTTCGAAGACCTCTTCGCTGACTTCATCGCCGACATGGGCCGGCAGGCAGTGCAGGAAGCGCGCGTCTGCCTTCGCGCGTCCCATCAGCGCAGCATTGACCTGGAAAGGCGCCATCGCGGCGAGCTTGTTGTGCACATGCTCCTGCCCCATGGAAATCCAGGTATCGGTGACGACGATATCGGCCCCGTCCACCGCTTCCGCGGCATCGCCGGTCAGCCGCACATTGGCGCCGCCCGCCCGTGCCGTTTCCACGAATTCCGGATCCGGCTCGTAGCCCTGCGGGGTGCCGACGCGGACATTGAACTTCATCAGCCCGGCAGCTTCGAGGATCGAGTGCAGCACATTGTTGCCGTCCCCCAGCCAGGCCAGCTCGAGGCCTGGCAGAGGCTTCTTCTGCTCGATAACGGTCAGCAGGTCGGCCATGATCTGACACGGATGCGAGCGGTCGGTGAGGCCGTTGATCACGGGCACGCTGGCATGCCGCGCCATCTCGACGACTTTCTGGTGGTCGTCGGTGCGGATCATGATCGCATCGACCATCCGGCTGAGCACGCGCGCCGTATCGGCAACGCTTTCGCCGCGGCCGATCTGGGTCGTGCCGGCATCCATCACCAGCGCACTGCCGCCCAGCTGGCGCATGGCGATATCGAAGCTGACCCGGGTGCGGGTCGAGTTCTTTTCGAAAATCATCGCCAGCACATGCCCGGCCAGGGGGCTGTCTGCATCGGGACGCCCCTTGGGCCAGCCCTGCCGGGCGGCCTTGCGGTCCTGCGCGTCGTTCAGCATCGCGGCGATCGCGTCCCCGCCGGCATCCGACAGGTCGAGGAAGTGCCTTACAGTCATGCCGCAGTCTCCGGGTTTTCGTAGTCCGCAGCGCCGGCGGAAAGCTTGTCGAAGAATTCGTCGATCTCCGCATCGCCGATCACCAGCGGCGGCAGGATCCGCAGCGTCTGGTCGCCCGCCGCCACCGTCAGCAGCTGGTGATTGTCGCGCAGATGCTGCATGAAGGGACGCGGTTCGGCCTTCATCCGCAGGCCGATCATCAGGCCCTTGCCCCTGACGCTGTCGAAGAGCTCCGGATAATTGCCGATGAACTGTTCGAGCCGCGCGCGGATGCGCTCGCCCTTCTCGCGCACCTCGGCCAGGAACTCGTCATTCGCCACGGCGTCGAGCACCGCCGTTCCCGCCGCCATGGCCAGCGGATTGCCGCCATAGGTGGAACCGTGCGAGCCGATCACCATCCCGCGCGCCGCCTTTTCCGTGGCAAGGCAGGCGCCGAGCGGGAAACCGCCGCCAATGCCTTTGGCGGTGGCCAGCACGTCCGGCTCGATCCCGTATTGCTCATGGGCATAGAAAGTGCCGGTCCGCGCCACGCCGGTCTGCACTTCGTCCAAGGCGAGGATCAGGTCATGCTCGTCGGCCAGCGCCCGCAAACCGCAGATAAATTCCTCCGTCCCGACGCGAATGCCGCCTTCGCCCTGGATCGGTTCGACCAGGAAGCCGGCCGTGTTCGGCCCGATGGCGGCCCTGGCACCTTCGAGATCGTTGAACTCGACATATTTGAAACCGGGCAGCAGCGGGACGAAGCCCTTGTGCATCTTTTCCTGGTTGGATGCGCTGATCGTCGCCATCGTGCGGCCGTGGAAGGCGTTGTTGAAGGTGATCAGCTCGAACTTATGCTCGTTGCCGGCATGCTGGTGATAGGCGCGCGCGGTCTTGATCGCGCATTCGACCGCCTCCGCCCCCGAATTGGTGAAGAACACTGTGTCGGCAAAGGTCAGCTCGACCAGCCGCTGCGCCAGCGCTTCGCCCTGCGGGCTGCCATAGAGATTGGATACATGCATCAGCGTGGCGGCCTGGCGCTGGATCGCCCCGATCAGCCCTTCGTGGCTGTGGCCCAGCAGGTTGACGGCGATGCCGGCGGCGAAATCGAGATACCGCGTCCCGTCTTCGCTCACCAGGTGGCAATGTTCGCCGCGCACGGGCCGGACGCCGCACCGGGGATAGACGGGCATGAGAGGAGTGATCGACATGACTGCAATTTCCTTCGACCGGAAATGACAAATGGCGACCCGCGCGGGCCGCCATCGTCGTTCCCTTAATTTCTGGAGCGGGCCCGGTCAAACGGCCGGGCGCCGTTGACCTGGTCAGCTCTCGATGGGCACGAGATTGACGGCGGAATACTTCCCTCGTCGGTCGACTTCCAGATCGAATTCGAATCGGTCGCCTTCGTTGATTCCCTGCAGGCCGGAACGTTCCACCGCGCTGATATGTACGAAGGCATCGGGCGCACCGTCGTCACGCGTGATGAAGCCGAAGCCCTTCATGGCGTTGAAGAACTTGACCGTGCCCACGGCCTTTTCGCCGGTCAGCTCGCGCGAGGGCGGAGCCGATTTTTCCGCCACGGCCAGCTTCTCGCCAACGATCTGCAAATCCGCCGCCGAAACCTTGCCGCCCCGGTCGACCAGGTTGAAGGCGAGTTCCTGCCCTTCGGCCAGCCCGTCCAGCCCGGCACGTTCCACCTGGCTGATATGGACGAACACGTCTTCCCCGCCATCATCCCGCTGGATGAAGCCGAAGCCCTTGCCGGAATTGAAGAATTTTACCTTGCCCTGGCCAGTGCCGACGACCTGCATGGGCATGCCGCCCCGCGGGCCGCCGCCTCCGCCACCGCCGCCAAAACCGCCACGGTCCTGGCCGCCATGCCGACGATCGTCGCCAAAGCGATCCCCTCCCTCGAAACGGTTGGGTTGGTAGGACGGCATCCCGCCCGGAACGCCACCCTCCATGAACGGATCGAAACCGTCTTCACCGATACGGTCGCGTTTGTCGCGTCCCCGCCGGCGCCCTTTGTCGTAACCCATGAAACCGAAAAACCCTGCCTCTTCGCCCTTCCGACCAGCCTGTTGCACGGGCGCACGCAACAGGCCGCGAGGCGGAAAACCCACCCTCTGTGAATGGTTACATAGCGCAGATGCAATTGCCATGCGACTGTTTTCGCCACGCTTTGCAAAACGCCATGCACCATCTGTCGCTTGCCAGCCCCGGAGAGCTTCGGCAGAAGCCCGGCCATGGAAATTATGGCCCTGCTTTCCGACCCCGCCGCCTGGGCGGCATTGCTCACTCTCGTCGTCCTGGAAGTCATCCTCGGGATCGACAATTTGATCTTCATCGCGATCCTTTCGAGCAAACTGCCGGAGCACCAGCAGCAAAAGGCCCGGAGGATCGGCCTGATCCTGGCGCTGGTGATGCGGATCATGCTGCTGATGCTGATCGGCTGGATCGTGACCCTGCAGACGCCGCTGTTCGATCTCGGCATTTCTGGCGGCGCAGGACCCGGCGGCGAACCGACTTTCGAAACGGCATTTTCCGGACGCGACCTGATCCTGCTTGCCGGCGGGCTGTTCCTACTGTGGAAGGCGACCAAGGAAATCCATCACAATATCGATCCCGACACCAGCGATTCGGGCGAACTGCTCGACAAGTCCACGAGTGTGGCAACGCTGACCTTCGGCAGCGCGATCATCCAGATCATCCTGCTGGACATGGTGTTTTCGGTCGATTCGATCCTCACGGCCGTCGGCATGACAGACCATGTTCCGATCATGGTCGTCGCCGTGATCATCACCGTCACTATCATGCTGTTCGCAGCGGACCCGCTGGCGCATTTCATCGACCGCAACCCGACGCTGGTGATGCTCGCGCTGGCATTCCTCGTAATGATCGGCCTGGTGCTGATCGCCGATGGCTTCGGTTTCCACGTGCCCAAGGGCTATATCTACGCGGCCATGGGCTTTTCGGTGGGAGTGGAGATCCTCAACATGGTCAAGCGCAACCGGCGCAAGCGCTTGCTGCAGGAAGCAGGAGAGGCTGCATGACCGATTTTCGCCGCCTGACCGACAATGTGCTCGCCAGCCCGCAAATCACCGAGGCCGACATAGGGGCGGCGCAGGCTCTGGGCGTCACCACGATCGTCAACAACCGCCCGGAAGGCGAATCCGATGACCAGACCCCGGGCGCGCAGATCCGCGCCGCAGCGGAGCAGGCGGGCATGGCCTATCACGCCATTCCCATCACCCATGCGGGTTTCAGCGAAGCGCAGGTCAAAGCCATGGCCGATGTGCTCGACTCCGCGCCCGGCCCGGTGCTCGCCTATTGCCGGTCCGGCACCCGCTCGACCCTGCTCTGGGCCCTGGCACAGGCGCGTGCCGGCCGCGATCTGGATGAAATTGCCGGCATTGCCTCCGCCGCGGGTTATGACGTTGGGCCGGTCCGTCCGCTGATGGATATGCTGGCCGCCAGCGCCAGGGATTGAACCCGGCGCCGTGCAAAACGGCCTGATCCAGTTTCTCGGTTCGCTCGCCGCCATCGTGGCGCTGGTGCTCATCGCGCGCTGGTTGCGGCTGGGCGGGACAGCGCGGATCGCAGGCCAGGCGGAAGCGCGTGAACTTGCGGACAATGCCGTCTGCGGCTTCGCACCATCCCGGATCGATCTTGACGCGGCGGGAGAGGGAGCGCTTCTGCGAGACGAGGAAGGCCGGATCATGCTGCTGGCGCCTCACGGAATGCATTTTTCCGCACGGCTGCTGACAGGCTCGGCGCGCGCGGTGATCGAAGGCGAGGTCCTGGTCGTGCGAAGCGGCGAGCGTTGGATGCCCCCGGCCCGGCTCCGGCTGGGAGAGAACGCCGACTATTGGAGCAAGGCCATCGCGGCACTAGATTAGGTCTATGCCCGATTTCGATCCCGTGGCCTGGGCAGTGCCCGCTTTCGTGGCCCTGGTGCTGCTGGAAATGCTGTGGGCGCGCAGCCGCGCCCCGGCGGCCTACGAACCGCACGACACGGCGATCAGCCTTGCTTTCGGACTAGGCAGCACTGTGGCAGGAGCAGTCGCGGCGGGCGCGATTGCCGCAATGCTTGTATGGCTCCACCAGTTTCGCCTGTTCGAGATCGGCTGGCAGTGGTGGG
>CAYRCH010000035.1:0-7099 GCA_964422665.1 uncultured Sphingomonadaceae bacterium | reverse complement strand
ATGCTTGTATGGCTCCACCAGTTTCGCCTGTTCGAGATCGGCTGGCAGTGGTGGGCCTGGATACTGTGCTTCGTGCTCGACGATCTCGCCTATTACTCGTTCCATCGTCTCGCGCACCGCGTCCGGTGGTTCTGGGCGAGCCATGTAAACCATCACTCCAGCCAGCATTACAACCTGTCGACCGCACTGCGGCAGAGCTGGACCGGGTTCTTCGCCATCAGCTTCATCTTCCGCTGGCCGCTGGTGCTGATCGGGCTCGACCCGGCCATGGTCCTGTTTTGCGGCGGACTGAACCTGATCTACCAGTTCTGGATCCACACCGAGGCGGTCCGGCGCATGCCGCGCTGGTTCGAAGCGGTGATGAATACGCCGAGTCATCACCGGGTTCATCATGCCACCAATCCGCGCTACCTCGACCGCAACTATGCCGGAACCTTCATTGTCTGGGACCGGATGTTTGGCACTTTCGAGCCGGAGTGCGACGAGGAGCGGATCCGTTACGGGATCGTGAAGCAGCTGGGCAGCTTCAACCTGTTCTGGGCCATATTTCACGAATGGGTCGGGATCGCGCGCGACCTGTGGCACGCGCCGTGGCGGCACAAGGCCTCTTACCTGTTGCGCGAGCCGGGCTGGAGCCACGATGGCAGCCGCGAGACGTCGGACATGATCCGCGCGCGCTGGCGGGAAAGGCATTCGCTCCGGCAGGATGGCACAGGATACGACCGCGAGAGACAGAAAAGGGGGCCGCAGCCCCCTTCCCCATCGCCCGCCGAAGCGCCGGCAAAGCCGCGGTAGTCTTAGAGCAGTCAGGCCTTCTCGATCGCATCCACCAGCGGCTGCAGACCCTTGCCATATTTCTTCCAGCGCTGGACCGAGCTCTTGTAGATCGGCTTGCGCACCTGGGCGACGCTGGCCGTTTTCACCGGACGGCTCGATTTGTGGAATTCGAGCAGCTTGTCGTCCCACTCAAGGCCGATGAATTCGATGATCCCCTTGGCCTCCTTCTCGGTATTCGCGACCACGTCCTCGTAATTGACCACTTTGAGCACCCCGGGCGGAAGCACCTTCTCCCAGTGCTTCATAAGCGCATCGTATTGCCGATAATACCGACCAAGCTCGCCCAGATCGTAGCTGTGCGGCATGTCATCCTTGAACAGTTTGGTGAAGCCCGAGAGGCAAGTGTCCACCGGATCGCGGCGAGTGTTGATGAACTTCGCCTTCGGAAACAGCAGGTGGATCAGGCCGACGAAGAAGTAGTTGGTCAATAGCTTGTCGGTGACAACCTTGGCGCCACCCGAGTTCTTGAAGATTGCCTTCTCGTAGGAATCGCCGAGCAGCTTGAACTGCTTCTCGTTCAATTCGCCGGCCATCGCCGGAAAACGGGAAAGCGAAGGAAAGCGATCGCGCAGGCCATGCAGCGCCTGGCTGAGATATTTCACCTCACCCGCACCGTAGACGTCATCGTGACTCGAGATGATCTGTTCCACCAGCGTCGAGCCGGAACGCGGCATGCCGATGATAAACAGCATGCCTTCGGTGTCGCTGCCCTGGTAGGGGCGGTCCTTGAAGATCTTCGCCGGGAAGGCCTTCTTGATATCCGAGAAGAATCCGGCCGTTTCCTTCTCGTTGTAGTTGAGCTGCGCTCGTTTGAGCTTGCCCCCGGCGATATAATGTTCGAGCGCCTTTTCCGGCTGGCCCGTATCGTCGAGCGCCTTGGCATAGGCATAATGAAGCGGCAGGAGCAGCTCGGGATTGAGTTTGTCGGCCGATTCCATGATTGCTTCGATCCGGTCGAACAGCTCCTTCTCTTTCGAGAAATCGACCAGGTCATTGAGATTGGCATAGGCCCCGAACATGTTGGGATTAAGCTCGACTCCCTTCAGCAGCTGATCGCGAGCTTCGTCGAGCCGGCCGACAGATTTGAGGCACACTCCGTAGTAGTTGAGTGCTTCGGCATTGCGCGGATTTTTCTCCACCGCCTTTTCCAGCAACTGCAGGGCCTCTTCATATTTGTCGACTTCGTGGAGCACGATGCCGAGCACCGTCATCGCCTCGGCATTGTCCGGATCGTCCTTGAGTACCAGGCGGGACGCCTGCTCGGCGGCTGCGAAATTGCCGCGGCGCTGCTGGATACGCGCAGTAAGGAGTAGCGAGCGCTTGTCATGCGGCGCAAGTTTCAGCGCCTCGGTCAACTGGCGCAGCGCTTCCACATCCTCGCCCTTGGCGAAAAGCAGCGCAGCAAGGTTGTTGTAAGCCTCGACATAGCGGGGATTCTGCTGGATCGCTTTGCGCAGCGCGTGTTGGGCCTGTTCGTCCTTGCCCTGTTCGCGCAGCAGCGTGCCGAGATTGTTGTAAGCTTCCGGATAGCGGTCACGAATGGTGAGCGCATTCTGATAAGCGTCGATCGCCGCATCCACATCGCCCGTCCGGCGCAGCGCATTGCCGAGATTGTTGTAAGCCTCGGCAAAATCGGGGTTGAGTTCGATCGCCTTCTTGTACGACTTCACCGCATCGTCGAACGCATTGCCTTCGAATCGGATGATGCCAAGGTTGTTGTGGGCCTGGGCGTTGTTCGGATCGATCTCGATCGCTTCCTGCAAGGCCACGGTGGCATCCGCAAGGTTGCCCTGCTGGCGCAGCACTTCCCCGAGGTTCGAGCGATAGGAAGAGACCTTCGGGTTCAGCTTGATGGCCCGCTTGATCGAGGCAACGCCTTCCTTCTTCTTGCCCTGGGCATTGAGCGCCACGCCCAGAATCGAGTGCGCATCGGGAAGCGAAGGCTTGTTCTTGATCAGCTGGTTGCAGATATTTTCAACCTGTTTGTAGCGTCCGCGCGAAAAGAGTTGCCCAGCGATTGCCAGTGCATCTGTTTCCGACATGCGCATGCTGCCTGTCTGGATCTTCCTGATCATTTCCTCGAGGCGTTCGTCAGTCATGGCCTGCTGCATAAATCTAAGACTTTCCGTTTCCGGGTGAATTCATCGGAAGAGCCCCGATACGCATATTCCCGCGCACGGGGTCGTGTGGCTCACGCGATATTGAGGTTCGCCAGCTTGTGCAAGCGGCGAGGCTGGACAGGCGGTTCCGCTGGCGCGGGTGAGGGACCGTCAGAGCGCGTCGTCGCCGGATTCGCCGGTGCGGATACGGACGGCGGAGCCGAGCTCAAGTACGAAGATCTTGCCGTCACCAATGGAGTCCGTGCCTGCAGTAGACTGAATCGTTTCCACCACGCGCGACGCGAGAGCATCGGACACCGCGATCTCCATCTTCACCTTGGGGATCATGTTGGTCTGATATTCCGCGCCCCGATAAATTTCAGGCTGGCCCTTCTGGCGGCCGAACCCCTTCACTTCCGACACGGTGAGGCCGGCCACCCCGATCGCGCCCAGCGCCTCGCGCACCTCATCCAGTACATGCGGCTTGATGATCGCGATAACATATTTCATCCGGCAGGCCTCCAGCAGCCGCCTATTGAAAGCAGCAAGCAATCGGTCAGTCCAGCAAGAAAAAGGGGCCGGAGCGTTTCGCTCCGGCCCGTAAAGTCGGCGTTCGCAGGAGGAACGCGGTGAGGCGGGGTCGGGGGAGGAGAGGAGAGAGTCCCGACCCCGCCAAGCTTGCCAAATCAGTAGTTGTAGGCGCGCTCTCCGTGGGTCGCGAGATCGAGCCCTTCGCGCTCCTGATCTTGGGTGACCCGCAGACCAAGTACGAGTTTTGCGACATAGAAGGCTATGAATGCGCCAACCGCTGCCCATGCGATAGCAATGGCCGTGGCGGTGAGCTGGATGCCCAACTGGCTTCCGATGGCATAACCAGCTTCACCCGGGCCCCCTAACCCGGGAGCGTTAGTGATTGCCACGCCCACCGAGCCAACAATGCCCGCCACACCGTGAATGCCGAACACGTCCGCCGTGTCGTCAAAACCGAGCTTGGGCTTGAGGAAACCGACAAAGGCATAGCAGCCTACCGAAGCCATCGCGCCGAGCACGATCGCACCGAAGGGTCCGCTGTAGCCAGCCGCCGGTGTAATCGCGACAAGGCCTGCGATAACGCCGGAGCAGGCGCCAAGCAGGGTCGGCTTTCGGCCCGTAAGCTTTTCGGCAACCATCCAGGCCAGAGTCGCCGCAGCAGTGGCCGTGAAGGTATTCAGCATGGCCAGGCCTGCCTCGTTATTCGCAGCATAAGCGGAACCGGCATTGAATCCGTACCAGCCGACCCACAGGAGGCAGGCGCCAATCATCGTCATGGTCAACGAGTGCGGCGGCAGGGCTTCCTTCAGGTAGCCGAGGCGCTTGCCCAAGACCAACGAACCCACCAGCGCCGTGACGCCCGCATTGATATGCACGACCGTACCGCCGGCATAGTCGAGCGCCCCCATGGCGCCGATCAGGCCGTCGCCCCACACCATATAGGCCAGAGGGAAATAGACGATGGTCAGCCAGATGAAGAGGGCAAGCAGCAGGGCGCTGAACTTCACTCGCTCGACAAGGCCACCCACCACCAGCGCGGCGGTTATCGCGGCGAAGGTCATCTGGAACGAAACGTCGACATATTCCGGAATCGTGTCGGCCAAGGAATCGACCGTCACGCCCGCCAAAAACAGCTTGTCGAAGCCGCCGAAAAAGGCGTTGCCAGTCGTGTTTGCCATGCTGTAGCCCCAGCAAACCCACACGATCATGGCCATGCAGGAGACCGTCAGCACCTGCGTCAGCACCGAGAGCATGTTCTTGGTGCGAACCAGGCCGCCATAAAACAGCGCCAGCCCCGGCAAGAACATGGCGAGCACCAGCACGGTCGAAACCATCATCCAGGTGGTATCGCCCGTGTCGAGTGCGGCAACCTCCTCCACCACTTCGGTGGGAACGGCGGCAGCGGTTTCGATAGCTGCATCGGCAACCGCCTCGGCGGCTTCCTGCGCAAATGCGGCAGTGGCGGCAAACATCGACACGCCAAGCGTGCCGGCGCCGCAAATCAGTTTGCGGATCATATTCGTACCCCTCTGTGTATCCACGCCGCTCACAGCGCAGTGTCGCCCGTTTCGCCCGTGCGGATGCGGGTTGTGGATGTGAGATCCAGGACGAAAATCTTGCCATCGCCGATGGAATCGGTGCTGGCGGCTTGCTGGATCGTCTCGACAACTTGCGGTGCGACCGCGTCGGTGGCTGCAATCTCCAGCTTCACCTTGGGCAGCATGTTGGTGGAATATTCGGCACCGCGATAGATTTCGGTCTGGCCCTTCTGGCGACCGAACCCCTTCACCTCGGATACCGTCATACCGGCCACGCCGATACCGCTGAGCGCTTCGCGCACCTCGTCGAGCTTGAATGGTTTGATGATGGCTATGATGAATTTCATCACTGACCCCTCTTGCTTACCGGTCTCATTCCGGCCGGGAGAGGTAGATGCAAACTGTGTGCCAGAAACCGGAATCGTTCGATTCCGCGTCCTTCCTTACTGTTTCAGGGGTTCTCCAGCTTGAATCTTGGGCAGATGCCTAAAATTCGGGCAGTGGTATATGTGACAAAGCTAGGCGCCGAGTTCCAGCGCCGCCCATACGGGCAGATGGTCCGATGCCTGGGCGGCGAGCGCCGAGCGATGGGCCTCGGCCTCTCGTATATGCCAGTCTGGCGAAGCGACAATCCGGTCGAGTCGTGCAATTGGCCGCCGGCTGGGGAAACTCGGCCCCGTGGGAAGCGTGTGCCAGTCACCATTGAATTCGAGCATGGCTCCGTTGGCCTGCCCCCAATGGTTGAAGTCGCCAAGCAGAACGGTGGGACATTTTTCGCCCTCGTTCACATGTCGCAGCACAGCCTTGATCTGGTCTCGTCTGCGCAGACCCGACAGGTCGAGATGCATCCCAACGACGCGGAACTTCCTGCCATTATGCTGGAGCAGGGCCGACACGGCGCCACGAGGCTCGAGTGCCGGCAAGTGCACGGGTTCGGCATCGAGGATCTCGATGCCCCTCCGAACGAGAATGGCATTGCCGTGCCAGCCCAGGCTTTGTGGGCGCATTTTCAATGGCGCGACCTGCCAGCGCTGTTCATCGAGCAGGAAGCGGGGGAGCACGGACGCACGGCGGCCGAAACGCCGGTCGCATTCCTGCAACGCCATCACATCCGCGTCCATTTCGTGAAGCACACGGATTACCCGGTCGGGATCGCGCACCCTGTCGGTGCCGACCGCTTTATGAATATTGTAGCTGGCAAAGGTCAGCTGCACGGCACGATGGTTCCTGCGGCTATTCCGAAATCATGCCGAGGTCGCCGGCAATATAGCGATCCGTGGTCCGCGTAGGCAGTCCGTCGATGCTGGCGCGCCGCGTCTTGTGCTTGCCCGCCCATTCCGCCGGGTCGGCCTGAGCGTGGTATTTGACCAAAGTCGCGCGCTCCTTTTCCATCGCCATGAATGGCACGCCCCAGCCGCAGCTGGTCTGCACGCTTTCGACCGCGATATCGAAAATCTGCCGCGTGCCCGGCAACAGCGTGAAATGCTGCGCCAGCTCGCTCCATCCCCGCTCCCACGGAAGCACCGGTTCGCCCCTTCCATAGATGCGCAGGATCAGTGCCGGCTGTTGGAAGTTGCAGAACATGATCGTGATGCGCCCATCTGCAATCAAGTGGGCGTTGGTCTCGTTACCCGAACCGCCGAGATCGAGATAGGCCACGCGGCTGGGCGATAGCACACGGAAGCTATCGTAGCCCTTGGGGCTGAGATTGATCCGCGCGCCTTCCGCCGCAGTGGCGACGAAGAACACCGGCTGCTGCTCGATCATCGCGATGTGACCGGGGCGGAGCGTTTCGGTAAATTCGGCCATGCGGGTGTTTATGGGGCTTTTCCGGCGCTTGTCACCCCTCCCACAGCGCGAAGGCAGACTTATCGCTCCTTGGTAGCTCCAAAGGAGAGATCGGGATGCTTCTGCTCCTGGTATCCGACATCCCAGGCCGACTTGGCGAGGAATACGGGATCGCCATCGCGGTCACGCGCCAGATTGGCGCGGTTGAAGCGGGCGAATTCGTCGAGTGCCTTTTCCTCGCCCTTAAGCCATCGCGCTGTGTCGAATGGCGCAGGCTCGAGCCCGGCCTCGACCTTATATTCGGTC
>CAYRCH010000034.1:14727-17591 GCA_964422665.1 uncultured Sphingomonadaceae bacterium | reverse complement strand
GATCGAACAATGGATGGGCGAGTCGCGCGGCCGCTGGGAAGGCGATTCGCTGGTCATCGAAACGGCGAACTTCAATGGCGGCACGCCGATGGTGATCGTCGGGCCGAGCAACGAACCGATTCCGACCAGCAAAAGCATGAAGGTCGTCGAGCGACTCACGCCGGTGGGCCCCGACCGGCTCTATTACGAGGCCTGGGTCGAGGATCCGGAAGTGCTTACCGGCCCATGGAAGATGCAATATCCCTGGATCCGTGACGGGGACTACAAGACCTATGAATATGCCTGTCACGAGGGCAACACCACGATCAGGGCCTATATCGAGGCAACCCACGCACGTTTCGGAAAGGATCCCCGCGCGCAGATCGAGGCCCGAAATTCGGCTGCCGGCAGCGGAGTGAGAGGAGATTGAGCGCGAACAGACATAGTCAATTAAATTGCATCGAGGGCTTGGCGCAGCCATGGGACGCCGCTAGCGCATTTGCGTTGCGTCAAAGCCCGCATTCGAATGCTCGGGGTAACAAGGTGTAACCTGCGAGGTTACCCTTAATTACTCGGCAGGGCGGGCAAAAAATTGCAGGCATCGATCTGGCTATCAAGCCGAGTGAATGCCAGACACTGGGAGATGAAACATGGGGAAGAGAGTTCTCTAATGGGCGACCTATTATATGAATTGACCGAGTGGCTACGGACGACGCCACTCACCGAGTTTGCCCTGGCAATGTCGGAAGCGCCGCTCACCTTATGGATCACGACCAACTTCTGGGCGATCCCGATCCTGCAGGTGATTCACATCCTCTCCATTGCGGGTTCTTTCGCCGCGGTGTTGATGATCAATCTGCGGATATTCGGTTTCGCCGGTCATGCCACCATGGCGGAAACGGCGAATCGCTACTCGCGAGTCCTGTGGGTCTCGCTTGCCGTGGTGCTACTTTCCGGCGTGCTGATGCTGTTTGGCGATACGGTTCGAAACCTCCTGAACTCGGTATTCTGGATCAAGATGATCCTCGTCGTTATCGGTGTTCTGAGCGCGATCTGGTTCCTGAATTCGATGAAGCGCCGGCTGACCTCGGGCGAGGTTGTCGGAGGCGGAGACAAGGCTGTTGCCCTGTTTCTCGCGATCCTTTGGTGCGTAATCATGCTGGCGGGGCGGTGGATCGCCTATGCGCCGGCTTAAGGGGGCTTTCGATGTATCCTGAACCAACCAACATCTGGGAAGCGATCGAGTATTCATCGCTCGGCATCTTTATCGCTGAATCGACCTGGGCGTTTCCCCTTCTCGAAACGTTTCATGTTATCGCACTGGTCACTGTCATCGGCACGATCGCGCTGGTCGATTTGCGCCTTATCGGCGTGAAGGGTCATGCGCTGCGGGTTTCCGAGCTTGCCAAGGACACTCTTCCCTGGACCTGGGGCGCCTTTGGGCTTGCGGCAGCGACCGGCCTCCTGCTGTTCGTCAGCAAGGCCAGCAGCTATGTGATTAATCCGTTTTTCCTTTGGAAAATGGTATTGCTGGCATTGGCCGGGTTCAACATGCTGTATTTCCACCTCACGACCTGGCGTACTGTGAATCACTGGGAGCTTGATCCGTCATTTCCCTTCGCCGCCAAGTTTGCGGGATGGCTCTCGCTGATCTTCTGGCTCGCGGTTGTGTTCTTCGGCCGGGCGATCGGATTTACGCTGTCCTTCTATTACTAGGAGCGGCCCTTGCCGCACAACAAAACGCCGCCGGCCCCGGATGGGATCGGCGGCGTTTTCTGTAAGCGCGTCCTAAAGGCGGGGCGCTCGCTACTGGCCCTCGTTCAGAGCTTTGGCCACTCGGTCTTCGTAAAGCGCCTGGTAAAGGCGGATCTTCTCCTCGGTCAGCCACTGTCCCTTGCCGGAGCCATCGGCGTCGAGGATCATCGACTCATTCGGGCCCAGCTCGTCCATGCCGGGCCAATGCGGAAGCCCAGGACCGTTGGGATTCCCGGTGCGGGCAAAGTTCACCCAATAGGATGAAATGAGATCGGCCAGTGCTTCCTCGCGCGTGTTGCCGGCCATCTTCTCAACCGAGCTGCCGCCAGGGAAGGTTCGCGGAGCGGCGAGATTGTCGAAGGTGTAGGGGATCTCCGCCGTGTGAGCGGAGCCCAGGTTCGCCTTGTCATCGTCATAGGGCGGTTCGTGCGTGAACCAGTAATGCCACGCTTGCTGCCCGATGGCGTCCTGACGGTTCGCAAACAGGCGCATATGCCATGCCAGCGTGTCGGAGAACGGCATGGGCGCCTGCGCTGCCGCTTCGCCATCCGTCGAAGCCGGATAGGCGGCCTGGCCCAGTTCGACGTGATCGCCCCAGCGCATCGCAGCGCCGGAATTCCAGCTCTCAAGTGTAGGCGGCGGACCGAAAGCACTGGTGAATGACCCTTCATCGCCATTCGAACCGGCAATCACGTCCACCTTGTTCTGACGGCCATTGGCGAATGTAATCGACAGGTCTTCCGGAATGATCCAGCCGTCGATCACCATGCCCTGACCGCGGATCTTGGTATGGACGTCGATCGCCGGCATTGCGCGCAGGTCCGCCAGACTGGTGGCGCCGGCAGCCTCGGCTGCCTGCTGCCCCATCGCTTCGGCACGATCTTTGGGCATCATGGTTGCGATGCCGAGACCCATCCAGCCGCCACTTTGCGCGATCGCGCGCTCGAAGGTGCCGGATGCCACCGGAGAGCCCACCAGCCCAGCGTTCATCGCGGCACCGGCGCTTTCGCCAAACAGCGTGATGTTGTCGGGATCGCCGCCAAAAGCCGCGACATTGGCCTTGAGCCATTTGAACGCGGCAATCGCATCGGCGAGGCCTTGATTGCCCGAAGCGCCATGCGGAGACTCCG
>CAYRCH010000034.1:0-14627 GCA_964422665.1 uncultured Sphingomonadaceae bacterium | reverse complement strand
GCGGCAATCGCATCGGCGAGGCCTTGATTGCCCGAAGCGCCATGCGGAGACTCCGCGCTCAATTCTGGATGCGAAAAGAAGCCAAGTGAGCCGACACGGTAATTGAGCGTGACCAACACCACGCCTTTCGCCGCGAGATGGTCACCTTCGCTGAAAGGCGCGTTGCCGCCGCCTTCATTGTAGGCGCCCCCATAGAGCCAAACCATGACGGGCAGCTTTTCGTCCGCTGACTTGGCCGGGGTCCAGACGTTGAGGAACAGGCAGTCTTCGGACGGTGCCGGCGCATTGCCCAAATCGGTCGCCGAGTTGACCGGGAAACGTTCCGGCGCCGGGGTCTGGATACATGGAGCGCCATACTCGCTCGCATCGCGCACACCGCTCCATGCGGCCGGTTCCACCGGAGGCTTCCAGCGCAGATCGCCCACCGGCGGTGCGGCAAAGGGAATTCCCTTGAACACGGTGATGCCAGGCAGCTTGCCTTCCGTGCCCTGCAGCAAGCCTTGTGGCGTGGCGACCGGCTCGGCAATTCCCACCTCACCGCCTGCCGCCTGCGCAATGGCCGGCGACTGATAGGCAGCGCAGGCGGCCAGCGGCAAGGCGGCGGCTGCGGTCAGCAGCCGCGATGCGCGCAGCGTCACTCGCTCGCTCCGGCTTCCGGTTCGCTTGCCGCGGCGCGGCTCGCAGTGATGTAGTTCCTCACCTGCACGTTGCCTTCATGGCAGGCGTATTCGAAGAATCCGTAATCTTCGTTGCGCGTCCAATCGAGGCGGGCGGTCCAGGGGGCGGTGAACACTTCCGGATCGGAATAGGTCAGCTCATAGGTGATCGAATCCGGGCCCGTCATCGTCAGCCGCTCCACAACCTTGGCCTGCGTGCTGGTTGGGATTGTGTTGAAAGGCGGCACGCCCATCGTCGCCATATTGAGCGGCGACGGCCCGCGCGCCTGCGAATCCGTCGTGGCGCTGTCGCCCGCCTTGATATTGGTAGTCTCAACAACGAGGGTGTTCTCGTCCTCCCAGTAGCCGAGCGACTGGCCCATCCAGGTGCGTACCGCCGGATCCCAGCGAGTTTTCTGCAGTTCCGCCCATTGCTCCTTGGGTACGACAGGGATCACGCGGCTGTCATGGATCATCTCAAGGTCGATCACCACATAGCCGGGCGCCTGGAAGATCTTGATCCCGTTATTATAGCGGAAGGGAAACATCGATGCCGGGAAGCCGCGAGTGACGCAGCGGTCCCACGTATCGAAATCCGACACCCAATTGAACTGGGTATTGGGAGTCCAGCTTGAACGGCCGGCCTGATACAGTTCCTGCGCCTTCGGCGTCATCGCCGGGAGCTGGCCATTGGCCGGGCTAACCAGCAGCGAGGTCCGGCGTCCGGAAGCGTCCGATTCCACCCAGTGACCCATGCCGATGGTGTCGTTCTCGTCCTCTTCGGCATAGCGTTCGTTGAACATGCCGGCCTGCTCCTGCCGGGCCGCGAACTCCTCATCGGTGAGGTAGAAGCGGTCCCCGAACTGCGCAGGGCGCTGGAAGGGAAGGCTGGCGATGTTGTCGATCGGCCAAGTGCCGCGCAGGTCCGGATCTCCCCATGCCGTCTTGCCAGGCTGATAATCCTCTTTGACCGGCTGGAGGACAGTCAGATCGACGGCTTCCTGAGAGCTGGCGGGAAGCGCAACTGCGGCAAGCGCCGCGATAGCGGCAGCGGCGGTGGCGGTGCGGAAACGGGTCTTCAAACGGCTCATGTCTTCTCTCCTGGTGCGCGGAATTGCCTGACGGAAATCAAGCGCTTCCCCGCTTTCCCATCTGTTGCTTCAGATCGCAGCGACGATCTGTACCTTGGAATGTTCAGTTCGTCATGATGTTGTTGATTTTGTCTTCTCGTTTCTGGCTCATTCGCCGCCGCTCGCTTCTGCTGCGCGAAGTGCGCGGCTGGCAGTGATGTAATTGCGGATCTGCACATTGCCTTCATGGCAGGCATATTCGTAGATTCCGAAATCGTCGTCGCGCTTCCATTCAAGGCGCGCAGTCCATGGGCCGGTGAAGATCGTCGGATCGTCCGTGGTTACTTCATAAACGATTGTGTCCGGACCCGTCATGGTCAGTCGCTCGGTGATTTTCGCATCGGCGCTGATGGGCGTATTGTTTTCCGGCGGCGAACCGGTGGTCCCGATATTGGTGGCGGAGGGGCCAGGGCGCAAATTGGTCGTCTCGATAACCAGCGTGTTGCCGTTTTCCCAGTGACCGCGGCTTTCGCCCAGCCAGTTCTGGATGGCACCGGGCACAGGCGGGCTGCCATCGGTCGGGATCAGCCGTACCTCGTGGACCATTTCCATCTGCAAAGCGACCAGGCCGGGAGACTGGAAGATGCGCATGCCATTATTGTACATGAACGGGAACATCGAGGCCGGAAGACCGCGCGTTATGCACCGGTCCCAGCTGTCGAAATCGTCGGTCCATTCGAATTCCTGGCCGCGCCGCCAGGTGGAGCGCATCTCAGCGGACCGCCGCTGACCTTCTTCGGTCATCTCCGGGAGGCGACCATTGGCAGGTGAGATGATCCACGATGTCCGGCGATTGGCGCCGGCCACCTCGGCCCAGTGGCCGATCCCCATCGTGCCGCTTTCATCCTCGTTCTGGTAGCGCTGGGTGAGCGCTTCCACCATTCCCTCGCGTTCGGCAAACTCCTCGTCGGAGAGGAAATATCGGTCTCCATGAGCCGGGTCTCGTTGCAGCGGGGTGCGCCCGTTCAGGTGATCGATCGGCCACCCGCCCCTGAAATCCGGCTCACCCCAGCTTGTCGACGCAGGCTGATAGTCCCGCGGCACTTCGGGAACGACGGTGAGATCGGTCTCCTGCGCGCTTGCTCCGGCAGCGGCCAGGAAAATGAGAACGAGGGCAGGTAAACGACGCATTGAATCAATTGCCCGCAGGAAGCGCGAACGTCACATATTTGCTCGGGCCCGGCTCAGGCAGACCCAGGCCCCCAAGGAAGTGACCCTGACCGCCGACCGGCACCGTCAGATATTGCCGTCCATCGACCTCGTACGTGGCCATGACTCCCTCGGTCCCCGCGTCGAAGCGGTGCTCCCAAAGAACCTCGCCCGTATCGACATCGCGGGCGCGGAGTGCGCGATCGCTTGCGGTGTTGACGAACAGCAGGCCGCCGGCCGTGGCCACCGGGCCGCTGCGGGGTGTCTGCGCGCCGACGCCGGTGATGCCCTGCGCCTCGAGGGTCATGATCTCACCATTGGGCACCGACCACAGCTTTTGCCCGGTATTCATGTCATAGGCGGTGAGGTTGGAGAATGGCGGTTTCATCGCCCCCATGCCGTTCGACTGCAGCATGAAGTTGACGGGCCAGCGGTAAGGCAGGTTATCCTCTTCGGCGTTGGGCATGGCCTCCAGCGCCTCCGGGCGCCTGTCCGCCTGGATCTTCAGCAGAAGCGGCAGTTCGCGGCTCACCACATAGAGCCGTCCGCGCTCCGGATCGGAAGCGACCGTGCCCCAGTTCGCGCCGCCATTGTGGCCAGGGAAGCTGATGGTCCCCTGGATGCTGGGCGGGATGAACGGGCCTTCCCCCCAGCGCGAAGTTTCAAACAGTTCACGAAGCTTCTGCTTGTCTTCGTCCGGAAGGTAGGGGTTGATGTCCTCCGGCGTGAAACTCAGGCGCATATACGGCTCTGGCAAGGTCGGAACCGGCTGGGTCGGGCTGGCATGTTCGCCCGGCACATCGGAGGCGGGAACCGGCCTTTCTTCGATCGGCCACACCGGTTCGCCGGTCAGCCGATGAAATGCGAAGATGTAGCCATGCTTCGTAGGCTGCACCACGATCGGGATGCGCCGGCCGTCCTTGTTGATCGTCATCAGCTTGGGCGCGGTGGGAAGATCGAAATCCCACAAATCGTGATGGACCATCTGGAAATGCCACAAGCGCTTTCCGGTCTCGGCATCGATCGCAATCAGCGAGTTGCCGAACAAGTTATCGCCCTGGCGGTTGCCGCCGTAAAAATCGTAGCGCGGGGTACCGGTCGGGATGAAAACGATGCCGTTTTCGGTATCGATCGTGCTTTCCGACCAGTTGTGGACACCGCCATACTTGCTGCGATCAGGCCCCTCCGGCCATGTGTCGTAGCCGAACTCGCCTTCCCGCGGCACGGTGTGAAACACCCATTTCAGGGCGCCGGTGCGGACGTCGTAGGCCTGGATATCAGCCGGGGCCGAGGCGTAATCATAAGCGCCGGCAGGCAGGCTCATGATGATCGTGTCCTTGTAAATCCGGCCTGGATTGTCCGTCTGCAAGGGATTGGCTGGCGTATGGACATCATCTGCCAGCGCATTGCGAAGATCGACTCCGCCATTGGTCCCGAAGCTTGGAATGACATGACCTGTGGCTGCGTCGATCGCGCGCAACATTCCGTTGTTGAGCACCATCAGGCGCTCTTCGTTTCCATCGCTCCAATAATTGATGCCGCGGGCGCCGATCCGTCCTTCAAGCGCGCTCTCCCAGAGCTGCTCCCCGGTGGCGGGGTTGAGTGCGACGAGCTGGCCCGCTCCGTTGATGATATACATACGGCCGCCGGCCACCACGGGGTTGAAGCGGGGAGGCTGGCCTTCGCCGGTGGGAAATTCCCAGGCGACCTGGAGCTGCGATACGTTCGCCTTGTTGATCTGGTCCAGCGAAGAATATTGCGAGCTGTCACCGCCGCCCAGATAGGCGTCCCAGCTTGCATAGTCGGGAGATTGCCCCGCGGCCGGTGCGCTCGCCAGTGTGCGGGGCTGCGCGCAGCCCGCGAGTGCAAGCGCCAGGCCGCCAGCAAGGAAAGCGGCAGCGCGTCGCGCGTCGCGCGTCCCGCGCGGCAAATCAATTTTCTGAAACATCCTCACCCTTTTCTTGCACACCCGTTTTTTGCGGCAGGAGCGAGAATCTCTCACGCATG
This sequence comes from uncultured Sphingomonadaceae bacterium, assembly GCA_964422665.1. GTDB lineage: Bacteria > Pseudomonadota > Alphaproteobacteria > Sphingomonadales > Sphingomonadaceae > DASWIR01. The sequence continues at coordinate 9,685 of CAYRCH010000034.1, read as the reverse complement.
CCCTTGCCGCCAAGCCTATACGAGACAGATTGCCTGCGCCAAGGGCAATCACACTTCAAATTGACAAAATCCGAAAATTTGCCGGGTTTGGTCAGCTTTCGCCGGCAGTTTCCGGCAGTCCCGCCACCGCGCGATCATATTCGCCGGTGCTGTTGAAGATCTTCGAGGAGGCAAATGCGCCCGAGGCATCGAGGGTGATGGTCACATTGTCCATCGTCTGGTTCTCCCAGTACCATCCGTGAATGCCGGCAAAAGCGGGGTTATAGATGCCCTGCATCTGCTCCGCCGTATCGACCCCGTAACTTTCCGTCAGCGCTTCGCCGCCATCAAAAGGGTGAGCGTGCATGTCGTATTTGAGCGGTGCGGTGCCCTGCCAGCGGAAGGCAATGGGGCCGGGTTCTTCGACGACATATTTGAACTCGATCGATTCAAACGGCGCCAGGTCGAATGTCCATTGGTCGGTCAGGCCTGGCTGCGGTTCTGGCGCACTGTCTGACAGCTCCAGCACGCCGGTCCGCTTGCTGCCGCGTTCCAGCTCCTCATTGGCGGGTTCGGCTATTTCGGTCAGACCCAGCGACTTGCCGACGCCGGTCGGGTCGACGCCGAACTCGGCCGGCAGCACCACAAACAGGGCCAGTGCGCCGACTGCGACGACGGCCACTGCGCCGCCGATGAGAAGCTTGTTACTGGAAGAGGCCGGAGATTGAACGGATTCGGTCATGAGGAGAAGTATCCTTGCAGTTGATAGGCTGTGAGCGATACCCCGGCGATCACGAGCGCGATATTGGCATAGTGCGCGCCGCGAGCAAAGCTCGGCCGATCACGCCATATGTTGAGCAGAAAGACGATCGCAGCGAGCACGATCACCTGGCCGATCTCAACCCCGAGGTTGAATCCTATAAGATTGGTCAGAAGCCCGTTCGGCGAAACCTGCAGATCCATGAGCTTGGTCGCAAGCCCGAGGCCGTGAAACAGACCGAACACCAGCACGGCGATCCGCGTATCGAAACGCCACCCGATGCGGGCAAATCCGCCAAGGTTTTCAACGCCCTTATACACCACCGACAAGCCTATGATCGCGTCGATTATGTAGGGATTGGCGCCGGTGCCGAGCAGCACGCCGCCCATCAGGGTGAGCGAATGGCCGATGGTGAACATCGAGACGTAGATCACCACATCCCTCAGGTGGCGCAGGAAAAAGACCACCCCCACGAGGAAAAGGATATGGTCGTATCCCGTGACCATATGCTTGGCCCCGAGATAGAGGAACGGGATGAAGGCGGGCCCGTCGATCGAAGCGACATAGGCCCTGTCGCCCTCGGCAACATCGTGAGCCCAGCCGGCGGCCGGTAGCACCGCGAGCAAGCAGAGCAAGCCAAGCGGCAGAATCCGCCGCAGGGGCCCGGATATCGAAAGCCCTGGACTGCCGGTCATTCGCCGGCGGAGGCTTCGTTCGCCATGTTGTCAGGGACCTGCAGCGACGGAGGATCGACTTCGCCCACATAGGCCTGGTGGCAGGCCCGGCAGACATTGTACATGAGCCCGCCGGTTTCGAAAACGGCGTCACTGTTCTTGTCGGCGGCGGCCTGTTCTGCCTTCTGGCCGACTTCCACCAGCGCGCGCGAATAGGTTATCCAGTCGTCGCCCCGACCCTCCGCAAACATGGGGGTCATCAGCAGGTTGCCCATTTCGGTAACCGTCGCGGCCGCGCTGCGTGTCGCGAGCCAGCCTTCTTCCGTGGTCGGGGTGAGATCCGTCTCCCCTTCCTCGTCGATGATGAAACCGGCCGAACCCCAGAACACCTGAGCCTGAGGCTCCAGAACGTAAGCCATCAGCTGCTGTGTATTGTGGGCGGTCACAAACTCGGTGTCGGCGTCGCCGTTCCCCCCTCCAGCTCCGCAGCCGGCGAGAAGAAAGGCGGCCAAGCAGGCACTCGCCAAAGCAGACTTGTTCATGACCGATTTCTCTCCCAAGCATGCGCCGTGCAGTCGCTGCATCGGCGAGCCATTATCCGTCCACACGCATTCATGCAAACGTCCATAAGCAACCGTATATCACATGACAGGCGCGGAGAAATTGACTTTGCCCAAAATTTCTGCGCGAAGAACGCCCAGTTAAGCAAAGGCTCACCTTGGCCATGCGAATAGGGGATGAAAGCCGGGGCGAGAGCCGCGGCGGCGGACAAAACAGGTTTGGGAAAGAAAACTGATGAACTTCACGAAACTCACCCGTGTGACACAGAGCGGAATTGCGCTGGCACTGGCGGCATTCGCCGCGCCGCTGGTCTTGGTCTCGGCCAATGCCCAGAATGCGGGTGACGCCGATCTTGGCCAGGGGCGCCAGCTGTTCAACGACTGGTCGTGCGGCAGCTGTCACGTGCTCAAGGATGCGGGCGGCACCGGCCATGTCGGTCCTTCGCTCGACGGCAACGATGCGATGACCAAGGAATTCGTGGTCGATCGGGTGGCCAACGGCCAGGGCGCCATGCCGGGCTTCGGCGGTCTCATGAGCGATGAGGAAATCGCCGCCCTCGCCGACTATATCGTCGCCACCAAGCAGTAGCTTCCGAGGACAAATATCGGGCCGGGTTCGCCGGCCAATGAAAAAGGGCCGGACCCCGCAAGGGATCCGGCCCGTTTCGTGTGTGCCGCTGTGATGTCAGGCGGAGCGAACGTGGGCGAGGAAATCCTCGACCTGGTGCCGCAAGACGGTGGCCTGGCCCTCCAGTTCGGTGGCCGAAGTGAGGACCTGCGATGCCGCGGCTCCGGTGGCCAGCGAGGATTCCCGAACCTGGGCCACGTTGTCCGACACCAGGTCGGTGCTGCGCGCGGCAAGATCGATCGACCGGGCAAGATCCTGTCCGGCAACCGACTGCTGGTCGACCGCGGCGGCAATCGACACGGCGGTCGATTCCAGCTGTTCGATCTGCTCCGATATGGAGCGCAGGGCGGCCACGCTGTTGCCTGTCGAAGCCTGGATTGCGCGAATCTGCTCGGCCACCTCTTCGGTCGCGCGGCTGGTCTGCGAGGCCAGTTCCTTCACTTCGGAAGCGACCACGGCAAAGCCCCGTCCGGCCTCGCCGCCGCGCGCCGCCTCGATCGAGGCGTTGAGCGCGAGGAGGTTGGTGCGCTGGGCGATGGTCGAGATCATCTCGACGATCTTGCCGACCTGCTCGGCGGATTCCGAAAGCGCGGAAATGGTGTTGTCGGCTTCGCCGGCCGCGCCGCTTGCCTTGCGGGCCAGTTCGGCCGAGTTGCTGGCCTGACGGCTGATTTCGCCGATCGACATGGCAAATTCATCGCTCGCCGCCGCCGCAGCGGTCACGCCCGAGGAAGCCTCTTCCATCGCTTTGGCGACTTCGCCGGTCTGGGCTGCGGACTGTTCCGCCGCAGCAGCCATCGAGCTCGCGGTCGACTGGAGCTGGCTGGCCGCGGCCGAGACGCCGCCGACGACTTCGCCAACGGTCTGTTCGAACTTCGAGGCAAGTTCCTGAAGCTGGAGATGCTGCTGCTCGTGGATCTCGTCGCGTTCCTTGATCTGCCCGGCCTGTTCGGCCCGCATTTCCTGGATCTTGAGCGTGCCGCGCCGTGACACATCGAGGAACTGGGCCATCTCGCCGATCTCGTCATTGCGGCCGAGCCCCGGGATCTCGATATCGGTGCTGCCGATCGCGAGGCGACCCATGGCGGAGGAAATCCGCTTCAGCGTGGACGTGAAATCGAAGATCGTGCGCGTCGCGACGAATGTGACGATCATCAGCGCTACGATCCCGATCATGGTCAGGGTGGACAACACGTTGGAGCTGTAATCGCTCTGCATCACGGTGATGACTTCGAGCACCGCGAGCAGCAGAGCTATCGCCAGGTTGACACCCATGAGCAGGCGGAACTTCTCCACCAGGCTCCCATTGCTGAGTCTCGACATCAGACTGCCTTCCGATTGTGTGTGATACGCCTGCGGCATTTCATGCTCTCCGGCGGTGGAGAAATCATCCACCAGATCCCCAATATTGCTCATGCTGCCCTCGTCTTGCGATTCTTCTGCGTTTGGATTGTCGATTGGTCGCCGGCCTGCGCCGCGATTAGTTCTGCCACTTCGTCGCCCGGCATTGCCCGGTGATAGAGCCAGCCCTGGATGTGGTCGCATCCGGCCATGCGGACCAGCTCCGCCTGGGCCTGCGTTTCCACGCCTTCCGCCGTCACCGCCATTTCCAGGCTGCGCGCCACGGTGATGCTGGAAAGCATCATCGCGCGCGACCCTTCATCGTCCGCGGCGCTGGCCACCAGCGAGCGGTCGAGCTTCAGTTTCTCGAAGCGGAATTGCCGGAGGAATCCGATCGACGCATAGCCGGTGCCGAAATCGTCGAGCGCAACATTGACGCCGAAGCCGCGGATTACGTTGAGGCAGCGTTCGGCCACCACCGGATCGAGCACGAGGCAGGTTTCGGTGATTTCCAGCTCCAGCCGTTCCGGCGGGAAGCCGGTTTCCTCCAGGATTGTGCCGAGTTCGATAGGGAATTCCGGGTTGCCCAGCTGGGCCGCCGAGATGTTCACCGCCAGCGTGATATCGTTCCACCCGGCTGCATCCTCGCAGGCGCGCCTCAAGACCCACAGTCCGATGGCGTTGATCAGGCCGGTTTCCTCGGCGATCGGGATGAACTGGTCGGGGCCGATATTGCGGCCGCTTTTCGGATGCCAGCGGAGCAGGGCTTCCACCGCCACGATCCGGCCCGAATGGGCATCGACCAGCGGCTGATAGTGGAGCACGAATTCGTCATTGGCGAGTGAGTTGCGCAGTTCCGCGTCGAGTTCGCGGATGTGTTCGCGGTTGCGGTCAAAGTCCTCCGAGAACCAGGTGCACCGCATTTTTCCGGCGTTCTTGGATGCGTACATCGCGACATCCGAGCGGCGCAGCAGTTCGGATGAATGCAGCCCGTCGCTGCCGCTGCTGCGCGACAGGCCGATGCTGGCCCCGATCACGATCCGGCGATCCTCGATATGCAGCGGATCGCGCATGCGTTCGATCAGCCGGCGGCAGATGCCTTCCAGGATATTCCCGGCGATCGGACCGATGACCACCACGGCAAACTCATCCCCGCCGAGGCGATAGCAGCGGCCTTCGGCACCGCTCACGTCGAGCAGGATTGCCGAGCAATCCTTGATCAACTGGTCGCCCACGACATGACCGTAATGATCGTTGACGGACTTGAAGCCATCCAGATCGATCAGGGCGAGGGCAATCTCCTCTCCGCCGCCGGAATGTTCATGGATGTCGGCATGGAGGGCGCGGCGATTCGGCAGCAGGCTGAGACTGTCGGTCATGCCGAGCATCTGCAGATTCTCGATCTTGGCCATGCCGAAATATGAAAGGGCACTGACCGCACCGACGTAAACCAGCACGCTGAAAACGATGAAAAGCGGGGAAATATGGGGGACGGTGTCGCCGGCGGTAAAGAACGCCACTGCCAGGAACCCGAATACCAGCGTCAGCACGGCGATCGGTGCAAACACCAGTATGTGCGGCGTTGATGCCTTAATGCCCCGCAGGTTTCCCAAAGGATCGCCCTCTCAAATCATGGGCGCAATGCCCTAATATCCGAAGCTAACCCTCAAGTGCTAAGGAAGCGTAAAGCTCTGGTTTACCTTGTTCGTGCAGGGTTTTCGGGGCTTGGCAGGCGTTTGGGGCGCCAGGAAATTAGCCATTATCCGGCGGCTGCGCGCAGCGGCTGACCGAGGGCAGCTCTGATCGGTTCGTAAAAGTTTTGCTTGCCGGGTGCGGGGCGGAAATGATCGGTCTGGCCGATCACCGTTTCACCCGCGCCGAGCATCAGCCAGCCATCATCCGCGAGCACGGAATGGATCCGGTCGAAGGCAAGGCGCCTCGTTTCGCTGGAGAAATAGAGCAGCACGTTGCGGCACAGGACCAGGTCGATCTGGCAGCTACGCAGCTGCGGATCGAGCAGATTGTGCTGTTCGAACTTGACCATTCGCTGGAGCTTGGCGTTGGGCCGCCAGCCCTTGATCGTCTCGTCGAAGAAGGCCAGCATCTGCGACACGCCGAGACCGCGCTGGATCTCGAACTGGGAATAACAGGCGTCGCGCGCTGCCTCGACGACCTTGCTGGAGACGTCGGTTCCGAGGATCTCGATCGTCCAGTCCTGCCAGCGGCCGGGCTGTTCTGCGAACAGCATCGCCAGCGAGAAGACTTCCTGCCCGGTCGAACAGCCCGCGGACCAGATCGACAAACGTTTGGTATCCTTGCGTTTCTCGGCAAGATCGGGAAGCACCTGCCGCGACAATATGTCGAACAGCTGCCGGTCGCGGAAGAAATAGGTTTCGTTGTTGAGCAGGGCTTCGACGACCCGCCGCGCCAGGCGCGGCCCGTCCGGCCCGTCCAGCAGGCACACCAGCGCCTCCAGGTTGGATACGCCCATTTCGCGGTAGATGCCCGACAGCGCCGTGCCGATCCGCCATTGCCGGCTTTCGGTCAGTTGCTGCCCCGTATGTTCTGCCAGAAGGTCGGAAATAATCTCGCTGGAAACGGAATCGTTCACTTCCATGCCTCCGTATCCGCACTTCCTGCCACTGCCATTGCGAGTTCTTCGGGAGGCATGGTGGCCGAAGCCGAGCCAGTCTCCCACACGGCGCGAGGCATGCCCCAGACTGCCGAACTTGCCTGGTCCTGAGCCAGGACGGTTCCGTCCCGCTCCACCACGCGGGCCGCACCTTCGGCACCGTCGCGCCCCATGCCGGACAGGACCACGCAGATCGCATGGCGGCCGAAGCAGCTGGCAAGGGAATCGAATGTCGGATCCGCCGAGGGCGTGCATCCACTCGGCGTCGGGAAGTTTTCGACTGCCAGGATGAAATCGCTGCCGGCGCTGCGGACCATCAGGTGCCCGGTGCCGGGCGCGACATAAATATGCCCCGGGCGCAGCCGCATGCCGTCCTGCGCTACCACGGTGGGCCGCCGCGATGCGGTCTCGAGCTGGCGGGCGAATACCGGCATGAAGGACGCGGGCAGATGCTGCGCCACCAGGATCGGCATCCTTACTTCGGTGGGCAGGGCGCGAAAGAACTGGCCGAGCGCGTGGATGCCGCCGGTCGAGGCGCCGATGCCGAGCACACGCTTGCGGGCCGCGATCTTGACCGGGCTGGGCGGGGGCGCCGGCGGCGGCGGGTTCCGCTGTTCGGCGGAGCGTTCGTGCCGGACGACACCAAGCGCGCGAATTTTTTCCAGCAGGCGCGCGCGGTAACCGACGTCGAAAGTGCCCGAAGTGGGTTTGGGCAGTGTGTCCGCCGCACCCATGGCAAGCGCTTCGAGCGTCGCTTCCGCGCCCTCTATGGTGAGCGCCGAGACGACCAGCACCTGTGCGCCCTTCGCCGTCTGGAGGATCTCGGGCAGGGCGTGCAATCCGCCGCGCCCGGGCATTTCCAGGTCGAGCAGGATCAGATCGACGTCGAGCGAGCGCAACTGCGCCAGCGCGTTCTCCGCGCTGGTTGCCGTGGCCACGACCTTGAGGTCTTCCTCTCCGTTGATCGTGCGCTCGAGCACCGTCCGGGCGGTTATAGAATCATCGACCACCATCACCCGCACCGGAGCGCGAGGATCGCGGACAGCACCGGCGGTTCGCCGGCTCGCAGAGGCGATGGACGACGTCATCGGCCTTCCAGTCAGGCGACGCCGACGAGCTGCAGCTTGATTTGAAGCGTTTCGTGATCGAACGGCTTCATCACATATTCGTCTGCACCGGCATCGATGGCTTCGCGGATATGCGCGATGTCGTTTTCGGTGGTGCAGAACACGACCTTCGGCGAGGCGCCGTCAGGACGCGCGCGAAGCGCGGTGATGAAGTCGATTCCGCTCATGACCGGCATGTTCCAGTCAAGCAGGATGAGATCGGGCATCTTCTTGTCGCAGGCATCGAGCGCTTCCTGGCCATTGGCGGCCTCGTCCACTTCGAAACCCAGCGATTCGAGGATGTGCCGCGAAACCTTGCGGATCACCCGGGAATCATCGACGATCAGGCAGTTTTTCATTGTCCCGTTTCCCTTTTCCGGCCCCTCTTATGCCCCGGTCTGGTAAGGATTGCCTTAAGCAACCACCCGTTCCGTTGGTTTTTGCATACCATAAGGGCCTTCGATAATCGCGGGAATGTCGACCAGCAGCACGGGGCCTTCTTCGGTTTCGACCATGCCCTGGGCAGCCCGGCGCCAGCCCTTCTTGAGCGCGGTGGTGATTTCCGAAGGTTCCGACTTGCTTTCGGTCACATCCTCGACCGCATCCACGAGCAGCGCGTAGTGATGTCCCTTTTCCTTGACCACCACGGCACGCTTGCCGTCCGAACGCTCGTCGCGCAGCTCCAGCGATATGGCGCAGTCGATCACGGTCAGCGGCTGGCTGCGCAGGGCGGCGAGCCCGGCGACATGCGGAGCGCAACGCGGCACCGGCGTGATCTTGCCCAGGTCGATGACCGACTGGATCAGCGAAGCCCGAATGGCGACGCGGTCGCCATTGATCACGACCAGCAGCAGCAGTTCGCCCATGCTCAGCTCCTCACCCTTGCGGCCTTGAGCGCGGCCATCAGACCGTCGCGGTCATAGCGGTAGATCGACTTGTCGTTCTTGCTGCGGGCTTCCTTGATGTTACGAAGCACGATGGCGTGGGCGCCCTTGGGAACGGCAGGCGCTTTCCTGGCGGTGGCCACTGCGATGGCGACATCGGCCTCTTCGCCGGCCTGTTCGTCGATCACGCGGTAGCCCGCGCTCTCGACCAGCGGGCGCAGGAAGTCTCGCATCCACGGATCGTCGGATGGCAGGCAGCATACCGGCTGTTCGCCATCCGTGGTTTCGATGCCGAATGCCGCGAACAGGGCGAGACAGTCGACGATCTCGGTAGGCTGGCCGCCGATCAGGGCGAGGGCGTCATTGCTTTCGCTGCCGACAGTCTTGGCGGCCGTTTCGGGGACTGCGACCAGGTCGATCATCTCGCGGAAGGCGAGCGCGATTTCGCTCTCGCCATCGGATATGCGGAACAGGCTGAGCTTGCCGTCCGGTTCGAAACCGTCGGGAATGCCGGCCAGCGGCAGGATCTGTTCGCCGATCACGACCTTCGAATCGTGCCCGGCAATGCGGACCTTGTCGGCCGGGAACTTCTCGACTCTGATCACCGCGCTCATGGCGACGGCGCGCCGGCGCCCATCGATACCGGTGAACAGCATCATCGGCACGGTGCGTTCCTCTTCCTCGGCGCGCGAATCGTGGCCTGCGATGAAGGACCGGTTCTGGACTTCCTGGATCATGCCAGCTTCGCGCGCGAGGCCGGAAATATCCAGCATCAGCACCGGGCTCCCGTCGTCGAGCTGGGTGGTGCCGACATAGAAACCGGTGGCCATGATCTCGGGCGTGATCGGCTTCACGACGAGCTCCTCGTGATTGAGGATCTCGTTCACCGAGAGGGCGAAAGTGTCGCCGCCTACTAGGCGGATGACCAGGAAGATCGAGCCGATAGCCGTCTCTTCGTCGGCAATATGCAGCACTTCCGCCACCGGGAGGGCCGGTATCCGGCGATCGCGAATGGTGATGAAGGACTTCCCGCCCAGCTGCACCCGCCGTTCGTCACCCTCGGGGATGCCGACGATCTCGTCGACATAGGAGCGGGGTATCGCGAATATATGTTCGCCGAC
>CAYRCH010000033.1:7538-18255 GCA_964422665.1 uncultured Sphingomonadaceae bacterium | reverse complement strand
TGCCGTTGATGATGAAGGTGCCGTTCTCGGTCATGAGCGGCATGTCGCCCATGTAAACGTCCTGCTCCTTGATATCGAGGACGGAGCGGGTCTCGGTCTCCTGGTCGACCTCGAACACGATCAGGCGCAGCGTGACCTTCATCGGCGCGGCATAGGTGATGCCGCGCTGGCGGCATTCGGTAGTGTCGTATTTCGGGTCTTCGAGCTCGTAATGGACGAAGTCGAGCTCGGCGGTGCCGGCGAAATCGCGGATCGGGAACACCGAACGGAGCGTCTTCTCGAGGCCCGAGACATAGCCGGTGGCCGGCTCGGAGCGGAGGAACTGCTCGTAGCTCTCGCGCTGAACCTCGATCAGGTTCGGCATCTGCACCACTTCGTGGATGTCGCCGAAGATCTTGCGGATGCGCTTCTTCGCGGTGCCGGTGCTTACCGGTGCCTTCGCCTTGGTCGCCATAGAAAGATAATGCCTCTTGCCATCGGCCGGCCCGTCGGGACCGGCGGAGAAATCGTCGCTCGGGCGGGAGCGTGAGACGCAAAAAGCGGCCGCAGCACCAACGGGTCTCTCCCTCCTGGGGGAACCCGGGCTGCAGCCATTTCGTCGTCTCACGGAAAACCGGGCTTCCTTCCGTTGGCCTGCCCCCGCGTTAAGGCAAGCCTTGCTCGAAGCTGTCCGGTTCGGATGCGCATATAGGTGGCGCGTACGCCTGAGTCAAACGGTGCGGCGATCGTCATCGCGACGATAACCGGCGAGACGAGCGGGTCGGCCTGACGCTGGCCAACCTCTTGATCCTCAAGACCGGCAAGGCCAGGGGGATCCGCTTCTCGACGCTGGAGGCGATCTGCCGGGAACTAGAATGCCAGCCGGGCGACCTGCTGGGTTACGAACCGGACTAGTCGACCAGTGGCAGGGCAGGGGTGCAGGCCCGTGTCCGGTCAGAACAGGATCGCCACGATAATGAGAATGACTATAAGCGTTCCGATTCCGATCGTGACGGTCTGCCCATGGCTGGCTCCTTCGATTTGACCTCCCGCCAGAAGTTAGCGACCCGGCGCCGCAACGGTTCCCGGCCTTGACATCCCGCCCGTTACGGCTAGAGGCCCGCCCTGACCGGCGGGCCTCTCCCTTTTTGGGTTCGGCTTTTCGGTCATCCGTCCGAGACAGTTGGTGGCCCGGGTCTGCCGGTCCTTAATTTCCAGCCTAGACGGGGAAAAGAGATTTCCGGCGATGCACCGCATCGCCTCATCGCGCCCTGGCGCACCTCCTTCCCCATCAACGGACCAATGCCCCGTGCCGGCACCCGGCATGGGTTGTGTGAGCCGGTCGTGGCGGCGCGTGCCGCCCCGATCATATGTGAAGGAGTATGGCATGGATCGTTCGCAGAAAGCCGATGCGGTCGCCCAGCTCAATGCGGTCTTCAACGAGGTCGGCGTGGTGGTAGTCACCCGCAACCTCGGCCTGACGGTGGCGCAGTCCACCGATCTGCGCTCGAAGATGCGCGAAGCCGGTGCGTCCTACAAGGTTGCGAAAAACCGCCTTGCCAAGCTGGCCCTCAAGGACACCCAGTACGAAGGACTCGAGGAATACCTCAACGGTCCGACGGCGCTGGCCTGGTCGGAAGACCCGGTCGCGGCGGCCAAGGCCGCGGTGGACTTCGCCAAATCGAACGACAAGCTCGAAATCGTGGGCGGTTCGATGGCGGGGCAGCAGCTCGATGCGAACGGGGTCAAGGCGCTCGCCTCGATGCCGAGCCTCGACGAGCTGCGCGGCAAGATCGTGGGCCTGCTGAACGCCCCGGCGACCAAGGTCGCCCAGGTGGTCAATGCGCCCGCGGCGAAGCTCGCCCGCGTGTTCGGTGCCTATGGCGCCAAGGACGCGGCGTAAGCGGTTTTTCAAACAAGCGAATTCCCGGGACGCATTCGTCCCGGCCAGTATTTGAACGGAGTAATGTGACATGGCCGATATCGCCAAGATCGTGAAAGAACTGTCCGAACTGACCGTCATGGAAGCTGCCGAGCTTGCCAAGGCGCTGGAAGAGGAATGGGGTGTTTCCGCCGCTGCCGCAGTGGCCGTGGCCGCCCCGGCCGGTGGCGGCGCAGCTGCCGAAGCCGCCGAAGAGAAGACCGAGTTCGACGTCGTCCTGACCGGCGACGGCGGCAAGAAGATCCAGGTCATCAAGGAAGTCCGCGCCATCACCGGCCTGGGCCTGACCGAAGCCAAGGCGCTCGTCGAAGGCGCGCCGAAGCCGCTGAAGGAAGGCGTGAACAAGGCCGAAGCGGAAGAGATCAAGAAGAAGATCGAAGAAGCCGGCGGCACCGTCGAGCTGAAGTAAGCCCTTTCGCTTACACTTCGATCCTCAGGGATCACCAGGAAGGGCGGTACCGCAAGGTGCCGCCCTTCTTGCTTTGGAGAGGTGCTGCGGAAAGATGCGGCCGGGCAGGCTCCGCACCGCGCGGGGCTCACCCGCTTCTTGGCGGCGAGCCCGGACCCGGCCGGAAAGCCATTATGCGCGCAGTGTCAGAGCGTCTTGAGGTAATCGATGATCGCCTTGCGCTGCGCAGCGTTCTTGACCCCGGCGAAGCTCATCGTCGTGCCCGGGACCACGCCGTTCGGGTTTTCGAGATAGCGGTCGAGCGTCGCCTCGTTCCAGGTCAGGCCCGCGCCTTCCATGGCCGCGGAATAGTCGAAGCTCGCAATATGGGCCGATTTTGCCCCGTAAACGCCTGCAAGCGTCGGACCGATCCCGTTCTGGCCCGGCTCGACCGAATGGCAGGCGCGGCACAGCGCGAAAGCGGGCGGCGCGGCGACGGCCGCCGCGGCCGCAGGCGCCGGCGCGGCTGTTGGCGAAGGCGAGGCAGAAGCGGCAGCGCTGGGAGTCGGGCTCGGGGTCGGGCTCGGCGTGGCATCCGTTTCCGGATCGCCCGCGGCCTCGGCCTGTTGCGTTTCGTCGCCCGCGGCCGGATCCGAAACGGCGACCGTATCGTCCGCAGCTGCCGGTTCCTCCTCCTGCGACACACCGCCGCCGCAGGCGGTCAGCGCCACTGCGAAACCTGCAAGAGTGGAAAGGGCAATTTTGCGCATGTCCGGAAGCTCCAAGCGATTCAACCGCGCTGCTCTAGCGCGCTTCGCGGCGATTTCAATCGCTGCTGGCGCAGGCGGTGTGGCCCGCATGCCGCAAGCGATCGCCAATCGGCCGGCGCGCGGAGAGCCTCGATTGCCTCGGCCCCGAGCCCGGCATATCCGCCGCTCGCGATGACCGGCCAGCAGCCCCCTTCCGTAGCGACTCCCGGCGGCCATAGCTGGCGCGGGGAAGCCGCCGCCACGTTCCGGCTTGGCTGGCCGCTGGCGCTGGCCAATCTGCTGCAGATGCTGATCTACGCGATCGACGTGATCTTCATCGCGCGGCTGGGCGAGGCGCCGCTCGCCGCCTCCGCCCTGGCGGTCGCGATTTTCGGCATGCTGCTCTGGGCCCTGTCTGGGCTGACCGGTGCCGTCGCCCCGCTGATCGCCGCAGAGCTCGGCGCGCGCGCGCCTGCGCTGCGCCCGATCCGCCGGGCGACGCGCATGGCCATGTGGCTCGCGGTGCTGAGCGGCATCGTCGGAATGGCGCTGTGCACCCTCGCCGAACCCTTCATGCTGCTGACCGGGCAGGAACCGCACATTGCCCGCCTGGCCGACGAATATATGGCCGTGCTGCTGTTTTCGCTGGTGCCGATGCTGATCGCCAATGTGCTGCGCAGCTTCGTCTCGGCGCTCGGCCGGCCGATCCTCGCCACCGCGATCACCGGGTGCGGGATTGGGGTCAACGCGCTGGCCAATTATGCCTTCATCTTCGGCAATCTCGGCGCCCCGCGGCTGGAGCTGGTCGGCGCGGCTGTGGCGACCTGCATCACCGCGGCCGTGACGCTGCTGGCCTATGTCGCGGTCATCCGGCTCGATCGCAGGCTGCACCTCTACCGCGTATTCGGCCGCTGGTGGGCGCCGGACTGGGCCTTCTTCGTCCGGATCGTGCGGATCGGCACGCCCATCGCGCTCACCATCACGGCCGAAGCCGGCATTTTCGGCGGCGCGGCCTTCCTGATGGGCAATATCGGCGCGCCGCAGCTGGCGGGCCACACCGTGGCGCTGCAGATCGCCGCGCTCGCATTCCAGGTGCCGTTCGGCATATCGCAGGCCGCGACCATCCGGGTGGGCTATTTCTACGGCGCGCGCGACCGCGAAGGGATGCGGCGCGCCGGATGGACGGCGGTGGCCATGGGGGCTGGCTTCATGTCGATGACGGCGTTGGCGATGGTGCTGATGCCGGAAATGCTGCTGTCGATCTATGTCGATGTGGATGCGGCCCGAAATGCCGCGCTGGTTGGCTTCGCCCTGCAATATCTGGTCATCGCCGCCGCCTTCCAGCTGTTCGACGGGATCCAGGCGGTGGCCGCCGGGGCGCTGCGCGGATTGCAGGATACCCGCATCCCGATGTGGATCGCGATCTTCTCCTATTGGGTGCCGGGATTCGGGGCGGCAATGGGTCTCGGTTTCTGGACCCCGCTGTCGGGAGTCGGAGTGTGGATCGGGCTGGCGGCCGGGCTGATATTCGCCGCCACGCTGCTGACCTGGCGCTGGGCCTGGCGCGACCGGCTCGGCCTCACAAGAGGCGGCGCATTTTCCGAAGTCCGGCACGCCTGAAAAATTCTTCGCCTCCCCTGTTGACTCGGCGATGGCACAACCCCAAATGCGCGCCGCTGGCACTCTTGTGACGAGAGTGCCAATCCGTATTGCAACCCTTTAACTGAAAGAGGTCAGTTATGGCATTTCGTCCGCTGCACGATCGCGTGCTCGTCCGCCGCCTCGAGGCCGAAGAAAAGACCGCCGGCGGTATCATCATTCCCGACAGTGCCAAGGAAAAGCCGAGCGAAGGCGAAATCGTCGCCGTGGGCGACGGCGCCCGTGACGACGATGGCGACCGGATCGCGCTCGACGTCAAGGCCGGCGACCGCGTGCTGTTCGGCAAATGGTCCGGCACCGAAGTCAAGATCGACGGTGAAGACCTGCTCATCATGAAGGAAAGCGACATCATGGGCGTGATCGCCTGAAGCGATCCCCGCGTATGCACTTCCTCAACTAAACCCAAGTTTCAGGAGAATTGAAAATGGCTGCCAAGGACGTGAAATTCTCGCGCGACGCGCGCGAACGCATCCTCAAGGGTGTCGACACCCTTGCCAACGCGGTGAAGGTCACGCTCGGCCCCAAGGGCCGCAACGTCGTGATCGACAAGAGCTTCGGCGCTCCCCGCATCACCAAGGACGGCGTCACCGTCGCCAAGGAAATCGAGCTCAAGGACAAGTTCGAGAACATGGGCGCGCAGATGCTGCGCGAAGTCGCCAGCAAGACCAACGATCTTGCCGGTGACGGCACCACCACCGCCACCGTGCTTGCCCAGGCGATCGTTCGCGAAGGCATGACCTCGGTCGCCGCCGGCATCAACCCGATGGACCTGAAGCGCGGCATCGATCTGGCCGTGACCAAGGTGGTCGAGAACCTGCAGGGCCGTTCGAAGGACGTCTCGGGCTCGTCGGAGATCGCCCAGGTCGGCATCATCTCCGCCAATGGCGACCGCGAAGTCGGCGAGAAGATCGCCGAAGCGATGGAAAAGGTCGGCAAGGAAGGCGTCATCACCGTCGAGGAAGCCAAGGGCCTCGAATTCGAGCTCGACGTGGTCGAGGGCATGCAGTTCGACCGCGGCTATCTCAGTCCCTATTTCGTCACCAATGCCGAGAAGATGACGGTGGAGCTGGATAATCCCTACATCCTGATCCACGAGAAGAAGCTCTCGAACCTGCAGTCGATGCTGCCGATCCTCGAAGCCGTGGTGCAGAGCGGCCGTCCGCTGCTCATCATCGCCGAGGACATCGAAGGCGAAGCGCTCGCCACGCTGGTGGTCAACAAGCTGCGCGGCGGCCTCAAGGTCGCGGCCGTCAAGGCTCCGGGCTTCGGCGATCGCCGCAAGGCGATGCTGCAGGACATCTCGATCCTGACCTCGGGCGAGATGATCAGCGAGGATCTCGGCATCAAGCTCGAGAACGTCACTGTCAGCATGCTGGGCGAAGCCAAGCGCGTCACCATCGACAAGGACAACACCACGATCGTCGATGGCGCCGGCAATGCCGACGACATCAAGGCCCGGGTCGAGCAGATCCGCGCCCAGATCGAGACCACTACCAGCGATTACGACCGTGAGAAGCTGCAGGAACGCCTGGCCAAGCTCGCCGGCGGCGTTGCGGTGATCAAGGTCGGCGGCGCCTCGGAAGTCGAGGTGAAGGAGCGCAAGGACCGCGTCGACGACGCGCTCCACGCGACGCGCGCCGCGGTCGAGGAAGGCATCGTCCCGGGTGGCGGCACCGCGCTGCTCTATGCCACCAAGGCTCTCGAAGGCCTCAAGGGCGCCAATGACGACCAGACCCGCGGTATCGACATCGTCCGCAAGGCGATCCAGGCCCCGGTCCGTCAGATCGCCGAGAACGCCGGCTTTGACGGTGCGGTCGTCGCCGGCAACCTGCTGCGCGAAGGTGACGAGACGCAGGGCTTCAACGCCCAGACCGACGTCTACGAGAACCTCGTCCAGGCAGGCGTGATCGACCCGACCAAGGTCGTGCGCACCGCGCTGCAGGATGCGGCCTCCGTCGCCGGCCTGCTCATCACCACCGAAGCGGCGGTGAGCGAGCTTCCGGAAGACAAGCCGGCTCCGGCCATGCCCGATATGGGCGGAATGGGCGGAATGGGCTTCTAAGCCGCACTGCCAGATAAGCCTGTCGAAGGGCCCGGGAGAGCGATCTCCCGGGCCCTTTTCGTTTGATGCCGGGCAATGACCTGAGCCATCGTTCGGGCTATAAGGAAATGGTGACGGGCAACCGGAGCGCCGGATGGCAGACCCGAAAGAACAGCGCGAATGGATGGTGGAGCGGCAGCTCCGCCGCCGGGGGATCGATTCGCCCAACCTGCTGAACGCTTTTGCCGAAGTCCCGCGCGAGGAATTCGTGCCCGAGAACCTGCGCGAATTCGCCTATGAGGATGGCCCGCTCCCGATCGGGGAAGGCCAGACGATTTCGCAGCCCTATATCGTCGCGCTGATGATCGATGCCGCCGATGTCGAACCGGGCGACAGGGTGCTCGAAGTCGGGGCCGGCTCGGGCTACGCCGCGGCGATCCTCTCCCGCATTGCGGAAAAGGTATTTTCGATCGAGCGGCACGCGCCGCTGGCGCAGCAGGCACGGGGCCGGCTCGCGGCGCTCGGCTACGACAATGCGGAGATCATCATCGGCGACGGCAGCCTCGGCCTCCCGGATCAGGCGCCGTTCGATGCGATCCTGGTGGCTGCCGGCGGCGAGAAAGTGCCCGAACCGCTCAAGCGGCAGCTCAAGGTCGACGGAAGGCTGATCGTTCCGGTGGGCGGCGAGGCGATGCAGTCGCTGCTCTGTGTCATTCGGACCGGGGAAGAAAGCTGGACCGAGCAGGACATGGGCGGCGTTCGTTTCGTCCCGCTGATCGGAGTGCATGGCCGCTGGGAGAATGGCGAGCGCGCCGCCAGCAATCACCAGCCGGCAAGGGAGCTCACTCTCGCCCAGTGTATTGCCGAAGCAGCCGAACCGCTACCGGCGATCGAAGACCCGGCTTTTGCGGCCGCGTTCGACCGGTTCGCCGACCGCCGCGTGATCCTTCTGGGCGAGGCAAGCCATGGCACGCATGAATTCTACGCTGCCCGGGCTGCGATCACGCGCCGCTTCGTCGAGCAGCACGGTTTCACCATCATCGCGGTCGAAGCGGACTGGCCCGATGCCGCGGCAATAGACCGCAGCATCCGCTTCAGGCCTTCTCCGCCCGGTGCCCAGCCGCCATTCCAGCGCTTCCCGACATGGATGTGGCGCAATCCGGTGATCGTGGACCTTGCGCACGACCTGCGCGCGATCAACGAGCAGCGCGAACCGGCCCGAATGGCGGGCTTTTATGGTCTCGACATCTACAACATGTTTGGCTCCATCGCCGCAATCCTGGACCATCTCGAGACCAACGATCCCGCCGCCGCAGCCATCGCACGCGAACGTTATGGCTGCCTCACGCCCTGGCAATCCGAACCGGCAACCTACGGACGGGCAGCGCTCAGCGAAGGCTACGCCGCATGCGAGCAGGCGGTGGTAGCGCAATGCGAGGAACTGCTCGCCCGGGCGATGGAGGATGGCGAGGAAACCTTCGGGGCGGCAATGAATGCGCGGCTCATCGCCTCGGCCGAACGCTACTACCGCATCATGTATTATGGCGGCGCCGACAGTTGGAACCTGCGCGACGGCCATATGGCCGAGACGCTGGAATATTTGCTCGACAAGGGCGGACCCAATGCCAAGGCGCTGGTATGGGCGCATAACAGCCATATCGGCGATGCCCGTGCGACCGAAATGGGCCGCGTCCGGGGTGAGCACAATATCGGCCAGCTGGTGCGGCAGCGCTGGGAAGAAGATTGCGCGTTGATCGGTTTCGGCACGCATACAGGCACAGTCACTGCCGCCAGCGACTGGGACGGCGACCACGAGACCAAGATAGTCCTTCCCTCGCGGCAGGACTCCTATGAGCGGGCCTGCCATGACAGCGGCGTCCACCGCTTCCTGCTCGACCTTGCGCCCGGCCGCCACGAAACCTTGCGCCGACGGCTGGCCGAGCCACTGCTGGAGCGGTTCATTGGCGTGATCTACCGGCCCGAGACCGAGCGCTGGAGCCATTACAGCGAAGCCGTGCTGTCCGAACAGTTCGACGCCTGGGTCTGGTTCGACGAGACGCAGGCACTGGAACCGCTCGCGGCTCATGAACCGCATACCGGCGTCCCCGACACCTTCCCCTTCGGCCTCTAGTCCCGGAGTGGCTGCAACAAGGCGGGATTGGCCTCTTGCCATGCCGCTGTTAGACTTGTCGGACATAACAGGAGAGGAGCTGCCCCATGCGCATCGCAATCGGCCTGATGCTTGCCGTCTCCCTCGCCGCCTGCAGTTCAGGCGAAGAGGCCACGCCCGAACCTTCCGCCGAGGAAGCAGTCTATGAAGCCTCGGCCTACACGGCCGCGGTGGACGATCCCGCGCGGCCGGAAGCGGACCGGGAGCGCGATGCCGGCCGCAAGCCTGCCGAACTGCTGGCCTTCGCGCAGATCGATATCGGGGAAAAGGTCGGGGACTACATCATGGGCGGCGGCTACGTGACGCGCCTGCTGGCACGCGCCGTCGGCGATGACGGCCGGGTTTATGCCTTCCAGCCGGAGGAATTCATTGCCTTCCGCTCCGAATACGCCGCCGAGCAGGACACCGCCGTGGCCGACTATGCGAACGTCACGCCGCTGCGCGCACCGGTGGCCGCCCCGGGATTTTCCGAACCGCTCGACACGATCATTACCGTCATGAACTTCCACGACCTCTACATACCGCAGATGCCCGAAGGTACTTCGGCCAATGCGATCGCCGCGCTTCACGCCGCTCTCAAACCGGGCGGAACGCTGGTGGTGGTCGATCATAGCGCCGTGGAAGGAACCGGCACCCAGACCACCGACGCAACCCACCGGATCGACCGGCAGACAGTCATCGACGACCTGACCGCCGCCGGTTTCACGCTCGAGGCCGAAAGCGACCTTTATTCGCGCCCCGACGACAATCGCGAGGTGAACATGTTCGAGCCGGAAGTCAGTGGCCAGACGGATCAGTTCGCACTGCGCTTTCGCAAGGCCGGATGAGCGTCAAATCGGAGAGAAATTGCTGTTTTCCGCCGCTTTAGAGGGTGATCGACTCGTTTCGTCGGTCATTTCAGCCCGTTTCGTCGCGCGCTTCATTGAGCAGCAAGGCGATCCCGTTAACCTTTCGCAAAGGATATTCTTTATAGGGTTGGGGTCATGAAAAGCAGTTTGTTCCGGATCGCACTGGGCGCACTGGCTTTTGCCACTGCGATCTCCCCTGCGCAGGCGCGCGAAAATCTCGAGGCAAGCTTCGACAGCGCGCTCGGCACCGAGCTTCGCGATCCACCTCGCTATGTTGCGCGGTATGATACGGATCTCGAGCGGCAGATCGCGCAACTTGCCGATGGCTCGAAAGGCCGCATCGGGATTGCCGCGCTGGATCTTGCGACCGGGCATGAGATTTCGGTATTGGGCGACCAGCGCTTCCCGATGGCCAGCACCAGCAAAATCGCGATCGCGGCAGCCTATCTCGAAGGCGTGGACCAGGGCCGCTGGACTCTCGAGCAGAAATGGCCGCTGATGGTGCCGCAGCGTTCGGCGCCCTTTTCGAGTGCGCGCGCGCCGGTAAAGGCGGGGAACTCGCTTACGGCGCACCAGCTGATCGAGCTCATGATCACGCGCAGTTCGAATCCGGCCACCGACGCACTGCTGGCCGCAGTGGGCGGACCTGAAGTGGTCAATGACTGGATGCGGCGCGCCGGGATCGAGGAATTTACCTTGTCGCGCGATATTGCGACACTCGTGCGTGACGATGGGGAATTCGATCCCGCCCGGCATGTCGATATTCGCGACAGCGCAACGCCCCGCGCAATGGTCCAGCTTCTGGCAGGGCTGCACAAAGGCGAATGGCTGAGCGCGCACAGCACGGGGGTGCTGATCGGTGCAATGGAACGCTGCATCACGGGCAAGCGGCGCATTCCCGCATTGATGCCCGCCGGAGTGCAGGTGGCGCACAAGACCGG
>CAYRCH010000033.1:0-7438 GCA_964422665.1 uncultured Sphingomonadaceae bacterium | reverse complement strand
CGAAAGGCCGCGCCCTCTTTCCTGTAACAGCTTGCGCTGATTACTCGGCCGGAGCTTCCACAGCGGCGTCGACTTCGGCAGCAGCTTCGTCAGCAGCAGCTTCGGTCGCGTCGACGGCTGCGTCAGCAGCGGCAGCGGCTTCACCAGCGGCGTCGGCAGCGGCGTCGGTCGCGGCTTCCATGTTGGCTTCAGCGTCGGCCATCGCCGAGTCAGCAGCGTCGGTGGCGGCTTCTTCAGTGCCTTCCGAGCAAGCAGCGAGAGTCAGAGCAGCGCCGGCAGCAGCGGCGGCAAGAATGATTTTGCGCATGTATTCAATCCTTGAACAGCGAGTGAATCGAGCACGGGAAAGCCCGGACCCAAAGCCTGCCCCGAAGAGCCGGCTTCGGCGCCGACATTTAATGAGGTCGCGGCCGCTATGCAAGCGATATGGCGGGCAACGGCAAGCCGTCCCCGTATCATATACGTACAGTCCCCTCTCGGAACGATAGGTCTCTAGCTCCCAATTGCGTCAATATTTGGGCGAAAATGGCCCGATTCGCGATTTTTCGAATCGGGCTGACCTCGCCCGACCAGCCTGCTAGTGACGGCCGATGGCCGACAAGCAGCATCTCTACCTGGTCGACGGTTCGGCCTATATCTTCCGCGCCTATCATCGGCTTCCGCCGCTCACCAATCCGGAAGGCACGCCGGTCGGCGCGGTCTATGGCTACACGACGATGCTGTGGAAACTGGCCGACGACCTGCACAAGGCAGACGGCCCGACTCACCTGGCGGTCATCCTCGATAAGGGATCGACGAGCTTCCGCAACGCGCTTTACGACCAGTACAAGGCCAACCGCCCGCCGCCGCCCGACGATCTGATTCCGCAATTCCCGCTGATCCGCGACGCGACCCGCGCCTTCAGCCTGCCCTGTATTGAGGAGGACGATCTCGAGGCCGACGACCTGATCGCATCCTACGCCATCGCCGCCACCCGGCGCGGATGGGACGTGACCATAGTTTCCAGCGACAAGGATCTGATGCAGCTGGTCGGCAAGTGCGCCGAGGCCGATGATGGCTTCGAAGGCGGGTGCATCGACATGCTGGACACGATGAAGAACCAGCGGATCGACATTCCCGAGGTGGTCGAGAAGTTCGGCGTACCGCCCGAACTGGTCGGCGATGTGCTGGCGCTGATGGGCGACAGTGTGGACAATATCCCCGGCATTTACGGAATCGGCCCCAAGACGGCGAGCAAGCTCATCCAGGAGCATGGCAGCCTGAAGGGCGCGCTCGATGCCGCGCCCGACATGAAGCCGGGCAAGCTTCGCGAACGGTTGATCGAGGGCCGCGAAATGGCGGAACTCAGCCGGGTCCTGGTGCAGCTCAAGGAAGACTGCCCGCTGCCGATCCCGCTCGACGATTTCAAACTCGACGCGGTGCCGAAGGAACCGCTGGCGGCGTTTCTTTCCCGGCATGGTTTCACCAGCCTGCTCAAGCGGCTCGATGGCGGAAACGGCAGCCCGGAGCGGGCAACCACGCTCAATCCGGCAAAACGGGAAACCGCCTCCGCCGGCGCTTCGCCACAAGGCAACCGGCAAGATCCGGCCGAAATGCCGCCGGTCGACCGCACCGCTTACGAATGCGTGCAGTCGCTGGAGCGGCTGGAGCACTGGATCGCCCGCGCCTTCGCGGCACGAATGGTCGCCATCGATACGGAGACCAGTTCGCTCGACGCGATGCGCGCCGAACTGGCCGGCGTGAGTCTCGCTCTGGGGCCGAACGACGCCTGCTACATCCCGCTCGGCCATGGAAGCACCGACATGTTTGCCGAGAAACCGGTGCAGGTGGAACGCAAGGTCGCGCTGGCGGCACTCAAGCCGCTGCTGGAAAGCGATGCCGTGCTCAAGGTCGGGCAGAATATCAAATACGACATCAACATCCTCCAGCGCTGCGCCGACATCGCAATGGCGCCGGTCGACGACACGATGATCGTCAGCTTTGCTCTCGATGCCGGGCGCTCGGAAGACGGCATCGGCGGCGGGCACGGAATGGACGAACTGGCCCAGCGGCATCTTGGCCACAGGACCCTGACTTTCAAGGAAATCTGCGGGAGCGGCCAGAAGCAGATCCCGTTCGGCGAAGTGCCGCTCGACAAGGCGACGCAGTACGCCGCGGAAGACGCCGACGTGACCTGGCGGCTGCACAAGCTGCTCAAGCCGCGACTGGCGGAAGAAGGCGGAACACGCATTTACGAGCGGGTGGACCGGCCGCTGATCCCGGTTGTCGCCTCGATGGAGCGGCACGGGGTGAAGGTGGATCGCACCGCGCTCGCCGGGTTGTCGGAAGAATTCGCCCGGGAAATTTCCCGCATCGAGCGCGAAATCTGGGACTGCTGCGGCGTGGAATTCGCTATCGGCAGCCCCAAGCAGCTCGGCGAAGTATTGTTCGACAAGCTCGGCTACAAGGGTGGGCGCAAGGGCAAGAGCGGCCAATATTCGACCGACCAGGCCATATTGGAAGGGCTGGCAAGCCAGGGGGCCCCGGTGGCGCGCATGGTGCTCGACTGGCGCCACCACAGCAAGCTCAAGAACACCTATACGGATGCGCTACAGGCGGCGATCAACGCTGAGACCGGCCGGGTTCATACAAGCTATAGCCTGGTCGGGGCGCAGACCGGGCGGCTGAGTTCGACGGACCCCAACCTGCAGAATATTCCCATCCGGACCGCCATCGGGCGCCGCATTCGTGAGGCGTTCGTGGCCGAGCCGGGGAATGTCCTGCTGGCCGCCGACTACTCCCAGATCGAACTTCGGCTGGCGGCGCATATGGCCGACGTCCCCCAGCTCAAGGAAGCGTTCGCCAATGGTGAGGACATCCATGCCCGCACCGCCATGGAGATGTTCGGCACCGTGGACCGGGATACGCGGGCGCGGGCGAAGACGGTCAATTTCGCCATACTCTACGGCATCAGCCGCTGGGGGCTGGGCGGACGGCTGGGCATAGAGGCAGACGAAGCGCAGGCGATCATCGACCGCTATTTCGAACGCTTCCCCGGCATCCAGCGCTACATCCACGAAACGCTCGAGAGCGTGCGCGAGCGCGGATATTCGGAGACGCTGTTTGGTCGCAAGACCTGGTTCCCGCGTATCAATGCCAAGGCACAGCACGAGCGCCAGGGCAGCGAGCGCGCGGCGATCAACGCCCCGATCCAGGGCACGAGCGCGGATATCATCAAGCGCGCCATGGTGCGCATGGGCCCGGCGCTCGCGGAAGCCGGCCTCGGCCATGTGCGGATGCTGCTCCAGGTGCATGACGAACTGGTGTTCGAGCTTCCCGAAGGCGATGTGGAATCGGCCTCGCCCGTCATCGAACGCGTGATGGCCGAGGCGGCACGGCCGGCGGTGGAGCTTGATGTTCCGCTCGGGGTGGAAATCGGTTTCGGAACCAACTGGGACAAGGCACACTGAATATGGCAGCAGCCCCGGTGCACAAGGTCACTCCGCGCTGGCAGGTTCTGCTGGTGTTCGGCGTGGTCGCCGTTTCGCTGATTGCCGGCGTCCTGCTGATCTTCAGCACCATCGATGCCGAACGCAAGCAGCGCCAGCAAGTCACCCGGACCACCGAGGTGCTTGCCGAACTGGGTGTCCTCAGCCGGGCAGCCATCAATGGCGAAGCAGGGCAGCGCGGCTATTTCATCACTCTCGATAGGCGGTATCTCGGCCCCTACACCGCCGCGCGGGATCTCTACCCCGCAGCGCTTGAGCGGCTGCGCAGCCGGATCGGACCGGAAACGACGGACCGGCAACGGGAGCTGCTGGAGAACATCGAGAAATTGTCGGAGGCGCGCTTCGCCGAGCTCGACCGGTCGGTGGCGCTGATCGAAAGCGGCCAGCTGATCGAGGCGCAGCAGCAGATCCTTTCCGACGAGGGGCAGATCGTAATGGCGCGGCTGAGCAACTCGATCGACGAATTGGAGGCGATCGAGAATGCGCTGCTTGCCCAGGCCACGGCGGAAGTGTCCGAGTCCGAAAGCCGGATCCTGCCGCTGCTCGGGGTGCTGCTGCTGATGCTGCTCTGTGCGCTGGCACTGGGATATTACCAGGTCGGCCGCACCGCGGCGGCGGAGGCGGCCGCAGAGCAGGCTGAGGAACTGGCCCTGGCGCATGACCGCGCCGAGCTTCTTGCGCGCGAGCTCAACCACCGCGTGAAAAACCTGTTCGCGGTGATCCTGGCCATCGTGCGGATGAGCGGGCGCGATGTACCGGCGGCAGAGCCGGTGATCGAGAGTATCGACCGGCGAATTCGCGCGCTGCTCACTGCGCATGAAGTGACGCAGGGCACGCCGGAAAACGCCTCGGCCGATTTGCGAGAGCTGATCGAGACCACCCTCGCGCCTTACAAGGACGGCGGCGGTGCAGCCACGCTGGACGGCCCCTCGCTTTCCCTGACCGCAAGGCAGGTGACACCGCTCGGCCTGGTGCTTCACGAACTCACTACCAATGCCGTGAAATATGGTGCGTGGTCCTGCGGGGGCGAGATCGCGATCGGCTGGCGCGATGATGACGGCCGGATTTCCATCCACTGGCGGGAGAGTGGCACCGCGCCCGGAAACGGTCCGGCCAAGGAGGGGTTCGGCTCAATGCTGATGCAGGGAGCCGCGCGCCAGCTGGACGGCGAGATCGCCCGGGACATTTTCGAGGGCGGTATCGAAGTCCGCATAGCCTTTCCCCGGGAGATCGGTTGATCGCCGGGATCGCGGCGATTAGTCATCAGGCGATGAGCGACTGGATCGACAGCATTACGTTCTGGCTCGATCGCCACGGCACCGCGATCCTGGAAGTGGCTCTGGCGGCTGCTGTTGCGGTGGCGCTGGGTTTGCTGGCCCACTGGTTCGTCTTCCGCTTGCTTGCGCGCGCCACAAAGGCAAGTGAAAGCACGGCCGACGATCTTGTCATCCAGAAGCTAAAGCGCCCCGCACGCTGGGCATTGGTGGCACTGGCGCTCGTGCTGGCCGCCCGCGAGCTGCCGGCGCTGGAAAGCATCTGGCAGAAATTTGCCGGTTTCATCGTTCCGGCGATCGTCGGCTGGCTCGTGCTTGCGGTCTTCCACGCCTTCATCGGTACGATGAAGCTCCGCGCGGATATCACGGTGGCGAACAATCTCCAGGCTCGCCGCCGCCAGACCCGCCTGACGATTTTCTCGCGCATCGGGACATTCCTGATCGTGTTCCTGACGATCGGCATGATGCTGCTTTCGATCCCGGGGGTTCGAGATGTCGGTGTGACACTGATGGCATCGGCCGGACTTGCCGGGCTCGCGGTGGGCGCCGCAGCGCAGCCCGCACTCAAATCACTGATCGCCGGCCTGCAAATGGCCATCACCGAGCCTATCAGCATCGACGATGTGGTTATCATCGATGGCGAGTGGGGCCGGATCGAGGATATCCAGACTACCTACGTCGTGGTGCGCACCTGGGACGAGCGGCGGCTGGTCGTCCCCACCTCCAAATTCCTCGATGAAACCTTCCAGAACTGGACCCGAGAGAGCTCGGCATTGCTGGCCCCGGTGTTCCTGCATCTCGACCCGGCCACCGACATCCCGCCGATCCGCGCCGAGTTCGAACGGCTCGTCGAGCAGAATGCCCTATGGGACAAGCGCGTCAGGGTGCTGCAGGTCACCGAAATGTCGCCCGGCTCGATCGAAGTCCGCCTGCTGATGAGCGCGGCCGATTCCGGTTCCGCCTTCGACCTGCAATGCGAGATTCGCGAGGCGATGCTGGCCTGGCTCAGGGAGCACCAGCCCGAGGCCATTGCGCGCCGCCGGGTCGATCCGGTGGCTGCGGCGGCGGCAGTCGCGACCGCCGCCGACTGAAGACCGCCGCCTCGGCGCGCTAGTCGTGCTTCCGGTCGCGCTTCGGCTCGACCATGCCTTCATGGATGAACCCGATCGGCGCCACCTCGGCGGCCCGCTTCTTCAGTTCGCCCTTCAGCTTGGCATATTCGCGCTCCATCTGTTCGGTCACGGTGGCACGCGAATCCTTGAGCGCTTCCTTGAAGTCGGCGCCCGTCACCTCGATCGCTTCGTTTGCGTCCCGCCGGATCGCGTTCAGGCCGGCGCGGCGCACGACGTCTTCCAGGTCGGCGCCAGTAAAGCGTTCGGTCTGCTTCGCGATCGCGGCCAGGTCGACATCGCTGGCGAGCGGCATCTTGCCGGTATGGATGTTGAGGATGTGCTCGCGCCCCGCCAGATCGGGCGTGCCCACATAGACCAGCTCGTCGAAGCGGCCGGGCCGCAGCAATGCCGGATCGACAAGGTTGGGGCGATTGGTCGCCCCGATCACCACCACCGACTGCAGCTCTTCCAGCCCGTCCATTTCCGCCAGGATGGTGTTGACCACCCGCGCGGTCACCTGCGGCTCGCTCCCGCTCGTGCCGCGTGCGGGCACCAGGCTGTCGATTTCGTCGATGAAGACGATGCAGGGCGCGACCTGCCGCGCCCGGGCGAACATCCGGCTGATCTGCTGCTCGCTCTCGCCATACCATTTGGAGAGGAGGTCGGAGCTTTTCATCGAGATGAAATTGGCCTCGGCCTCTTTCGCCGCGGCCTTTGCCAGCAGGGTCTTGCCCGTGCCCGGCGGTCCGTAAAGCAGGAAACCCTTGGCCGGGCGAATGCCCATCCGCTCGAACGCCTTGGGGTTCTTCAGCGGAAGCTCGATCCCTTCGCGGAGGATTTCCTGCGCCTCCTTCAGCCCGCCAATATCCGCCCATGAGACCTGCGGCGCCTGCACCATCACTTCGCGCATGGCGCTCGGCTGGACGCGCTTGAGCGCGGCCTTGAAATCGTCCCACTCGACCTGCAGCCCTTCCAGCACCTCAGGCGGGATGGTCCGTTCGTCGAGATCGAGCTTCGGCATGATCCGGCGCACGGCCTCGATCGCCGCTTCGCGCGCCAGTGCCGCGATGTCCGCGCCGACAAAGCCGTGGGTGACGCGCGCGAGTTCGCGCAGGTCGACGCCTTCGCCCAGCGGCATGCCGCGGGTATGGATCGCGAGGATCTCGCGGCGCCCGGTCTCGTCGGGAACGCCGATCACGATTTCGCGGTCGAAGCGGCCGGGCCGGCGCAGCGCCTCGTCGATTGCGTCGGGCCGGTTGGTGGCGGCGATAACCACGAGGTTGGTCCGCGCGGCAAGGCCGTCCATCAGCGTCAGCAGCTGGGCCACCAGCCGCTTTTCCGCCTCGCCGGAAACGTTCTGGCGCTTGGGCGCAATCGAATCGATCTCGTCGATGAAGATGATCGATGGGGCGCTGCGAGTCGCTTCCTCGAACACTTCGCGCAGGCGCGCTTCGCTTTCGCCATAGGCGCTGCCCATGATCTCGGGGCCGTTGATGGTGAAGAACTGCGCGTCGCTCTCATTCGCGACCGCCTGCGCCAGCCGGGTCTTGCCCGTGCCCGGCGG
>CAYRCH010000032.1:15462-18591 GCA_964422665.1 uncultured Sphingomonadaceae bacterium | reverse complement strand
GCGGGCTGGCGAAGAACGACTTGCGGCGACTTTTCCTTGCGCAGTTCCGGCTGTTCGAAACGGGTCGGGACCGGTTCTTCCTCATGCTCCGCACGGCGGCCGAGCACGGAATAGAGCCGCAGTCCCAGGAAGGCCGCAATCATGGCGAGGATGACGATTTCGAAAATCACAAACTGCTCGTCCGCTTGTCTTCAAATGGGCGCATGCACTTATGCCCGCGCCTTGGCTGATCACAGTGCCCCAGATAGGTAAGAAATACAAATGAACAACCGCTGGACGACCGCATTTCGTGCATTCCTGTGTCACAAATGCTCGCGCGCGCCCGTTGCAGGCGCAGCGCGGCGGTGCTAGGCGCCCGGCCATTCCCAGTTCCACCAGAAGATCGAGAGTTTCCGACCATGGCCGATGAAGGCGAAGTCCTCACCAACCTCAATCCAGATCAGGCCGCCAATGGCGCCGACAATTTGCCGGTTGCGACGCTGCTGTCGCAATATGTGAAGGACCTGTCGGTCGAAAACCCGAAAGCTCCGGAAAGCTTCCAGTGGCGCGACCAGCCGGAACTCGACGTGCAGTTCAACATCGGCGCGCGCAAGATCAACGACGAAGTGCAGGAAGTGGAACTGAAGATTTCCGCCAATGCCAAGGTGAAGGACGCCTCCGCCTATATCGTGGACCTCACCTATTGCGGCATCATCGGCATGAAGAACGTCACCGAAGAGCAGCGCCACGCCTTCGTCTATGCCGAGGCACCGCGGCTGCTGTTCCCCTTCGCCCGGCGCGTGGTCGCGGATGCGGTGCGCGATGCGGGCTTTGCCCCGCTGGTGCTCGATCCGATCGACTTCAACGGCCTCTACATGCAGCAGCTGGCCGCCCAGCAACAGCAGGGAGCGGCCGGCGAAGCCGCAGGTACGCCGCCTACCGGCAACGCCTGATCCACATGGGTCCGAGGCCTCACGAATGAGCCTCCTCAAAAATGTCGGCACCATCGGCGGGCTGACGCTCGTCAGCCGGATTGCCGGAATGGCGCGGGAGATGATCTTCTCCCGCGTACTCGGCGCCAATGCGGTGACGGACGCCTGGTTCCAGGCTTTCATCATCCCCAACGTGTTCCGGCGGCTGTTTGCCGAAGGCGCGTTTTCCGCCGCCTTCGTGCCGATGTTCTCCAAGCGGCTGCACGGGGATGGCGGGCTCGAATCGGCGCGCTCGTTCAGCAACGATGTGCTGTCGGTATTCCTGCCCGTGCTGATCGCGCTGGTCGCCCTGTTCGAGCTGGCAATGCCCGGGGTGATCTGGCTGCTGAGCGACAAGGGTACCGATCCCGGCGAGTTTGCCGTTGCGGTCGATTTCGCCCGGATCATGTTCCCCTACATCGTGCTGGTCAGCCTGGTGACGCTCTTCACCGGCATGCTCAATTCGGTTTCGCGCTTCGCGCCGGGGGCCAGCTTTCCCATCATCCTCAACCTGGTGCTGATCGCCGCGCTGCTGTTCGGGGAGCGCTGGATGGCCGCCACCGGGGCGAGCGTCGAACAGGTCGCCTATGTCATCGCCTGGGCCGTTACGGGTGCAGGCGTGATGCAGCTGGCATGGTTGTTCATCTGGGTGCGGGTCGAAGGCTTCCGCCCGCGCCTGCTGTGGCCGCGCATCACCCCAGAGGTGAAGCGCCTTGGGATCATCGCCCTGCCCGCGGCGATCGGCGGCGGCGCCTACCAGATCAACACGCTCATCCAGCTGTATTTCCTCAACCAGCTGGATAGCGGATCGGTCTCCTACATGAATTATGCCGACCGGCTGAACCAGCTCCCGCTCGGAATTATCGGGATCGCGCTGAGCACGGCGATCCTGCCCACCCTGTCGAGATTCGTCGGCGGCGAAAACAAGGAGGGCGCCGACCGGGTGCAGTCCGACGCGATCGAGCTGGGCATGCTGCTGACCATTCCCGCGGCCGTGGCGCTGGCGATCTGCGGAATTCCCTTCGTGACGATGATTTTCCAGGGCGGACGGTTCGATCCGGACGACGCGGTGCTGACCGGCCAGGTGCTCACTACGCTTGTCACCGGCCTGCCGGCCTATGTGCTGGTGAAGGTGCTGGTGCCCGGCTTCTACGCCAGGGCCGATACCAAGACGCCGGTCTATGCCGCCTTTGCGGCGCTGGGCGTGTTTGTCCTGTTCAATGTGCTGTTCCTTCAGCGCTTCGGTGTCGTCGGTGTCGCCGCAGCCAGCGCGATCGGCGCGTGGCTCAACGCCGCGGTGCTCTACACCGTGCTGGCGGCACGCGGGCATTACCGCGCCCCGGGCAAGCTGGTCTGGCGGATGGCCCGCCAGGTGGTCGCAGCCGCGGCGATGGGCGGGGCGCTGTGGTTCGCCAGCGACCTGTTGGAGCCCTTCTACGCGGCGGGCATATTCGAGCGGCTGTTCGCCCTCTCGGTCCTCGTCGCCTGTGCCGCCGGCGTCTATTTCGGCGTTGCCTACGCCATCGGCGCGGTCGACCGCGAACGGATCGCCCAGCTAAGCCGCCGGCGCGCACCCGATCCAGCAGGCGATGCCGGGTAGGGCTTTCTTGCGAGGCATATTGTGATATGCGCTGCCGCGATGAAACCCACGGTCCACCTCCTGCGTAAGAGCTCTCGCTTCATGGCGCGCGGCCGGGCGGCCTGGCGATGGCGGAGCCGCGCTTCCTTCTGAGCGCTGGCCGCCCGCATGGGGCGGCTATCCCCATTCGATCTAATTCCTGAAAGTGTCTCTTATGCGCGTCGTTTCCGGCATCCAGCCCACGGGCAATCTTCATCTGGGCAACTATCTGGGCGCCATCCGCAACTGGGTGCGGATGCAGGATGCGCTCGAGGAAGGCAGCGACTGCCTGTTCTTCCTTGCCGACCTCCATGCCATTTCCATGCCGCACAACCCGGCCGAGCTGTCGGCCGCGACCCTCGAAATGACGGCCGCGCTGGTCGCCTGCGGCATCGATCCTGACCGTTCGACACTGTTCAACCAGGCCCAGGTTCCCGCCCATTCGGAACTGCAATGGCTGCTCAACGGCACCGCGCGGATGGGCTGGCTGAACCGGATGACGCAGTTCAAGGACAAGTCCGGCAAGAACCGCGAAGGCGCCAGCGTGGCGCTGTTCACCTA
>CAYRCH010000032.1:0-15362 GCA_964422665.1 uncultured Sphingomonadaceae bacterium | reverse complement strand
TCGGACCCGTCGGAGATGAGCCGGATCAACCTGTCCGACGATGCCGACGAGGTGATGCGCAAGGTCAAGAAGGCGAAGACCGACCCCGAACCGCTGCCGTCGGAAGCCGCCGGCCTCGAAGGGCGGCCGGAAGCCGCCAATCTCGTTTCCATCTATGCCGCGATGGCGGATTGCCCGGTGGAAACGGTGCTGCGCGATTTCGGCGGACAGGGGTTCGGCGCGTTCAAGCCCGCTCTGGGCGACCTGCTGGTGGAAAAGCTCGCGCCGATTTCCGCGCGCTTCACCGAACTCCGCGAGGATCGCGAATCGCTCGACGCTATCCTCGCCCGCGGGGCGCTGAAGGCTCGCGAGGCCGGCCGGCCCGTGCTGGATGCCGCATATGACGCGCTGGGGCTTGTCCGCGGACGTTGAGGCTACTGAAAAACAATAGTTTTTCGGCGCTCCACGTTCAACGACGGTTCACGCCGCCGCCTTTATAGGGCAGTCTATCGATGGACATGGCGCGTGCCGGATGAGGTGCGACCCGCGCTCACAGGATTTCGGAGAGATCAATGACCCTTTCTGCAACAGACGTCGCACGGAGCCTCAAGCTGCTTGTCGTGCCGTTGCTGCTGGCCGGTCTCGTGGCCTGCGCGTCCCCCTTCCGCGCAGACGTTTCGCGTTTCTCGGCCCAGCTGCCCGCCCCGCAGGGCCAGACCTTCGCCGTGGTGGCGGACGATCCGGCCCTTGCGGGCGGGCTCGAATTCTCGCGCTACGCCGAACTGGTGGAAGCGCATATGTCGGAGCTGGGCTACAGCCCGGCCGCGCCGGAAAATGCCACGCTGCTCGTCCGGTTCGATTACGGCGTGGACAAGGGCCGCGAACGGATCCGTTCCACCGGCTTCGCGCGCGATCCGTTCTACAATTCGTGGTATTCCTACCGCCCGGTCGTGTGGCGCGGGAACGATGGGCGGCGCTATGTCACATATGTGCCGACGCGCAGCTGGGGCTACGGCTTCTACGATCCGTTCTTCGACGGGTACGGTCGCGGCTATGACAGCTACACCATCTATACGAGCGGGATCGAACTGAAGATCGACCGCGCCGCGGATGGCCAGCGGCTGTTCGAAGGCAAGGCCGAAGCGCTGTCGACTTCCAACCGCCTGCAATATCTGGTCCCGAACCTGGTCGAGGCCATGTTCACCGACTTCCCCGGCAATTCGGGCGAGACGGTGCGCATCTCGATCGCGCCGGAAGACCAGCCGGCGAAGCGCAGCGACCGCTGATCGGCGGAAGTACCTTTTCGATAATGCGAGGGCGGGTCCGGCAACGGGCCCGCCCTTTTTGGTTGAAGGTCCCCTCCGGAAAATGCCCCTGGCTAGGCCGTAACGCGATCCGCGCTCGCGTCGCTGGCAAGAATGTGCCCGGCACCCGGAGCAATTCCCAGTCTCACGACGTCGCCCAGGGCGGGCGGATTATCCGGGTGGCGGATCGAAAACCGCTGATCGCCAACCGTGAGATCGACGACGTAACCGCTGCCACCAAAGCGAACCGCCTCCACAACTCCCGTCGACGCGCCTTCGCCCAGTCGCAATGCTTCCGGACGCAGGATGATTTCGGCAGGTCCGTCAGGCAATCCGGCGGCAGGCACAGAGCCCAGCACGGTTTGCGCCAGCCCACCCGCGACCGATGCCGACAAGACAATGGCTTCGCCCAGAAGCCGCGCGGCCGCCGCCGAGACAGGGCGCCGATAGCAGCTCTCCGAACTTCCGACCTGCAGGATTCGTCCTTCGGACATCAGTATCAGGTCGTCCGCCATCATCATCGCCTCGTCGGGATCGTGCGTCACGACCAGCACCGTGGTGCCGGTATCGCGAAGATCGGCCAGCAGAGACCGGCGAACCTGTGCTCGCAAATGACCGTCAAGGCTGGAAAAGGGTTCGTCGAGGAGAAGCAGTGAGGGTTCGCGGGCCATCGCGCGCGCGATGGCCACGCGCTGCTGTTCCCCTCCTGAAAGCTGATGCGGCCACGCTGTTGCCAGATGCGCAATCTGAAATCGGCGAAGCGCCGAGTCTACGCGCGAGTGGCGCTCGGCCGGTGCGAGGCCTTTCAATCCGAAGCCGATATTGTCGCTGACATCGAGATGCGGGAACAGCGCATTGTCCTGGAAGACCAGCCCGACACCGCGGTCTTCCGGCGGCACGGCCAGGCCGCGCGACGACACCGGCTTTCCATCGATGCGAATCTCTCCCTCGTCCACGGGCTCGAGCCCGGCAATCATCCGCAGCAATGTGCTCTTGCCGCAGCCCGACGGCCCAAGCAGGGAAGCAACCCGGCCGGCGCGCAGATCGAAGCTCGCGGCGTCGACCGCTGCCCGGCCGGCATAACGGCGCGCCACGTCGCGCACTTCCAGGAGCGGGGATACGGCCACGGTCCTCGCCTTAGGATCCGGGCCGGGCCTGTGCAATCCGGCCGGTGAGCCAGATAACGGCAGGCAGGGACAGCGCCACGATCAGGACCGATGGCAGGCCCGCCTGTCCCAGCCGTTCGTCGAGTGCATAATTATTGGCAATCACCGCGAGCGTATCGAAATTGAAGGGCCGCAGGATCAGCGTCGCGGGAAGTTCCTTGAGGATGTCGATGAAGACGATCAGCAGCGCAGTGAGCATCGTGCCGCGCGCAACCGGCAGCTCGACGGCCAGCACTGCGCCCGACTCGCCCCTGCCCAGCGTGCGGGCGGCTTGCACCATCGACGGGGTGACGCGCGCAAGCCCCGCGTCGATCGGTTCGAGCGCCGCCGCCATCAGCCGCGCGGCATAGGCGAGGATCAGAAGCGCGATCGCGATGCCCATTCCCGAACCCGGCACCATGCTCCAGATCAGCCCCGCGGGCGCGAGCAGGCCGATCGCCATGACTGCTCCGGGAGTGGCATATCCGAGACTGGCAATCCGGGCCGCCAGCGGCAGTCGCTTTGTGCCGAGCGCGAGCATGGTGGCAAGGGCGACGGTGACGAGGGCGCCGGTCAGCCCGAGGAACAGGCTGTTGCGCATGGCCCCGCCGAGCCGCGTCCAGTCGGGCGTGGTTGCGCCAAGGTTCCACAGCAACCAGCCCACCGGCAACAACAGCCCCGCCGTCACCAGCGCCAGGCAGAAGGCGAACGCAGCCCAGCGCGCGACACCGCTCAGGGGCTGGACGCCGAGTGCCCGCCAGCGCGCCTTGCCGCTTTCATGGGTCGCACCCCGCCGGCCAGCGCGCTCCAGCCAGAGCAGCAGTGCCGCCGCGGCGAGCAGGGGCAGTGCGAAACGGGCGGCGCTGGCGGTAGAGCCATAGAC
This sequence comes from uncultured Sphingomonadaceae bacterium, assembly GCA_964422665.1. Classification (GTDB taxonomy): domain Bacteria; phylum Pseudomonadota; class Alphaproteobacteria; order Sphingomonadales; family Sphingomonadaceae; genus DASWIR01. Next base: position 12,051 of record CAYRCH010000032.1, on the reverse strand, counting down.
CGACCAGGCGCGCACCACCCCGGTGGTCAGCGTCTGTACGCTGAGGAACTGGACCGCGCCGTAATCGGCGAGCGTCTCCATCACCGCGAGCGCGACCCCCGCAGCCAGGGCGGGCCGCGCCATCGGCAGCGCCACGCGCCAGAGGGCCTCAATGCCGCTGCAGCCGAGCATGCGCGCCGCCTCGAGCACATTGGCCGACTGGTTGAGAAACGCCGCGCGCATCGCGAGATAGACGTAAGGATAAAACGCGGCGGAGAGGATGAAAGCCGCACCGCCGATGCTGCGCATCTCGAACGGAAGATCATGGCCGGTCGCGCCGCGCAGGGCAAAGCGCAAGTCGCCCGCCACGTCGAACAGGTCCGCGTAACCATAGGCAAGCGCGAAAGCCGGCGCCGCGAGCGGCAGGGCCAGCGCCCAGGCGAAGACGTTGCGCCCCGGAAAGCGGTGCATGACCACGAGCCAGGCGGCAATCGTCCCGACTATGGCAGTGGTCACCCCGACCAGCAGCGCAAGCCGTGCCGAGGTCAGCGCATAGCGGGCAATGTCACGCCCCGCGATGTCGGCGCTGTCCGGCCCAAACGCCGCCAGGACGACGCCGACAAGCGGCATCGCCGCCGCCAGCCCCGCAAATGCCGCGAGGCCGGCGATCGGGGATATACGAAGCCGGCGAGAGGCGAGTACCGCGGTCAGCGCCAGCCCGCCGCGCTCATCAGCGACTGCGCCTCGGGCTGCCGCCGGGCGAATGCGGCGACGCTCATCGGATGCGCGGTGAAGTTTGCATAGGCGTCGACCGGCGGTGGTGCAGGCACATCGGGCGAGGCCGGAAATTCGTTGTTATTCGCCGAGATGTGCGTCTGCGAATCGGCCGACGCGAAAAATTCCAGCAGCCGGATCGCATTCTCCCTGTTCGGCGCATTCGCGGCGACGCCGCCGCCGGAGATGTTCACATGGGCGCCCTGGCCGTCGAGGCTTGGGAAGGCGAGCTTGACCTTATCGGTCACCGCGCGGTCGTCTGCATCGTCGCCGGTGGCCATGCGGATATAATAATAGCTGTTGGTGATCGCGACCTCGCAAACGCCTGCATTTACGGCGCGGATCTGGTCGCGGTCGCCGCCTTCGGGCGGGCGCGCCATATTGGCGACAATGCCTTCCACCCATTCGCCGGCTTTCTCCGCGCCCCATGCTTCGATAAGGGCGCCGACCAGCGAGAGATTATAGACGCTGTCCGACGAGCGGACACAAATCCGGCCCTTGAAGCGCGGAGTGGCCAGCTTTGCATAATCGTCGACTTCTTCGGGGCGCACCTTGGTCGAATCATAGGCGACGACCCGTGCGCGGCGCATAAAGCCATACCAGTGGCCGCCGGGTTCGCGCAGATTCGCCGGGATACGGGCGCCGAGCGTTTCGGATTCGATCGGCTGAAACAGCCCCGCCTGCTGGGCGCGCCACAGCGCGCCGGCATCGGCCGTGATGAAGAGATCGGCCGGACTATTGGCGCCCTCGCTTGTCATGCGCGCCACCAGCTCGTCGGCACGGCCCTCGATCCGGTTTATCGTGATCCCGGTTTCCTCGGTGAATCGGTCGTAAAGCGCCTGGTCGCTGTCATAATGGCGTGCCGTGTAGAGGTTGACCTCCTGCGCGCCCTCCGCATTCCCGCTTTCGCCGCCCGAACAACCAGCCAGCACCGCGATGCTCGACGCCATCGCCACCCATAATTTTATCCGCACGATCAGCTCCTCAGTCCTCGTTCGAACGCGGCCTAGCAGTATTGCGAATGACTCGCAACTCTTGCTCTGTCTATTTACGAGCGCTCCAGGAGCTAGAGCTTGCCGTGCCCTCCGGTGGAGCCGAAGCCTCCCGCGCCGCGCGCCGTCTCGTCGAGGTCATCGACTTCGGTCCAGCGCGCCTGTGTGACCGGCGCGAGCACCAGCTGCGCCACGCGGTCGCCGCGGGCAATCGCGAAATCCTCGGCGCCGTGGTTGATAAGGATGACCTTCAGCTCGCCGCGATAATCGGAATCGATCGTGCCGGGCGTGTTGGGCACGGTGATCCCGTGCTTGAGCGCCAGGCCCGAACGTGGGCGGACCTGGATTTCGTAGCCTTCCGGGATCGCCACGGCAAAGCCGCTGGCCACGGGATGGCGCGCACCGGGTACGATGGTCACATCCTCTGCGGAGACGACGTCCATTCCGGCTGCGCCGACGGTCGCATAGGCAGGAAGGGGCAGATCGGCGCCATGCGGCAGGCGCCGGATGCGGACCGCGACTTCAGCCATGGGCGCGCTCACTGCGCGAGTGCTTCGGCAATCTTCTCGACCAGCCTCTTCGCCACTTCAGCCTTGGGCATCGTGTCCCAGGTATCGACCTGCTTTTCGCGCACGATGTGCACCGTGTTGCTGTTCCCGCCCATCGGATTCTCGCCATCCGGGCCCGATACATCATTCGCCACGATCCAGTCGACACCCTTGCTCTTGCGCTTCTTGCGGGCGTTCTCGACCACATTCTCGGTCTCGGCGGCAAAGCCGATCAGCAGCGGAGGACGTTTCTCGTTCGCTGCAAGGCTGGCCAATATGTCCGGGTTTTCGGTCAGCAGCAGGGCGGGCGGCGCGGAGCCGCGCTTCTTGATCTTCTCACCCTTGTAATCCTTGGTGCGCCAGTCGGCGACCGCAGCCACCATCACGGCGACATCGGCCGGAAGCGCGTCCTTGACCGCCTTCGCCATTTCCTCGGCGCTTTCGACATCGACCCTGTCCACCCCGACGGGCGTCTTGAGATTGACCGGCCCGGCAACCAGCGTGACCCGCGCACCGGCAGCGGCGGCGGCGGCAGCGATCGCGAAGCCCTGCCTGCCGGAGCTGCGATTGGCGATGTAGCGAACCGGGTCGATTGCTTCGTGGGTCGGGCCCGCGGTCACCAGCACATGCTTTCCGTAAAGCGGCCGGTGATCGGATTCGTCGTGAAAATCGGGCTGGCCTTCGAGCGGATCCTCAAGCAGTTCCTCGACCTCCGCCGGCTCTGCGGGAGCGCGGGCCGCAGGGGCGAATGCGCCCTCGCGAGCGAGTATTTCGGGGGCGGCCTGCCGCTCATTGACCAGGTGGTTGATCGCCTGCCGGTCGGTCGGCGGGGCCGATCGTGCCTTGCCCTTGGTGGCAAGCAGCGGCCCGGCATCGGCCGCCGGCACATCCGCCGGGGAATCTTCGACGGGTGCATCGTCCAGCCCTTCCGCTTCGGCCGGCTCAGCGGCTTCGGCAGGCGGCGAAGGTTCCGGTTCCGGAAGGTCGGCGAAATCGCCGGCATAGGCGGCTTCGTCTTCCTCGATCCGGCGCGTGCTCGAGCGCGGAATGATCGAGGCGATCAGGCTGCCAAGCCCGCTCTTGAACGCGCTTTCCTTCTCGGCCGGGGCCTCGTCCTCCGGCGGCAGAGGAGCCAGCGCTTCTTCGGGTACTTCCTCTCCTTCGATGGGGGAGACTACCCGGAAATCCTCTTCGCCTTCTTCGTCCACCTCGTTGGCGGCGATACTGCGCAGGAACGCCCCGATTTCCTCGGATTTCGCATCGCCCGGATCGATGCCGAGCACATCCGCGATTTCGAGCCATACATTTTCGGGATCCGGCATGCGGCCGGGGCCAAACTCGCCGCAGGCCATCTCGCCTTCATCGGGCTCCATCACATGGACGCCCGCCTCGCGCAGCCAGGCGACGTTCTTGCGCGTCGCCTCGTGTTCCCACATCTTCACATTCATCGCCGGAATGGCGAGCACCGGTTTGTCGGTGGCAAGGATCAGGGTGGTGCCGAGATCGTCGGCAATGCCGGCGGCCATCTTCGCCAGCAGGTCCGCGGTCGCGGGGCAGACCACCACCAGGTCCGCCTGGCGGGAAAGCTCGATATGGCCGATTTCGACCTCGTCCTTCAGGTCCCACAGCGATGTGTGGACCTGGTTGCCCGAGAGGGCGCCAAGGCTCATCGGGGTGACGAACTGGGAGCCGGCATCGGTGAGCACGCAGGTCACATCGCCGCCGCCCTTGCGGATGAGCCGCACGAGCTCGCACGATTTGTAGGCGGCAATACCGCCGCCAATCACCAGCAGGATGCGCGGCACGGTCACGCTGACGTCAAGTGCCTCCTTGGCCATCACATTCATGGTAAACCCTATCGCGGCCCGACCCCCGAAGCCAGTCCTGCCTCAAGATGGTTAAATAATGCCTATCATTCAGGCCGCTGCGCTAGATTTTCCTAGCGCTGCGCCCGCCCACCCCCGTAGTGTGGCGAGCAGACAAGGGAGACGCAGAAATGAGACTGGCTCTGACCGCACTGATTTTCCTCATCGGCATCGGTTTCGTAATGGTCGGGATCGGCTTCCTGGTCGATCCGGAAGGCACCGGTGCCAGCTTCGGCCTGGCGGCACGGGGCATTGAGGGGCTGGCTGTGCTGCGCGCCGACATGACTGCCTTCTTCATGGTTGCGGGTCTGGCCATGCTATATGGAGCATGGAAGCGCAACGGCGATGCGATGCTCGTTGCCGCCCTGCTGCTCGCGACCGCCTTTATCGGGCGGCTCGTGAGCATGGTGATCGACGGAGTCTATCCCCAGTTCTGGTTGCCGATGCTGGGCGAGGCGCTGGTCGTGGTCATCACGCTGATCGCGAGCCGGGTGCTTCCCCACCACCTGGCCGACGGCATCGACGACTGACGCCTCAGCCGAGCCAGCCCAGTGCCAATGCCCCAGCCATGACCCCGGCGCCGATCAGGCCCGCCAGGAGATAGCCGGGCCAGGAGCCCCGCGGCGTACGCCGCTCCCACATCAGTTCCACGCGCGGCAGCGGCGGCGGCTCGGGTGCACCGCCGCGCGGGGGGAATTTCTCCTCAATGCGGCGCAGCAGGGCCGGCAGGCGCAGCACAGTATCGAAGTCCTCGCGCAGCCGGTCGGCGAGCGCAGCTTCCGGGCCCAGTTCGTCCCGGATCCAGCCTTTCACGAAAGGCGCCGAAACGTCCCACATGTTGATGTCGGGATCGAGCTGGGTGGCCAGCCCCTCCACCATCACCATGGTCTTCTGCAGCAGTAGCAGGTGCGGCTGTGTCTGCATGTCGAAATCGCGGGTGATGGCGAACAGGCCATCGAGCATCTGGCCGACTGAAAGTTCCTTTACCGGCTTGCCGCGCATCGGTTCGCCTACCGCGCGCAGGGCCGTCGAGAATTCCTCCACCGAATGATAGCTCGGCACATATTGCGCCTCGAAATGGATCTCCGCGACGCGGCGGTAATTGCCGGTAATGAGACCGTAAAGAATTTCCGCAAGCCATTGCCGCGCGCGGCGATCGATCCGGCCCATGATCCCGAAATCGATCGCGGCTATGGTCCCATCGGGCTGCACGAACAGGTTCCCCTGATGCATGTCGGCATGGAAATATCCGCCACTGATGGCCTGCGTCAGGAAGGCCAGCACGAGGCGCCGGGCAATGACCGGCAAATCGTGCCCGGCAGCCAGCAACGCTTCGCGGTCGCTTATCTTGATGCCGTCGATCCATTGGATGGTCATTACGCGGCCATTGGTCCGGTCCCAGTCGATCGACGGGATCATGTAACCCTCGAAACCCTTCATCGCCTCGGACAGTTCGCTCGCCGATGCGGCCTCACGCCTCAGGTCGAGCTCGCGATTGGTCCAGCGCTTGAAATTGGCGATGGTCAGCCGGGGACGCAGGCGCATCGCTTCCCCGCCCAGCGCCTCCAGATGGGCGGCCGCCCATTCATAGGTCTCGATATCGCGCGCGAAACGCTCGCGGATGCCGGGTCGCAATACCTTGACCGCCACCGGAACGCCTTCGGTCGTCAGAGCGCGGTGAACCTGCGCGATCGAGGCCGCTCCCACCGGATCGGGGTCGATCTCGGCGAAAAGGTCTTCAATCGGCCGTCCGAAACTGCGCTCAATTTCCGGACGGATCTGGGTGAAGGGCACGGGAGGCAGGTCGTCCTGCAGCGAGAGGAGATTGCGCGCCGCCTCTTCCCCCACCAGGTCCGGCCGCGTGGCCAGCGTCTGTCCAAGCTTGATGGCGGCCGGCCCGATCGCCTGGAACGCGCGGGCATAGTCGGGCGTGGCGGGCTGGAACGTGCCGAAGCGCGCAATCCGCACTAGCCGCCGTACCTGGGGCGGGGTGTTCGGGTCCCGTTCGATCCCGCGCAACGCACCGTGCCTCGCCAGGATGCGCCCCCAGCCGAGCAGCCGCCAGATATGCCTGGAAGGTCGGGTCAAATCAGATCTTCCAGCCCGAATGGATCGCGACCAGCCCGCCCATGATCGGTTCCACCTTTGTGCGGGCAAAGCCTGCTGCCCTTATCATCGCCTCGAATTCTTCCATGGGCGGGAAACGGCGGATCGATTCGATCAGGTAGCGATAGGAATCCTCGTCCCCGGCAATGGCCTTGCCGATCCGCGGGACCAGGCGGTGCGAATAGAGGTCGTAGGCTTCCTTGAACCCCGGCCATGTGGTGGTCGAGAATTCGAGGCAGAAGAACCGCCCGCCGCGTTTGAGTACCCGGTAGGCCTCGGCCAGCGCCCGGTCGATATGAGTCACGTTGCGGATGCCGAAGGCGATCGTGTAGCCATCGAATGTTCGGTCGGCGTAGGTCAGTTCCTCGGCATTCTGGCGAGACCAGACCATGCTGTCGATGCCCCGGTCCATCGCGCGCGCAATACCGACGTCCAGCATGTCCTGGTTGATATCGGCGACGGTGACGCGGGCACCGCGCGCGTCGAGGCGAAAGGCGATGTCGCCCGTGCCGCCGGCCATGTCGAGGAATTCCTCGCCGGGCTGGGGCTTCACGCGGCGAACGAAACGATCCTTCCACAGCCGGTGCATCCCACCCGACATGGCGTCGTTCATCACGTCGTATTTCGCTGCCACGCTGGAAAAGACCCCGCCCACGCGAGCCGTCTTCTCCTCCGGCGTCACCGCCTGATATCCGAAGCTGACCTTGTCGTTCATTCCTCGTCCTCTAGCCGCGCCCCGCTGCGGGGGCTAGCATGCAGTTGCTGGCGCAGGGTTGCCGCGCCGAACGCTATCCCGGCGAGGATCAGCACCATTCCTGCGAAATGGTAGGGTCGCAGCCGCTCTCCCAGGAGCCCAGCCGAAAGAAATGCGCCGAACAGCGGCATCAGCGTGATGACCTGGCCTGCGCGGGCCGGCCCAATGGTTCCCGTGGCGGAGTTGAAGATGAAATAGGAAAGGATTGAGGGCAGCACTGCCACGTAGGCCAGCGCAGCAAATACACCGGGGGTCCAGTTCACCCGCGCGCCGCCGGAATATTCCCACGCCGCCACCGGTGCCATCACGATAAGCCCGATCAGGAAAGTGATCGCGATGAAGCTGACGGCGGCAATCTGCGGCCGCAGCCGCAACAGGATCGTGTAGAGCGACCACACCAGCACGCAGACGAGGATCAGCAGGTCACCCCGGGCAAAGCGAAGCCCCAGCGCGGCCGCCGGATCGCCCTGGAAGACGATTACCGCCACTCCGGCGATCGAAGATGCAACGCCCAGCAGCTGCAGCCATCCAGCCCGGGTGCCGAAAACCAGCCGGTCGAGTAGCACCACCGCCGCCGGCGTGGCCGCCTGCAGCAACAGCGCATTTGTCGCCGTGGTGTGCTGGAGCCCGGAATAGAGCAGCGCATTGAACATGCCCACGCCCAGCACGCCGAGCGCCAGCACGATTTTCCAGTCTTTCGCGATCGAGCGCCAGTCGCGCCGCAGCGAAGACAGGGCGAAGGGCATGATCAGCGCCGTGGCGAGCGCCCACCGCAGAAAGGCAAGCGTGAGCGGCCCGATATCGAAACGCACCGCGCGTCCGACGATGGCATTGCCAGCCCACAACACCATCACCAGTCCGAGAAGTGCGTAGGCGACCAGATGTTTGCGGCCCGATTCCATCGGCGCCCCCTTAGGGTGATGCCGCCAGCTTGGCGAGAGCGGGCCCATGCAATCGCCGATGACAGCTCCGGAATCTCGCTCTAGGCAGGCGCGCGATGCCCGAACTTCCAGAAGTAGAAACAACGGTACGGGGGCTCGCCCGCTTTCTGGACGACGAGACCCTGACCCGGGTATTCGTTTCACGCCCCGACATGCGGTTTCCCTTCCCGCCGGACCTGGTCCAGGCGCTAACTGGCGCCAGGATCACCGGCCTTGCGCGGCGGGCGAAATACGGGCTCATCCATACGGATCGCGCACGCGTGATGATTTTCCATCTGGGCATGAGCGGACGCTGGAGGATCGATCCGGATGAGATCGGCCGGCACGATCATCTCGTGATGGAGACCGCCAACCACCGCTTCGCGCTTCACGATCCACGCCGGTTCGGATGGGTTGACCTCGTCGATGAGGCAACGCTCTGGAACTGGCCTGGATTTGCCGCGCTGGGACCGGAACCCCTGGGGGATGCGCTGACCGCCCATTACCTCCATGCGGCGGCTCGCGGCCGCAAGCAGGCGATAAAATTGCTGCTGCTCGATCAGCGGATCGTAGCAGGGCTGGGCAATATATATGTGTGCGAGGCCCTATACCGCGCCGGCATCAGCCCGACGCGGGCAGGCGGGCGCGTTTCGCTTGCCGCTATGGAGCGCCTCGTACTGGCGATCAGGCAGGTGCTGGCGGAATCGATCGAAGCCGGCGGCTCCACCTTGCGCGACTATGCGCGTCCCGATGGAGAGCTGGGCTACTTCGCCGCCAGCTTCGACGTCTATGGCCGGGAGGGTGAGCCTTGCCGGGTCTGCGCCTCCCCCATTCGACGGATAGCCCAGGGCGGGCGCAGCACGTGGTATTGCGGCAAGTGTCAGAAATGATCGAATCCTTGACCTCACCCCTGCTGCCCGCTAAGGGCGCCGCTTTCCGGTGCGAAGGCACCGATTTATCACGTTTCTGACAGCAGATTTTCCGGCCGCACCGGCGGCCCGAGGTAAGGACACACATGGCCAATACGCCGCAAGCCCGCAAGCGCATCCGCCGCAATGACCGCCGGGCGACAATCAATACGGCACGTCGCAGCCGCATCCGCGGCTTCGTGAAGAAGGTTGAAGAAGCCATTGCCGGCGGCGACCGCAAGACTGCGGAAGAAGCGCTCCGCGCGGCCCAGCCCGAAATGGCTCGCGGTATCGCCCGCGGTGTACTCCACAAGAACACGGTCGCTCGCAAGATGAGCCGGCTAAGCAAGCGAATCGCGGGACTCTGATTCGCCATTCCCGGGTCCAATTCCCGTAAGAAAATGGTAAAGAGGGCCGGCATCGACCGGCCCTTTTTTTGTGCGTTCGCGAAAGGTCCGCGAGCGGTAACCTCACGACTCTAGGACTTCCCACGATTCGCAAGATGCTGCGACGAAACGCGCATGTTTTCATGCACTTCAACGCAGCGCTGCGGGTCAGGCACGAGTCAACCCTCAATATTTCAAAAATTTTACACACGCCCTCTTGCGACTCTCGCGCGCATCTTTCTAATGCTCCTCCTGCTCGCGAAACAATTCTCGCTGGCACTAAACAATTCGAGACGACAATTGTGGCGCTCCGGCCTTTTTTGGGGTGGGCCGGGCAATGGCGAAGCTTTGTCTAATGGCCACGCGTCTTTGGCGGCGGATGATCAGGATGGGGGATTGAGTGACAATGATACGTCGGGGTCCCGGAACGGCGGGAGTGGCACCTTCGCGGAGTGCCGACAAGGACAAGGAACTTGCCGAAGAGCAGGAAGCGATCGACCTCGCGGCCGATTGGTCCGATATCAGCCAGGGCCTCCGAAAGGATCTCGGTCACCAGCTGCACAGCCAGTGGATCAAGCCCATTCGCCTTGGCGGCTTCTGCAAGGAAACCGGAACGCTCGATCTCTATCTCCCGACCGATTTTTCGGCCAACTGGGTGCAGGAACGGTTTCACGACCGGCTGCAGCTGGCTTGGAAAATCGCCCGCAGCGAAGTGCGCAAGGTGCGCATCCAGATCCATCCTGGGCGCAAGCAACTTTCCGAGCTCAGCCTCGGCAGCGAGGATCTGGTCGGCCGACGGGTCGCCAATGACGGGTTCGACCAGGACGTTGCCTTTCTGTCTACCGCATCGATCGGCGATCGCGGCTTCACCTCCTCGATCGGGCTCGATCCCTCGCTGACTTTTGCCAGCTTTGTCACCGGCTCCACCAACATCCTCGCCTTCAACGCGGCGGAACGGATGGCCAAGGCCGAAAAGCCGCAGTTTTCGCCGCTCTATCTCAAGGCGGCCACCGGCCAGGGCAAGACTCACCTGCTGCACGCGATCGGACACGCCTATCTTTCGGCGCATCCGCGGGCGCGCATCTTCTACTGCTCGGCCGAACGCTTCATGGTCGAGTTCGTTCAGGCACTGCGCCAGAACGAGATGATCGAGTTCAAGGCACGGCTGCGCGGTTTCGACCTGCTGCTGGTCGACGATATCCAGTTCATCATCGGCAAGGCGAGCGCGCAGGAAGAACTGCTCTACACGATCGACGCGCTGCTGGCCGAGGGCAAACGGCTGGTCTTCGCCGCCGACCGCGCGCCGCAGGCGCTGGACGGGGTGGAGCCGCGCCTGCTTTCGCGGCTTTCGATGGGGCTGGTCGCCGATATCCAGGTGGCGGACATCGAGCTGCGCCGCTCGATACTCGAATCCAAGCTCACCCGGTTCGCGCCGCTCGAAGTGCCCGGCGATGTGATCGAATTCCTTGCCCGCACCATCACCCGCAATGTTCGCGAGCTGGTCGGAGGGCTGAACAAGCTGATCGCCTACGCCCAGCTGACGGGTCAGGAAGTCTCGCTCCAGCTTGCCGAAGAGCAGCTGACCGACATTCTCTCGGCCAATCGCAAGCGCATCACGATCGACGAGATCCAGCGCACCGTGTGCCAGTTCTACCGGGTCGATCGCTCGGAAATGTCGAGCAAGCGCCGTGCCCGCGCGGTGGTGCGCCCGCGGCAGGTGGCGATGTATCTGGCCAAGGTCCTCACACCGCGCAGCTATCCGGAAATCGGGCGCAAGTTCGGCGGACGCGATCATTCGACCGTAATCCATGCCGTCCGGCTGATCGAGGACCTGCGCAAACGCGATGCCGATATGGACGGCGATGTGCGGAGCCTGCTGCGGCAGCTGGAAAGCTGACACGAGCTACTGGCGGTGGGGTTGGTTCTCCACCGCCGGACCAGTCATAGCCATATTCGGTGCACCGGCGGTTCCGGTCAGGCCATGGAGCTTTCCTCCGGGAGGCTGCTGCCGTAAGGGCGTGTCCATGATCACTGGCCCGGCCGCCGTCCATCCGGCGAATCTTCCACACAGCTTCCCGCAGGCAGCCTATCGCGCCGCCATCAAGGCTAGGTGCCCCCGCTGCGGCGAAGCGCCGCTGTTTCGCAAATGGCTGAAGCCCGTCGACACCTGCTCAAGCTGCGCGCAGGACTGGTCGCTCCACAGCGCCGACGATTTTCCGCCCTATATTTCGATCTTCGTGACCGGCCATGTGATGGCGCCGCTGATTATCTTGCTGGTCTCCGATGCCGGCCTTTCCATAATGGCAGCCCTCGCAATTCTCCTGCCGCTCGCAGTGGCGATTATGCTGGCGATCCTGCAGCCGGCAAAAGGCGCCGTCATCGCCATGCAGTACTGGCTGGGCCTTAGCGGTTTCGCGAAAGAGCGCCCGCTCGGCGCTGATGACGCCGAAACGCTGTAAGCTCATATCGACCGCCCGCTCGCTATTTCAGCGTGGCCGAACCTGACAGGCGGCTGCGCAAATCGTGCATCGGAATATTCGCGATCGCGCCGCGGCGATCCTCGGCGGCCATCACATCGGCCAGCGATTCGATTACTGCGGCGGCGATGTCCAACTTCTGCAGGGTCTGCTCATGCCGGACGAGTATCGCACTGTCTTCGGTCAGAGCGTCGCCGATCTCGTCCAGCGTATTCTTGAGTTGGGCGAGCTCTTCGGCGATCAGCGGCTCCGCCGGGCCGGAAGGTATCGCTGCAGCCGGCGGGGGTGAAGGCGGCGGGGCTTCGGGCAATGGCGCACCGCTGCGGATCGCGGCCTGGATAC
>CAYRCH010000031.1:6538-19410 GCA_964422665.1 uncultured Sphingomonadaceae bacterium | reverse complement strand
CCGATCGGCGAGGCGAGCGAGCACATCGCCGGATATTGCCTGCTCAACGACTGGTCGGCGCGCGACCTGCAGGCCTGGGAATACCAGCCGCTGGGGCCGTTCCTCGCCAAGAATTTCCTGACTTCGATCTCGCCATGGATCGTTACTGCGGAAGCGCTCGCCCCCTTCCGCACGGCGCAGCCCGCGCGGCCGGAGGGCGACCCCGCACCGCTGCCCTACCTGCTCGACCAAGATGACCAGCGCCACGGGGCGTTCGACATTACTCTCGAGGCGTTCATCCAGAGCGCTGCTATGCGCGAGCAGGGCATCGCACCGCAGCGCCTCAGCTCCGGGCCGGCGACCAGCATGTACTGGACGGCCGCGCAAATGGTCGCGCATCACAGCTCCAACGGCTGCAACCTGCAGCCGGGCGACCTGCTGGGGACGGGCACGATTTCGGGGCCTGAGCCTGGCAGCGTCGGCAGCCTCATGGAAATCTCCGCGGGCGGCAAAGCACCTTTGGAACTGCCGACCGGAGAGAAGCGCAGCTTTCTCGAGGACGGCGATACAGTCACTCTCACGGCGCGGGCTGAAAGTGCCGATTATCGATCGATCGGCTTTGGCAGCGTGTCGGGAACGGTCGCGCCCTCCCCCGCACCGGCTGGTTCTGCCTAAGCCCTCTTTCCTGACAGTCGCCGTTTGCGCCGTCCAAACGGAAAGCATTGCATAGCAGCACCGATCTGGTGCAGCTATCGCCCGCCTGAGGGATTTCCGGATCGCTTCCCTCTGACCGCTAAATCGGCCGGCCCGGCCATCGACTAGGACATCGCATGGCAAGATCGATCGGGGCGCGGGTCCAGGCAAAGCTGATGCTCTGGCTGATTGTGCCCATCGCCATCATCACCTTCGTCAACTCGATTGACCGGGTAAATGTCAGCTACGCCGGCAGCGCGATGTCGGCTGATCTCGGCCTTTCGCCCGACCAGTTCGGCTGGGGCGTATCCATGTTCTTCATCGCCTACCTGCTGTTCCAGTATCCGCATGTCCGGCTGCTGCGCGCCTGGGGGATCAAGCCATGGATCTTTGTGTCGATGCTGCTGTGGGGCGCCTCGGGCCTGTGGATGGCATATGTCAGCAGCCCGGTAGAATTCTACGCCGCGCGTTTCCTTCTCGGCATGGCCGAGGCGGGCTTTGCGCCCGGGATGACCTGGCTGATCTCGCAATGGGCGCCGCCGTCGATGCGCGCCCGGATGCTCGCGGGCGCTCTGGTCGCAGTCCCGCTTTCGATGGTGCTCGGCGGGCCGCTGTGCGGATGGCTGCTCGGAGTAGACAACCCTCTGGCGATCCCGGCCTGGCGCTACATGTTCCTGCTGCTGGCGGTGCCGAACGTGGTGCTGGCCGTGGCCGCCGGCCTCTACATGGTCGATCGGCCATCGAGGGCGCCGTGGCTCACCGCGGAAGAGAAGGACTGGCTGGCCGCAGAATTCGCAGCGCAGGAAGGCGCCCCCGACACGCCCGCGAAAAGCATATCCGAAATCGCCCGCGACCCATGGCTGTGGCGCTGCGCCTTCACCTGGCTGCTGGTCATGACCGGATCCTATGCGCTGGTCTTCTGGCTGCCGCAGCTGGTGCGGCAAATGGACATAGGCGGCAGCGAATTCATGATCGGCACGCTGAGCGCCATGCCGCTGCTGGCCCTTGCCATCGGGCTGACGATCAATGGCCGCCGGTCGGACCACAAGGGCGAGCGCCTGCTGCACACCGGCATACCGGCCGCGGCCGCCGGGCTGGCCATGATGGTGGCCGCCTTCCTCGAACCGGGCTGGCCCGTGCTGGCGCTGCTTTGTGCCGCAGGGCTGGGAATCGGCGCCGCACAGGGCGTGTTCTGGGCGGTGCCGGGATCCGTCCGGCTGGGTGGAGACCGGGTGCCGGTGGGCGCCATTGCCCTGATCAGCATGTTCGGCACGGCAGGAGGAATTGTCGGCCCCTGGCTCACCGGAGCGCTGGTCGCCAGCACCGGCAATTTCTCGCTCGCCATAGCGCTGCTGGCATCTTTGCTGGTGGTGGCCCTCCCGGTGATTGCCGCAGGCGCGCGTTCGAAGGCCTAGCCCGCGATCAGATCGGCCGCCTTTTCGGCGATCATTACGGTCGGCGCATGGGTATTGCCCCGGATGATGGTGGGCATGATCGATGCGTCCGCAACGCGCAGCCCCCCGATTCCATGCACTTTCAGCGCGCTGTCAACGACGCTGCCCATCGCGCAGGTTCCCACCGAATGGCCCGCGCTGATCAGCGAGGCGCGCAGCCAGGCTTCAACTGCATCGTCGCTCTCAACCTCCGCACCCGGGGCCATCTCCGCCTCGACAAGGGTGCTGGCTGGCGGGGTGGCAAAGAAGCGCCGGATGAAGCGAAAGCCACTGCGTAGCCGCTCCCTGTCACCGGGCGCACTCATGAAATTGAACTGGACCTTCGGCAGGTCGCGGTGATCGCCCGAAGCCAGCGTGACTTCGCCCCGACTTTCCGGATCGAGCAGGATCGCGCCGCAACTGAACATCGCGGTGGGAGGCTTGCGCCATCCCGGAAACCACGGCCGCGCATCGTAGCCGCTGTGAACGATCTGGAACTGGAGGTCGGGCCGGTCCTGCTCATCGCCCGACCGGACGAAGCCCTGGATGGACATGGGGCTCTGGCTCAGCGCTCCCTTGCCGCTCAGCTCCCAGCGGACCACATTCCAGAGCAATTTGTCGAGCCGGATCTGGCGGTTGAATTCGATCCCCACGGCCGATTTGTAGAGCGCCATCGCAATCGGATGGTCCTGCAGGTTCCGGCCAACGCCCGGCAGGTCCGCCGCCACGGGGATGCCGTGTTCCTGCAACGCTGCGGCCGGCCCGATTCCGGAAAGCATCAATATCTGCGGACTGCCGAATGCGCCGGCGCTCAGCACCACTTCGCGCCTGCACCGGATATCGCGCAGTTCGCCGCCGCGTTCCAGTTCCACGCCCACTGCGCGGCCGCCTTCCAGTAAGACGCGCCGGACGGCGCAGCCCGCCAGCACCGACAGATTGCGCCGGCCTGCCACCGGATCGATGAAGGCGCGCATGGTGCTTGCTCGCCGGCCCTTACGGATCGTGCAGTCCGGAATGCCGAAGCCTTCCGGCTGCGGCAAATTGAAATCGGGGCATTCCGGCAGGTCCAGCGCGCGCGCCGTTTCCATGAAGCGCGGGAACAGTTCCGGGTCGGGCTGCATGGGGGAGATATCCATTTCCCCATCCCCGCCGTGATATGCGCCAGCGCCGCGCCAGTTCGCCTCGCTGCGCCTGAACAGAGGCAGCACATCCTCATAGCTCCAGCCGGCATGCCCCGCATCGCGCCAGGCATCGTAATCGGCCGCGGCGCCGCGGATATACATGGTGCCATTGATGGAAGAGCAACCGCCGAGCAATTTGCCGCGCGGTATCGGCTGCGTGCGTCCGTCCAGATTCGGGTCCGGCTCCGCTTCAAAGCCCCAGCCGAAGCGCAAGTCCGCCGCTGCCTGCATCCAGGTAAGCGGACTCTCGATCAGCAAATGCCGGCTGTCTTCGCCCGCTTCCACCAGCGCCACGCGGTTGGCCGGGTCGGCGCTGAGCCGATTGGCCAGAACACAGCCAGCGCTGCCTGCGCCCACAATGATATAGTCGAACTCTTCCACTGAACCTGCCGCTCCGTTACTCCCGCTTCGGCGCCTAGCCTATTGGCAGGCGGGAGAGAAAGGGAGGCTCGCTTGCAGACACCGGCGCTCGAACTGGCGTTTCATGTTCGGCTCGATTTTGCGGCAGGGCCGCGAACGCGCTTCGTGCCGGCATATTCCCGATTTACTCGAGGCTTCGTCGGTCTCGAAGGGGGCGAGATAAGCGGCCCAATGCTTTCGGGAGTGGTGGTCCCCCATTCCGGAGGCGACTGGCCACATTTCTGGGAGAGCGGGCTGGTCGAATTCGAGGCTCATTACATGATGCAAGCAACCGACGGCACGCCCATCTACATTCACAATCGCGGCGTGGCCTGGTCCGATCCGGCGGTCCGGGACCGGATCGAAGCCGGAGAGACTGTCGCGCCGGAAGACAACTACCTCCGCATCACTCCGCGCTTCGAAGCGCCTGCCGGGCCACATGAATGGCTCAACCGTACGATCTTTGTCGGCGTCGCGGAACGGCGCGGGGATTCGACCTTTTTCGATTATTACAGGGTGAGATGATGGAGACGCCACCGCTGGACGCCGCAGCCCGGCATGCCATTCGCGAACGACTATATGCCTGCGCATGGGCGCTCGACACCGGCGATGTCGAGTCTTTCGTGTCCTGTTTCTGCGCGGAGGGCGTACTCGAATGGGATGCGTTCGAGGAGCCGCAGAGTTGGGCCGGGCACGCCGCGCTTCGGCATTTCGCCACCTTCCTGCGCAACCTGCCCGATTCCGCCGGGCGCCAGCATCATGTCACCAACACCATCATTACCCCCGGTGACAATTCGGCCCATGCCCGGTCCTACGTCACCGTCGCTTTGCGGCAGGGAAATGGCCCTCACCAGCTTTATGTGATGGGTTGGTACGAGGACGAATTGCGCTACGAGCGCGAGGAGTGGCGTCTCTGGCGCCGGGTGATCCGCGACTGGTCGGGCCCTGTCCTGGCAAATTTCGCCGGACAAAGCGGGGAGCGGGTCGCGAGGCCGATGCCGCCTCCGCTGCTGCCCTTGCGGTATCGGCCGGAAGACTAGCAGGCCGCGCGAGCACGCGGTCGACGCTTCTAGAATATCGAGGTCGTTGCCCCGCCATCGATGACAAGGCTTTGCCCCGTGATGTAGTTGGCCTGCTGGCTGCAAAACACTGCCACCATGTCGCCGACATCGTCGCAGTCGCCAAAGCGTTCCGCCGCGATGCGCCATTCGCGCGAGAATTGGGCAACCTCCTCCTCATAGCTGATGCCCTTGGCAGCGGCCCGTTCGTTGAACTGTTTCTCCACGAAAGCGCTGTGATGCATGCCGGGAAGGAGGTTGTTGATGATCACATTGTGCCTGGCCACCACCTTGGAAACAGCCACGGTGTAATTGGCCAACGCAGCGCGTGTGCTGCCGGAAAGCGCGCGAATCTCGCCCGGATACTTCGCCGCGACCGTGGCGATATTGACCACCCGTCCCCATCCGCGCTGCGCCATCCCGTCCACCACGGCGCGCATGAAAGCGATGGGGGAAAGCAGCGAAATGTCGATCGCTTCGCGCCAGTCCTCTTCGGTAATGGCGCGGTAATCCGGGGTCATCGGCGGAGGCGAACAGGTGCCGACGAGTATGTCCGGTTCGGGGCAGGCGGACAGAATCAGCTCGCGGCCCTGAGGCGTGCTGTGATCGGCGCAGATCGGATGGACGGTGCTTCCCGTCTCGTCTGCGATCTCCCGGCAGGCGGCGGCGAGCCGCTCCTCACCCCGCGCCGAAACGAAGCATTCTACCCCTTCGCGCGCCAGCGACAGGACCGCGCTCCGCCCCATGCCTGCACTACCGCCATTGACGATCGCCTTGCGGCCCCTGATCCCCAGATCCATGCCCAGTACTCCTTGGCGACTGAGACTAGGTCATGCAGCCGTCTTGGCAATATCGACTGAGAAATTCAGGTCGATGATGGGCCCGGTTCGATGGCATTGGTCGGTTTCGAACCCCAGAGCGCATAGAAGATGATGTAAACCTCACATGCCACAGTGAGCCAGAAACTGTTCTGAAGCCCGTATGCATCGGCCAGCCATCCCTGGACGATCACCAGGGCCCCGCCCGCGATGGCCGTGATCAGCAATCCGGACGCTTCCTCTGTCAGCGGGCCCAAGCCCTTTATGCCCATCGCGAAAATGGTGGGGAACATGATCGAATGGCCGAGCCCGACCAGGATCAGGCACCACATGGCCACCGGGCCGTGCAGCGTTGCCGCGCCGATCATCACCAGCATGGCGAAGAGAGCAAAGGCGGCCAGCGTCTTGTCGGCGGGGAATTTGCGCATGATGAAGCTGCCCGTAAACCGCCCGACCATCATGCCGCCCCACATCAGCACCAAATAGTTGGCAGCCTCTGCCGGCGTGATCCCGGCAATATCGGGCAGGATGACGAAATTGATGAACAGGTTCGCGACGCCGATCTCGGCGATCAGGTAGATGAAGATGGCGGGCACGCCGAGCACCAGGTTGCGGTGCTTCCAGAGCGAATGCTTCTTGCGCTCTTCCTTCGCCACCCGGCTGGTGGCAGAGCCCAAAGCGGGGAGGCTCGATCGCCAGATCACCACTGCGATAACAACAAGCACCACGGCCACCATCAGATAGGGAAGCTGGGTCGCCTGCGCGTCGGCCAGCCGCTGCGCCTCGGTCAGCTGTGTGCCTTCGAGCGAGGTTCCGCCGACGGTCCGGCTGAGGATCAGGTAGCCGCCGAAATAGGGCGCGAAGAAGGTGCCCATCGAATTGAACGCCTGCACCAGCGTCAGCCGCGATTCGGAGCTTTCCGCCGGACCGATTACCGCGACATAGGGATTGGCGGCGACCTGCAGCAGGGTGATCCCGCTGGCGATCACGAACAATGCGAACAGCGTGACCCCGTAGGACGGAATGCGCGCAGCGGGCACCATCATCAGCGCGCCGACGGCCATCACCACGAGGCCGATGATGATCGCTTTCTTGTAACCGGTGCGTTCGATCAGGAAGGCCGAAGGCATGCCCATCACGCCGTAAGCGATGAACCAGACGCTCTCAATCAGGGTGGTCTGGGTGTAGTTGAGCTCGAACACGCTGCGCAGGTGCGGCAGCAGGGTGTTGTTGATGACCGTGATGAAGCCCCACATGAAGAACAGGCTCGCCAGCAGCGCCAGCGCCGGCCTGTAGTTCAGGACTTTCCCGGAAGTTTCGAGCGGCACCGCCTGCCCGGGCCCCGATCCGATCGCCATCGATTTCCCCTCACATGGGCTCGCCGGAATGAGCGGCTTGCACCATTTTATATTGTCGGAGTATTGAAGCTTGGCGGGAGCGTCAACAAGGCACTGCACCCGAGGGGGACAAGGATGACTTCGCGGCTCGAAAAATGCGCCCTTTTCTTTGGCGTGAGCCCGAAGAGGGAGATCAGTGCGTGAGCGCCGAACAATCCGAATCCCCCCGGCTGCGCAGCCGCGCCTGGTTCGACAACCCCGACAATATCGACATGACCGCCCTCTATCTTGAGCGGTACCTCAACTTCGGACTGAGCCTCGAGGAACTTCGCGGCGGAAAGCCCGTGATCGGCATCGCCCAGACCGGCAGCGACCTTTCGCCCTGCAACCGCCACCACCTGGTCCTGGCCGAACGCATTCGCGAAGGTGTCCGCGAAGCGGGCGGGATCGTGCTGGAGTTCCCGGTCCACCCGATCCAGGAAACCGGCAAGCGGCCCACCGCCGGGCTGGACAGGAATCTCGCATACCTGGCCCTGGTCGAGCTCCTTTACGGCTATCCGCTGGACGGCGTGGTGCTGACCACCGGCTGCGACAAGACCACGCCCGCCTGCCTGATGGCCGCGGCGACCATCAATATCCCGGCCATCGCGCTGTCGGTCGGGCCGATGCTGAACGGGTGGCACAAGGGAGAGCGGACCGGATCGGGAACCATCGTCTGGAAGGCACGCGAGATGCTGGCGAAGGGCGAGATCGATGCGGAAGGCTTCATCAAGCTCGTGGCCAGCAGCGCCCCGTCCACCGGCTATTGTAGCACGATGGGCACGGCAACGACCATGAACTCGCTGGCCGAAACGCTGGGAATGATGCTGCCCGGCACCGCCACGATACCGGCACCCTATCGCGACCGGCAGGAGGCCGCCTACCGTACCGGCCGCCGAATCGTGGAAATGGTCGCGGAAGACCTGAAGCCTTCCGACATCATGACGCGCGACAGCTTCCTCAATGCGATCGCCGTCAATACCGCGATCGGCGGCTCCACCAATGCGCCGATCCATCTCGCCGCGCTGGCCCGGCACCTCGGCGTCGAGCTATCCATCGACGACTGGCAGGAGCATGGGCACCAGCTGCCGCTGCTGGTCAATTTGCAGCCGGCGGGCGAATATCTCGGCGAGGATTTCCACCGTGCGGGGGGAGTCCCCGCAGTGATCGCACAGCTGATGCGCATGGGTGCGATCCGCGAGGACGCGCGGACGGTGAACGGCCGCACCATCGGCGAGAACTGCGCCGGCGCGGACATCGAGGATCACGAGGTCATTCGCACCATCGACAAGCCGCTGATGGAAGAGGCCGGTTTCATTGTCCTGCGCGGCAATTTGTTCGACGCCGCCATCATGAAGACCTGCGTGATCGGAAAGGAGTTTCGCGAGCGCTACCTTTCCGACCCGTCCGACCCCGAAGCCTTCGAAGGCCCGGTGGTCGTTTTCGACGGGCCGGAAGACTACCACGCGAGGATCGACGATCCCGCCCTTGGTATCACCGATCGCACGATCCTGATCATGCGCGGCGCCGGCCCCGTCGGCTATCCGGGAGCTGCGGAAGTGGTGAACATGCGCCCTCCGAACTATCTTTTATCGGAAGGCGTGCATGCCCTGCCCTGCATCGGCGATGGCCGCCAGTCGGGCACGTCGGCAAGCCCTTCGATCCTCAATGCATCGCCGGAAGCCGCCGTGGAAGGATGCCTGGCGCTGGTGCAAACGGGAGACCGGCTGCGGATCGACCTGAACAAGCGGGAAGTCACCCTGCAGCTGGATGCGCAAGAGATCGAACGACGCCGCACTGCGCTTCGCGAGGCAGGAGGCTTTGCCTACCCGGCCTCCCAAACGCCATGGCAGGAAATCCAGCGCGCCCTTGTCGGTCAGATGGACAGCGGAGCGATCCTCGAAGGATCGGAAAAATACCAGCGCATCGCCCAGACCAAGGGGCTGCCGCGCGACAACCATTGAAGATTGCGGGAGGGAGAACGGCATGATCAACTGGAACAGGAAAGCCGCGGCGCTGCTGGCGGCATGGGCGCTGGCCCTGCCCGCGGCACAATCGCACGCGCAGGTGGAAACCGACCGGCCGCCCGTCGTCGCCGGGGCAGAACCGGTGCGGATCGATGCGATCAAGGTCCATGCTCCCACCGTGGCCGGCAATCTCGAAGGGAACGCGGCGGACCGCGAAGTCTATGTGGTGCTCCCGCCGAGCTACGACGCGCAGCCGGACCGCCGCTATCCGGTGGTCTATGCGCTGCACGGCTATTTCATCGGCGCCAGCCAGTGGATGAAGGAAATCCACATGCCGCAGACCGCCGAAGGCGCCTTCGCCCAGGGCGTGCCCGAGATGATTATCGTGCTGCCGGACAGCAAGACGCGGCATCTGGGTTCGCTCTACGCATCGGGCCCAACCGTGGGCGATTTCGAGAATTTCATCGCCGGCGACCTGATCGATTATATCGACGGCCATTACCGCACGATCGCCCGGCCCGAGAGCCGCGGGCTCGTCGGCCATTCCATGGGCGGATACGGCGCGGCCCGTATCGGCATCAAGCACGCGGAAAAATTCGGCGCGCTCTACATCATGAGCCCGGGTGGCCTGTCGCCCGGAGGGTTCGGTGGTCCGCAATCCGCAGAAACCATGGCACTGATGGAATCGGTCCGGACGCTGGAGGATTACGAGAGACTCCAGGGCATCCAGCGGGGCCAGTTCGCGATTGCCGCCGCCTATTCGCCTAACCCGGCCAAGCCGCCATTCTACCTCGACCTGCCTTATGAAAACGGCGAGGTGCGGCCCGAAATCATGGCCAAGTGGAATGCCAATGCTCCGCTCGCCTTCCTCGACCAGTATGTAGGCAAGCTTCGCGGCTATCGGGGCATTGCCATCGAAATCGGCGACAAGGACGGGCCGGGTACGGACCCGCGCGCGCTGCACGAAGCACTCGACAAATGGGGGATCGAGAACAGCTTCACCCTCTATGACGGCGACCATACCAACCGGCTGGGGTTCCGCATGCAGGACCATGTGCTGCCCTTCTTCGGCAAGCATCTGGCGTCCGATCCGGCGGAATGATCGGGCCGCGGCAACTGGCCGGAATTGCGGCCTGCGTGCTCGCCGCGCTGGCCCTGCCTGCATCTGCCGACGAGCTCGAACCGACCGGAGAGTGGTCGGCCTATGACAAAGGGAAGGCACAACTCCCGCCCATGGGCTGGAACAGCTGGAACGCCTTCTACCACGACGTCGATGAGGAAAAGGTCCTCGCCAGCGCGGCGATCATCGTCGAGAGCGGGCTGGCCGAAGCGGGATACCGCTATATCAACATCGATGACGGCTGGTGGCTGAAGCGCGATACGCAAACCGGGCGCATGGTGATCCGCACCGAGACTTTCCCTTCGGCCGCCCTGCCCGATGGACGCACAAGCTTTCGTCCGCTGACCGACCGCTTGCACGCCATGGGGCTGAAGGCGGGAATTTATTCCGACATCGGGCGCAACAGCTGCGGCCAGACATTCGGGCACGGCGCCGCCAACAATCCGGCCGGCACGCAGGCGGAGCGGGAGGTCGGGCTCTACGACCATATCGACCGCGACATCCGGCTCTATTTCGAGGAATGGGGCTTCGACTACATCAAGGTCGATGGCTGCGGGATCCGCGGCATGGGGGCGGACAATCCCAATGTGGCGAGCGGTATCTATCGCCAGTTCGACCCGATCATCGATTTCGATTCCATCTCCCGGACCGATATCCCAGCAGTGCAGGCTTTGTTCGGCGCAGTCGGTGCGGCGCTGGAGCGCCACAATCCGGACGGCGATTTCCTCTATTCGCTGTGCATCTGGGGCGCGGCCGACGTGCGATCCTGGTTCAAGGATTACGGCAATATCTCCCGAACCAGCGACGATATCGCGCCTTACTGGGGCCGGATGCTGCACAATCTGGATTCGGCGTCGCGCCGGGAGCTTTATGCCCAGCCGGGAAACTGGAACGATCCCGATATGCTGTTCGTGGGAACGGGGGATTTCGGCGCGCTCCATCCGGTCGAAGCGCGAAGCCATTTCAGTCTCTGGGCCATGATCAACGCGCCGCTGATCATCGGCTACGATCTGCGCAAGGCGAGCCCCGAGCAAATCGCGATCCTGGGCAACCGGGCGCTGATCGCGCTCAACCAGGATCCCGCCGGCAATCAGGCGGTGCTCGCCTTCGACAGCGAGGAGATCCAGTTCTTCGTCAAGACACTGGCCGATGGAAACAAGGCGGTGGCGCTGTTCAACCGGACCGCCCAGCCGCTGGAGGCGACGCTTACCGCGAAGCATCTGAAATTCACAGACGATGCCGAAATCGCCCTGACCGACTTGTGGAGCGGGGAAAGTCGCGCCTTCACAGGCGCCGAGGAGCTGACTCTCGAGCCGCACGAAACACGCGTATTCCTGGCAAGGGGCACCCGTGCGCTGCCGGGCGGAATGTATCTTTCGGAGATGCCGGGACGGATCAATGTGGCCCGTGACGGGGTTATCCATCCCGAGCCCGACCCGATGATCCACCGGGCGATCGTGCCGTGGGAAAACACCCGGTCGGCGGGAGAGCGGCCGCGCTACACAGGCTGGGGCGGCGCGCGGGCAGATGCCTCGCCTTACGGTCAGGTGCTGCGCATAGCCGACCGCGAATTCACGGCCGGCCTGGGGGTGCTGGCCAACTCGCGGCTGGAAGTGCGCAGCGGCGGCTTCCGGAGCTTTTCGGCGCTGGTCGGAATGGACGACAGCGCGGCAGAGGACGACCAGCGGATCCGCTTCGAGGTGTATGGCGACGGAACGCTGCTCGCCGCGAGCGACTGGATCGGGTTCGGTGATCCTGCGAATGAACTGAAAGCCGATACGAACGGGACAGAGATTCTCGAGCTCGTCATACGCACCGAAACGCCCACCGACCGACCGCCTCCGGCGACGTGGGGAGACGCGGCCCTCATGCGGTGACCGTCAGCTGCCGGCGGACTGCTCCATCGCGGCCCTGGTGTCTTCATGCGCGAGATCGACCAGCACCTGCATCGCCTCCGCTGCGGCGTCACCGTTTCCAGCCACGATAGCGTCATACACGCACGCATGCTCCGGCACCGGATCGCGGGGAAGCGAGCGGGCTCGCTGCTTGAACTGGGTGGTCCAGTTCACGGCCGCGCCGATGCTGGCGGCGAGCGACATCATCACCTCATTATGCGCGGCCTCCAGCATGGCCACGTGAAAGGCGCGGTCCGCCGCCCTTCCTTCCTCCGTTGCGAGCGTGTGCCGGCGCATGCCGGCGAGCGCGCTATCCATGGCCCGCAGATCTTCCGGCCGGCGCCGCTCCGCCGCCATGCGGGCGATTGCAGGTTCGACCACAGCACGCAGCTCGAACAGGTCGCGCACGAAGCCTACGTCCGGCTCCCCCGTGAAGGCCCAGGCCAGCACCATGGGATCGAGCAGGTTCCAGTTGCTGCGCGGCAGCACCCGCGTGCCGTCCTTGGGCTTGCTGGCGACCAGTCCCTTCGCCGTCAGCACCTGGATCGCCTCGCGATAGGCGCTGCGCGAGACATTGAGCGCCTCGGCATTGGCAACCTCGCCCGTCAGCCGCGAGCCCGGGCTGATCTGCCCCGAAACGATCGCCGAACCGAGATAATGTGCCACCGCGCCGCGCAACCGCCGTCCCGAGCCGCGTGTCGGGGACGACGGGCGATTGGCAGGTTTCCTGACGGTCGATGGCCGTGTCTTGCCCATGGTTTCCTTCTCGCCGCCCAGTGCGCCAACCTATTCGGAATAGCACGGATAAAATCAACCGACCCATTCACAATGGTGTGCGTGCTTTGACTTCATAATTTGTCGGAGTAATAGGATGCTCGCGAGGGAGGGGACGAGATGCGAACGACGCTGGTAACCGCGCTCATGGGCGCCGCAGCGCTGCTGGCAGGATGCGC
>CAYRCH010000031.1:0-6438 GCA_964422665.1 uncultured Sphingomonadaceae bacterium | reverse complement strand
TGGCTGGCCTTTTCCACCCGGGACATGAAGCACTGGACCGCTCATGGCCCGATCATGCGCCCGACCGATTTTGGCTGGGCCGCCCGCGATGCCTGGGCGAGCCAGGTTCACGAGAAGGACGGCCGGTACTGGTTCTACACGGCGGTGGAGCATGACCCTGACCAGGGTTCCTCAGGGAAGGTGATCGGCGTCGCCGTGGCGGACAATCCGCTGGGGCCCTTCCGCGACGCAAAGGGCAGCGCGCTCGTCAGGAACGAGGACACTGACGGCCCGCATTCATGGGACGATATCGACCCCACCGTCTGGACCGAGGAAGACGGCACCAGCTGGCTGATCTGGGGCAATGCCAATTGCTACATCGCCAAGCTTGCCCCCGACATGATCAGCTTCGACGGGCCGATCCGGCAGATCGACCTGCCCGACTTCGAGGAGGGACCGTGGGTCTTCAAGCGAGGCGATCTCTACTACCTGGCCTATGCCAGCATGGACAAGACGATCAGCCCGGACGAACGCATTTCCTACGCAACCGCTGCCGGCATCGAAGGGCCGTGGACATGGCGCGGCGAAATCACCGGCTCGGCCGCCAACAGCTTCACGATCCATCCCGGCGTGGCCGAGTTCAAGGGCAAGTGGTACCTCTTCTATCATATCGGAACGCTCGACATCGGCGACCGCAAGGGCGGGCTCGGCCGCCGAGCCGTGGCGATGGAGGAGATGCACTTCGACGAGGACGGGCTGATCCTGCCGGTGAAGCAGACCGGGAACGGTATCCTTCCCCTGCTATGAAGCTGTATGCCGTTTTGATCGCTTTGCTGATGGCAGGTTCCGCCACGGCACAGGAACCGCCAACGGTGACCTTCGATCAGCTCGAATATTCGGCGGGAGCAAGTTCTTCCGGGGGCGATCTGACGATCACCGCCAGCACAGAGCCGCTATCTTCGGAGGGCGAACCCAGCTTCCTCGGTTCGCCCGTGCCGGGTCTCGACTTCACCATTCGCGCCCAGCTGGATTTCTCGCCCCTCGCTTCGGGCGATGTCGCCGGGCTGGCGGTCCGACGAGACGGCGCCCACTGGCTGGCCATCCAGGTCGAGCGGATCGAACCGGCCGATCTTGTCGCGGTGCGCCTGCGCGATGGAGGCGAAAGCCCGCCAGGCGGCAGACTTATCGCTACTACTGCCCTGCCCGGATCGGCGGGCGGCAAGGTCCGCCTGCGGATCGACGGCCGCGATGGCGCATATGCGCTGATGTTCGCGACGGGAAACGGGCTGTGGCAGGTGCTGGCCGAAGGTATCGATGGCTCCAGTCTGTCAGCCCCCGACATGCTGGCCGGCCCCTTCGCCACGGACGGCGCAGAACGCAAATCGCTGGAGAGTAGACAATGAAGTTGCTGCAACGGCTCGCTCCCGATGGCTCACGCCAGGTTCTGGCCGGGCAGGGTGAGGATTATCGCATCGTCGCCGGACAAACGGATATCCGCACGCTTGCTCTGGTGGCGATTGTCGCAAATCGCTCGCTCGCAGATGAGGTGGCGGCCTGCGACTTGCTGGACGCCGTCGATATTCATTCGGAGCTCGCCGTGGGGCGCATCCTTGCACCGATCGATCATCCCGACCCCGCGCATCTGTGGCTCACCGGGACCGGCCTGACCCATCTCGGCAGCGCCGAGGGCCGCGACCGCATGCACAAGGCGGCCGTCACCGGCGCGGCCCTGACCGATTCCATGCGCATGTTTCTCGAAGGGATGGAGGACGGGAAGCCCGCACCGGGAGCGGTGGGCCAGCAGCCGGAATGGTTCTACAAGGGTAATGGCGCGCACCTTGTCGGCCCGGAAGATACGCTCGACATGCCGTCCTACGCACGCGACGGCGGGGAAGAACCGGAGATAGCGGGAATCTACCTGATCGGGGCCGACGGCACACCCTTCCGCCTCGGTTTCTGCCTCGCCAACGAATATTCGGATCACGTGACCGAAAAGCACAATTATTTGTGGCTGGCCCATTCCAAGCTGCGGCAGGCAGCGCTGGGCCCGGAACTGCTGACGGGAGAGTTGCCCCGAGACATTCGCGGCGCCTGCCGCATCCGGCGGGGCGGCGAGACGCTGTGGGAGAGACCCTTCCTGACCGGCGAGGACAATATGTCCCACTCGATCGCCAATCTTGAGCATCACCACTTCAAATACGCGCTGTTTCGTCGCCCGGGGGATATTCACGTCCACTTCTTCGGCACCGCGACCGCCAGCTTCGCGGACGGCGTGGAAACGCAGGATGGCGACATGTTCGAAATCGAGGCGCCGCCCTTCGAACTGCCGCTGCGCAACAGGCTGCGTCAGGCGGCCGAACCTGAAACCCTAACGAAGGTCTCCGCGCTTTGAACTCGGCGCCGGTGCGCCTTGCGATCGCGGGCCTGGGCAAGATCGCCCGGGACCAGCACGTGCCCGCGCTCCAGGCCAGCGATGACTTCGCGCTCACCGCGACCGTCGATCCGACTGCGGAGCCGCTGGAGGGAGTAGCGCATTTTCCGTCGCTCGCCGCTCTGCTGGAAAGCGACTGTACCGTGGATGCGGTGAGTATCTGTACGCCGCCGCAGATCCGCTATCCCATCGCGCACCAAGCGCTGACGGCGGGCCTGCACGTATTGCTGGAAAAGCCGCCCTGCGCCACGACGGCCGAAGTCGTCGCGCTTGCGCAAACAGCAAACGCGGCCGGCGGCACTCTCTTCGCCGCCTGGCACTCCCGTTACGCAGCCGGCGTGGCTACGGCGAAGGAATGGCTGGCAGGCAAGACCATCCTCTCGGTCGCGATCACCTGGCGCGAAGATGTCCGGGTGTGGCATCCCGGCCAGCCGTGGATTTGGCGGGCCGGAGGCTTCGGCGTTTTCGATCCGGGCATCAACGCGCTCTCGATTGCCACTGAAATCCTTCCGCGTCCCCTGATGGTGCGCGGCGGCACGCTCCAGTTCCCGGCCAATTGCGAGGCCCCTGTTTCCGGACAGGTAATGCTGGAAGATTCCGCCGGGCTGCCAGTGGCGCTCGATCTCGACTTCCTGCAGGCCGGACCGCAGACATGGGATATCGAGGTCACTACGACAGAGGGCATGCTGACACTGCAGAAGGGCGGCAGCATCTTGGTCACACCGGCCGGCACATTGGCAGGCGAGGACCGCGAATATCCAGCGATCTACGACCATTTCGCCCAAGCGATCCGCAGCGGTCGCAGCGTGGTGGACGCGGCCCCGTTGCAGCTTGTGGCCGACTCGTTCCTACGGTGCCACACAAAGCGCGTGGCTGAATTTCACGAATAGGGCTCGGCACCGCCAGTGTAGTGCGGCCCGGCCAGCGTCATACCAGCACTAAGGTCGCTTCTCGCTATTCCAGCGCCAGCATCGCCACCGACTTGGCCGGCAGTTCCACCCTGACTGTGCCCTCTCGCACCGTACCTGCAATGCGCCGAGGTGCCACGGTCTCCGGGTTGTCGTAGGTGTTGATCGAATAGACGTTCGGCCCGGTCAGCACTTCCCCCTCAGCCCGGCGAACGGAGGGGCCGGATACGTCCACCGCCACCTCCTTTGCCGAGCGGGGATCGAGGTTCACCAGCGAGAGCCACAGCTTCCCGCCCGTATCGCGGAACGCCACGGCATCGACGCCGGGCAGCGTGATGTCGCCATGGACATATTCGCCGGCGTCGAACGCCACCGGCACATGCATTGCATCCTGCATCGGCAGGTACATCTTGTGCACATGATAGGTCGGCGTGAGGACCATTTTCGGTCCGTCGGTGAGGATCATCGCCTGCAGCACATTGACCATCTGCGCGATATTGGCGCCGCCCACGCGGTCCGCATGGCGCGCGAAGATGTTGAAGTTGAGCGCCGCCAGCAAGCCGTCGCGGAGCGAATTCTGCTGTTGCAGGAAACCCTCCGGCGTGCCCGGATCCTCCGCCAGCCAGACCCCCCATTCGTCGACGATCAGCGGCACCTGCTTCTCGGGATCGTATTTGTCCATGATCGCCGAATGAAGCGCGATCCGCTGGTCCATTTCGAGCGTAGTCTTGAGGATCAGCGCATAATCGCCCTCGTCGAAGCCGACGCTGGGCAATGAGGGCGGCCATTCGGGCACGGTATAGCTGTGCAGCGAAAGGCCCTCGATCGACCAGGTCCAGTCCCGCTCCGACCAGGCTTTCATCACTGCCTCGGTATAGCGCGTATCGTCGTCGCTCGGCCCCACGGCCACGCGGCGCATTTCCTTTCCGCTGCCTGCAGCCTGCGCGGGATTGTAATTGCGGTCGAAGCGCGCGTGGCGCTTCATCAGGTCGACATAGTGCTCCGGCGTCATGTTGCCGCCGCAGCCCCAATTCTCGTTGCCGAGCCCGAGATAGAGGATTTCCCACGGCTCTTCCCGTCCATTGGCGGCCCGGTCCTGCCCGGCCGAACTGCGGGTGTCGGCGGTGATGTAGGCGACCCAGTCGGCGGCCTCCTGTATCGTGCCCGATCCGACATTGACCGAGATGAACGCTTCGGAACCGATCATGTCGATGAAATCATAGAATTCATGCGTGCCGAATGTGTTGGGCTCGATCGCACCGCCCCAATTGGCGTTCACCGTGGTTCGCCGCTGCGCGCCCACTCCGTCGCGCCAATGATATTCGTCGGCGAAGCAGCCGCCGGGATAGCGCACATTGGGAATCTTCAGTTCCTTGAGCGCGGCCACGACGTCGGTCCGAATACCGCGGACATTGGGGATATCGGAATCCGGACCTACCCAGACTCCGCCGTATATCCCCGTCCCGAGATGTTCGGCGAACTGGCCGAAAATCTGCCTGCTGATCTGCGGTCCGCTTTCCTGCGCATCGATGGCAACCGTAACGTCCTGCGCGGCCAGCGGAGCGGCGCATGCGAGCAATGCGGCAGCGGCGATAGGTAGGATTTTCATTGGCCCGGCTCTCCTGCGGCAACGGCGTAAACGCGGTAGATCATCTGGTGGCGATAGGGCTTGCCGGGCTCGACCCGGGCGCTTCCGAAATCGGGCTGGTTGGGGGTGTCGGGGAATTTCTGCGGCTCCAGCGCAATTCCGTCGCCCATCCGGTAAAGCTTGCCGCCCTTGCCCGTGACCGTCCCGTTCAGGAAATTGCCGCTGTAGAATTGCAGGCCCGGATCGGTCGAAAGCACGTCCAGCACGCGGCCCGAAGCCGGGTGCACCAGCCGCGCGGCCAGCTCCGGCGCGGCGGTTGTGCCCTTGTCCAGCGCCCAGTTGTGATCGTAGCCGCGGCCGATAACGATCTGCGGATCGGTCCCGTCGCGCAGGCCCTGTTCGATCAGCCGCGGCTCGCGGAAATCGAAAACGGTGCCAGCCACCGGAGCGAGTTCGCCGGTGGGGATCAGCACCTCATCGACAGGTGTGTAGCGGCTAGCGGGCAGCACCAGCCAGTGGCGCATCGCGTCTTCCGCCGCATCCTGTCCGGCGAGATTGAACAGCGCGTGATTGGTCATGTTGACGATCGTCGGCGCGTCGCTCTCCGCCTCGAACAGGATACCGAGATCGCCGTGGTCGTCGAGCGTGTAGGTGACAGTGACTTCCAGCTTCCCGGGGTATCCCTGGTCGCCGTCCGGGCTGGTCAGCTCCAGCACCACCCTGGCGACCGGGCCGCTTTCGATCGAGACGATCGTCCAGATGCGCTTGTCGAAGCCCTCTGCGCCGCCATGCAGCGAATTGTCGCCGTCGTTCTGCGTCAGCTGATAGCGGCGGCCATCCAGCGCAAACGTGCCGCCGCCGATGCGATTGGCATAGCGACCGACGGTGACGCCGAAATAATTGGGATGGCTCTGGTACTTCGCGGCCTCGTCATAGCCGAGCGTGATATCCGAGGGCACACCGTCGCGGTCGGGCGCGGTCAGCGTCTGAAGCGTCGCCCCATATGTAAGGATCCGGGCGGAGACGCCGCGCGCGTTGGAGAGCGTCACCGCCTCGACCGCCGACCCATCCGTCAGCGTACCGGCCGTCTCGCGATGCGCATCGGCCGCCAAAGCCGGGGCACCGGCCATCATCATCGCCAGTGCCGCGCTCATGGCGACACCCATTCGTCCTGACTTCATCCCTCACCCCTGGTCTTGCGTGCCTCATGGGCCCTGGGATGTTATTTGTCAGACAAATAGAAAAAAGGAAACCGCGTTCTGAAGCTGCTTTTTGCGCAGGTTCGGATTCCCACCGGTGCTTGAACCAATAGGGGGCGAAGGGGAGGAAGCGCTCGCCGCCCCTCCCCTTCGCAACATTCAGATCGGATAGTGGCCGGGTTCGGTTTCGAACGTGATCCAGCGCAGTTCGGTGAAGGCATCGATCCCGGCCTTGCCCCCGAAACGGCCATAGCCGCTGGCCTTCATACCTCCGAAGGGCATCTGCGGTTCGTCCGACACCGTGGACGCATTGACATGGCAGATGCCCGACTG
>CAYRCH010000030.1:2691-19602 GCA_964422665.1 uncultured Sphingomonadaceae bacterium | reverse complement strand
TTGCGGCCGGCCGGCGGTTCCTCACGCCGCCTGCCGGCGAGTGAAACAGTCGAAGAAGACCAACATATCGGCGCAGGCTCGCGAATCAAGTTCTGCAGCGCTGTAGCCCGCCCGTTCCGTGGAGACCGGGCGGGTTGATGGCTCGCCCGGCGCGCAGGGGAATGCCGCGCTGGCGCGAGGCTGCGGACTATGCACAGCTGCAGTCGATCGACCGGGCGGGCGTAATGTGGGAATGGCTCCGGCGCGATTCCGCCTATGTCGGCTGGTACACGCGCGCAAGCAGCGCTACCCGCAGCGGCGAGGGGGTCCGCTGGGGCCTCCACTTTCGCAGAAGATCCGCATCGCGCCGCGCCCGAGGCCCGGATCGTGTGGCACCGGGCGCTCGATCCGGCAATCCTGGACGCGCACGCGCAGCCGGCCGATCCCCGCGATCCCGACGCGATTTCGCTGACCCTGCTGCGGCGCTGGCTTACTGTGGTGGAAGGGGCGAACGGGAAGGAACACGCCGTGCTCTCCGATGGCTGCCACCATTTGAGGATCGATGTCGAAGCCGGACGGATCGGCTGCGAGGAGGCGGTCATTCTCGAGTTTCGCCTGCGCGGATTGCGTTCGGCCGCCCCGCGGCTGCTTGCGCTCCGGCGGCTGCTCGGACTCTGCCGCCATCGTCGCTTCGTGCCCACGCTGTTTCCGGCGGATCCGCGCCTGCCGCGCCTTGTCGCGATGCTGCGCGTGGCCGACGCGCTTGCCGATGGCGCCAGCCAGCGCCAGATAGCTGCGACCATGTTCGGGGCAGAGGCAGTGACGCATGGCTGGGACGGCCGCACCGATGCGCTGCGCTCGCGCATGCGCCGCCTGGTGCGCGACGCACGGGCCATGCGCGATGGCGGCTATCGCCGCTTGCTCGGCGGCAAGGGTTGCTGAATGCCTGTCAAAATTCCGCCGATAGCTGGAGCGAGTAGGACCTCTGCCGGGAATAGGTGAGGCTGCCGCTCCGGCTTACCCGCCAGCTGAATTCGTTGAAGAGGTTCTCGACTTTCGGGCGCAGCACCAGATCCGCTCCGGCGGCAGCGAAGCGGAGCCGTGCGCCAAGATCGACGCTGAGGTAGCCGGGTATCATGATGCGATTCTGGTTGTCGGCGAAGCTGGAGGATCCGCTTTCCAGCGCCAGGTCCAGCGAAAGCGGGCTGCGCCCGGCCTGGAGCTGCCACTGGATGTCGATCGCCGTGCGCCGTTCCATCTGGCCTACCGGAACCGGCGCGATCGTCCCGGCGGCAACGATTTCGCCGCTGACCCGGGGGCGCATGAACACTGTGCCGGCAACGATCCTGAGGCCGGGCAGGATCTCGCCGGCAAGCGAAGTCTCCACCCCCAAGACCGCCAATACTCCAAGCTCGCGGTACCGGCCCCCGGGATCGAGGTTGTAATAGGGCTTCGACAGGCGAAATGCCCCGCCAGCGAATGTCACTCCGGGCACCAGCGCCAGCCTGATTCCCGCTTCCGCCTGGCTGGTCGCGAGAGCCAGCGGTGCTTCCGATCGGTTGATGGCCCGGTCGGGCGCGGCTGACGCCTCTTCGAGACCTCGGGTCAGGCCGCCATAGACTGTCAGGTGCTGAGAGAGTGCATAGGACAGCGATGCGTTCCAGACGAGCCGGCTGTCCGCTGCGCTGACGCCTGGCAGGGCGGGGGCAGGCTGGGTGTCCTTTTCATAGTGCGATCGGGAAACCCCGAGGTCGACCCCCAGCCGCGCGTTCCACTGCAAGCTGTAGCTTGCGCCAAGCAGGACTTGCCGGACCTCGTCCCGGCTTTTCGGACCAAACTCGAATTCCGGGGCGGCCCGCCAGTCTGGCGCCAGGACCGTGCTCGTTCCGAGCGCGATCCGCTGGCTTCCGCCAAAGCGGCGCAGCTTGCGGCGAGCGCGGGCGCTCACGATCAAGCGGTGATCGGCAGGCCCGGCGCGCCACGCGTGGACGAGCCGCAATTCCCCCGATGTCGATCGTTCTTCGCTGCCCCGCTCGGCAATGACATAGCGCTCGGTCACCCTCCCGTCCGCCATGACGCCGCTCGCCACGTCGGAAAAATCTTCGGGCTGCTCGCGTTTTGCATGGAACAGGGCCGCCTCCGCCCGAACGTCGCCCAGTCCGATCCTGGCGAGAAAGCCCACAGTCCCGCGCCGGAGCGATTGCAGGGCCCAGGGCTGGGCAAGGCTGCGCCCGCGTTCGATTTTCCCGGGCACGCCGCCCGCCGGGACTATGCCGAGCCTGGTCCTGTGGCTTGCCTCGGCCGTCACCCCGCCGAATGCGACGATCTCGCTGGACTTGCCCGGGACCCACCTGGCGAGCATGCCCACGGCGCTGACCGCGACCGTTTCGCCGGAACTGTCCCTGCGCCAGCGGCGGCCGAGCCCGCCTGCAAGTCCAAGTCCCTCACCGCCGAGGGGAAAGGCGAATTCGGCCTGCGCCAGTCCGCCGGAATGGCGGCCGGCCTCCCATTCGGTGCGCGCATAGGGATGCGCCCCGGGTTTGCGCAGCGCATAATCGACCAGGCCCGAGGGTGCAGGGAAGGCGTAGCCCTGGGCGGCAATGCCGACCTTGATTGCGGTCTGCGCGACAATTCGTCCCGGCAGGGCATCGATCTGGTCGAAATAGAGCCCCTCCACGCGCGTATTGCCGGCATCGACCGGATCGAAGCCGCGGACGAAGCCGCTATTGTAGACGCCGCTGCGCTCCGACCCCACTTGTCGCCCGAAGGCATCGTCCGCCCCGGTCGCGGCTGTTTCACCGGTCTGCTGCGCCGCGCTCGCGACCTCGAAAAGGGCGCAAAGAACAGCGCCGAGCGCGGTTTTTGCCGATCGCGCGGCAATGCCCTTCGTCAGGAGGAAAGTTCCGCTTGCAGGCGCTGTTGGAGCCGCTCTGCCACCGAGCGCCGGATGGGTTCGCGGCGCTCGATTTTGCGCAGCGTATTGTAGCTGATCCCGAAACGGTCGCGCAAAGCGCTCTTGGTGCGTGCGGGGCAGTGCTGGAGGATATGGCGGGCGACTGCCTCATTCAGTTCGACCATCTATTCACTTCCCTTCAGTTTTGAATCGGTGGCGAGGTTGAAGAAGGAGGCAATCGCTCGCGAATCCCGGCCATATTGGCCGGATACTCACCGTCCCAAACGAGCTTCGGGCTGCGATTGGCGAGCGTCTCGTCGAGCCGGCTCCTGGGCGCAAAAAACGGAGCCTGCTTTAGCGCGGGATCGCCCGCGCGCGCGCGCTCGGCAATGGAGCGCAGGGCAGCGATGAAACTGTCGAGCGTTGCCTTGCTTTCGCATTCGGTCGGCTCGATCAGCATGGCGCCATGCACCACAAGCGGGAAATACATCGTCATCGGGTGGAAACCTTCGTCGATCAGCGCTTTGGCGACATCGAGCGTGGAGATCTCGCCGGTAAAGCCCCGATCGCTGAACAGCGCCTCATGCATGCAGGGTCCCGAGGCGGCGAAGGGCGCATCGAGTATGTCCTCGAGGCTGCGCAAGACATAATTCGCATTGAGCACTGCATCGCCCGAAGCCTGCCGCAGCCCGTCCGCCCCGTGGGAGAGGATGTAGGAAAGGGCGCGCGTGAACATGCCCATCTGGCCGTGAAAGGCGCTCATCCGGCCAAAGCCCCTGGGGTGGTCGGCGCGCGCGCGCTCCTCCTCGACCAGCCTGTAACTGCCATCGGCGCCGCTTGTGACGAATGGGAGCGGGGCGAAGGGTGCCAGCGCCTGCGAAAGCACGACCGGGCCGGCCCCGGGTCCGCCGCCCCCATGGGGCGTGGAAAATGTCTTGTGGAGATTGATGTGCATGGCATCGACGCCAAGGTCGCCCGGGCGGACCCGGCCGACGATCGCATTGAAATTGGCGCCGTCGCAATAGACGAAACCCCCGCATTGGTGGACGGCATCGCAAATTTCCCTGATCTCCGGTTCGAACAGCCCGCAAGTGTTCGGGTTGGTGATCATCACAGCGGCGACATCCGGGCCCAGCCGGGCCAGGAGCGCCGCGAGGTCGACATGGCCGCGATCGGTGGCCGGGATATCCTCCACCTCATATCCGGCAAAGGCGGCCGTCGCCGGATTGGTCCCATGTGCGCTTTGCGGCACCAGGACGACCCGGCGGGCGTCGCCCCGGTCCGCAAGCGCTTCGCGGATACACAGCAATCCGCACAGCTCGCCATGCGCACCTGCCTTCGGCGTCATGGCGATCGCCTGCATGCCGGTCAGCTCGACCAGCCAGTGCGCGAGTTCGGCAATCACCGCGAGCCCGCCCTGCACGGTGGTTTCGGGCTGGAGCGGGTGAATGTCGGCAAAACCCGGCAGCCGGGCAAGTTTCTCGTTGAGCCGCGGATTGTGCTTCATTGTGCACGAGCCGAGCGGAAAGATGCCGCAATCGATCGCGTAATTCTGCCGGCTGAGCCGCGTATAATGCCGGACCGTTTCGGGCTCGGACAGGCCGGGAAGCTGGACAGGGCGCGCGCGTTCCAGATCCCCGAGCCGGTTGACCGCGCCTCTTGCGCCTGCGGGCAAGTCGACGCCGTACGTTTCGGGGTTGCCGAGTTCGAATATCAGCGGCTCCTCGAGCATCAGGGCCAGATTGCCTGTCGTAGTGGGCTCGGGATCCTCGACCTGAGCAGGCCAGGCGCTGGGCTCCACTGTCATGCGATGCACTCCTCAAGCTCTTCGGCAAGCGCGTCGATGTCATTCTCGGTGGCCGTTTCGGTAACGGCCACAAGCAATCCGGCGGCAAGATCGTCGCGGCCCGGAAAGAGCCGCCCCAGTGGAACGCCAGCAAGAATGCCCCTGTCGGCAAGCGCCTGCACTACAGGGCCGGCGTCGTCTTCAAGCAGAATGGTGAACTCGTTGAAGAAACTCCTGTTGAGGACCCGCACGCCGGAAATTTGCGACAGCCTGTCGGCCGCGAGGCAGGCAAGACGGTGATTTTCCTTCGCCAGTGCCATCAAGCCCGCCCCGCCGAGCAGCGTCAGGTGGATGCTGAACGCCAATGCGCATAGTCCTGAATTCGTGCAGATATTGCTGGTCGCCCGTTCGCGGCGAATATGTTGCTCGCGCGCCGAAAGCGTGAGGACGAAGCCGCGCTTGCCCTTCGCGTCCACGGTCTCGCCGCACAGCCGTCCGGGCATCTGACGAACGAATTTGTCCCGGGTCGCGAACAGACCGAGATAGGGACCGCCGAACTGCAGGCCTACTCCCAGTGCCTGGCCCTCGCCAACGACAATGTCGGCGCCGAGCTCTCCCGGGGATTTGAGGACGCCGAGCGCCACGGGCTCGGTCACCACTGCAATGAGCAAGGCGCCGGCGCTGTGAGCCGCCTTGGCGATGCTCGCGAGATCGGCAAGCCGGCCCAGCACATCCGGATACTGGACGACAATGCAGCTCGTTTCTTCGTCGATCTGCTCGATCAGCGCCGCATCATCGCATTCGGGCAGCAGCCCTGGCGGCGTCTGAAGGATGCGGTC
Source organism: uncultured Sphingomonadaceae bacterium (assembly GCA_964422665.1). GTDB lineage: Bacteria > Pseudomonadota > Alphaproteobacteria > Sphingomonadales > Sphingomonadaceae > DASWIR01. The sequence goes on along the minus strand of CAYRCH010000030.1, from coordinate 14,105 downwards.
GTGCGTGAAGCGCGCCATCGTGCGGACCGTGGCCGTGTAATGCGGATGCAGGCCGTCGGATACGAGCACCTTGCCGCGCCGGGTAATCCTGCGCGCCATCGAGATCGCTTCCCAGCACGCAGTCGACCCGTCGTAGAGCGAAGCATTTGCCACGTCGCAACCGAACAATCGCGCAACCTGCGTCTGGAATTCGAACAATACCTGGAGGGTGCCTTGCGCGATTTCCGGCTGGTACGGCGTGTAGGATGTGAGAAATTCGCCGCGCTGGATCAGGTGATCGACGCTCGCTGGAATGTGGTGCCGGTATGCGCCGGCTCCGAGGAAAAAGGGGACGCTGCCTGCTGGAACATTCTTGCCCGCAAGCTGCGCCATATGCCGTTCGACAGCCATTTCCGACGCATGCAGGGGAAGGCCGGCAATGGGCTTGGCAAGCAGGGCCTGTTCGGGAACCTGCGCGAACAGCGCATCGATCGAAGACGCTCCTGCGGCTGCGAGCATCGCGCCGCGGTCGCTGTCGGTCAGGGGAAGGTAGCGCATGGACGGGACTCCCCTTCGGTCAGCCGAGCTGCTCGACGAACGCCCGGTAGGCGTCCTCGTCCATCAGCGGATCGAGCTCCGATGGGTCGGCCAGCTCGAGCCTGAAAAACCAGCCGGCGCCTTCCGGGTCGGAATTGACCAGCGAAGGGTCGGCTTCGAGAGCGGAGTTTGCTTCCACCACCTTCCCCGAGACAGGCGAATAGACGTCCGAGGCTGCCTTCACCGATTCCACCACTGCTGCTTCCTCGCCCTTGACTATCTGCCTGCCGGAAGCGGGCACCTCGACGAATACGATGTCGCCAAGCTGGGACTGTGCATGATCGGTGATCCCGACCGTGGCGGTCGTGCCGGCGACTTCGACCCACTCATGCTCTTCGGTGTAGCGGCGACTCATGCAATTTCTCCAGGGCGGTGATAGCGGTGGGCGACAAATGGCAGCTGGGTCACGGCGGCCGCGAGCCGTCGGCCGCGCACCTCGATCTCGAGCATCGTGCCCGGCGCGGACGAGCTTGCGGCGACGTAGCCCATCGCGATGGGTCGTCCGAGAGTCGGGGAAAAGCCGCCCGAGGTTACGCGGCCGAGCTTTTCCTCGCCGCGCAGGATTGGCGCGCCTTCGCGGGCCGGTAGCCGGCCATCGAGCGCCAGGCCGACCCTGCGCTGCGCCGGGCCCTGCGCCAGCAGACGGGCAATGGCCGAATGACCGGCATAGCCGCCCTCCTTGCGGCGCCGCGTCGACAGCGCGAATGCGAGGCCGGCCGATACCGGGTCGATGGCCGGGTCGAGGTCGTGGCCGTAGAGCGGCAAACCGGCCTCGAGACGGAGCGAGTCCCTCGCCCCGAGGCCGGCTGGCCGCACCCGCCCGTCCGCAAGCAGGGCGTCGGCAAGCGAAGCGGCCGCGGCGGAAGGGAGCGAAATCTCGAAGCCGTCCTCGCCGGTATAGCCGCAGCGGGAAATCCAGAGCTCGGTTCCGCACCACTGGAGGCGCATGGAATCCATGAATCCCAGCCTGTCGGTGGCGCCGGGCAGCAAGCGGCTGAGCGCCTGCGCCGCGCGCGGCCCCTGCAATGCCAGCAAGGCGCGGTCCGCCAGCGGCTCCGGGACGGCTGCGCCGGCAAGATGGCGGCGCAGCCAGGCGAGATCGTCTGCAAATCTCGCGCCGTTGACGACGAGATAGAAGCCATCCTCCTGTTCCGGCAGGCGCGTGATCATCAGGTCGTCGAGGATGCCGCCCGTGTCATCGAGCAGCAGCGAATAGCGCAGCCTGCCGGGCTTGAGAGCCGACAGGTCGGCAGGAAGCAGCCCTTCCAGCGCATTGGCTGCGCCGGGTCCGCTTACGATGATCTGGCCCATATGGCTTACATCGAACAGCGCGGCTTGCGCGCGCGTCCACAAATGTTCGTCGACGATGCCCTCGTAATGAAGCGGCATATCGTACCCGGCAAAGCCGACCATTCTTGCGCCCTGCGCGCGGTGCCAGCCGTCGAGCGGGAGCCTGGCGGCCGCGTTCCCCTCAGTCATGCACGCTTCTCCCGCAGCGCTCATGCCGGTGCGCGTCGGATACAGGAAAGACGGCCCCTGGCGTGGCAATCTCGCCGCGCCCGGTATTGCCGGAGGGAAGGGGAAGGCTGCTCATGGGCAAGGAAATAGCACCTGCGTCGCAGCGGTTCTCGGCAAAATCGCAAGCAATTGGCTTGTCATTTGAAGAAATACTGTCCGATATGGCCAAACGGGTTGGATTTGTAGCACCGGATATCTCCATCGGCCGATTGAGGGGAGCGCCCCGATTCCGTCCTCGCCGGAGCCGTCCGGCGACGGACCCGATGTTGTGCGCACCGCTATCCGGGCCTCTGAAATGATCTGAAGATCAAGCATTTATGCGTATTTACGGCGACTCCCCGTCGCGATTCGTTCTTGCGATTCGAAATCCCACTCTTTGCCGCTGCCGATTAGAGGATTCCGTCCTGAAATCGGGATATGGCGCACGAATGTGTCGTCGTATGCGCGAAACGGGGGGTGAAATTCCCGGAAACGGACAATGCTCTTCTGCTACTATTCAAGGTGCAGGCGCTAACATCCGGGGGTTACACTTGATGGCGCTTCGCAATGCCGGGATCTTCGCGAAAATGCGTTGCGCAAAGTCATGGCATGATGGGGGTTATATATAAAAAGACGAGGGTGCTTGGATTCCGCAGTACCAATGAGGGAATCCGATGTCACAAAACAAGCTATTCGTTCAGGGAATTATTTCGTCTTCTTCCGCTTCAAAGGGCCGGCTTCTGTGCTGTAGTGCAGGAATAGCCCTGGCCCTCGCAGCAAGCTCGGCTCAGGCGCAGGAGACAGCGGGCGCAGCACCGGCCGGCGCTGAGGAGGCCGCCAGCCCGATCGTCGTCACCGGCTCGCGCGTGGCGCGCGATGGATACAACATGCCGACCCCGGTCACCGTGGTCGGCGAGGAGGATATCGAAAGCGGCGCGCGGCCGAACCTGGCGGGGTTTATCCAGGAATTGCCGGCAGTTGCCAGCAGTACGAACACGGGAACCGGCAATGCAGCGATCAGCAGCGGCGCCGCCGGCCTCAATTCGGTCAATCTGCGCGCGCTGGGCAATAGCCGCACGCTGGTGCTGATCGACGGGCGCCGCTCTCCGGGATCCACCATCGACGGAACGGTCGACATAAACACCATTCCGCAAGGCCTGGTCCAGAGCGTCCAGATCGTCACCGGCGGTGCTTCGGCGGCCTATGGATCGGACGCCGTGTCGGGCGTGGTCAATTTCATCCTCAACAAGAATTTCACTGGCCTGAAGGGCAGCGTCGAAGCGGGCGAGACGACCTACGGCGATGATTTCGCGTGGAAGGCCTCGCTGACCGGCGGCATGTCCTTCATGGAAGGCAGGGGCCACTTCCTGTTCAACGGCGAGATTGCCGAGCGCGACGGGATTTTCGGCGCGCCGCGTGCCTGGAACCAGGATGGCTGGGCCCTCATCAGCAATCCCTATTACACGCCCACCAATGGTCAGCCGGACTGGATAGTCACCGACGGAGCCGGTCCGAGCCTGATGACGCCCGGGGGCCTGATCACCAACACCGCGCTCAAGGGCATATATTTCGGCGAGGGCGGCACTGTGAACAACCTTGCCTATGGCGATGTACGCGGCGGCGACATGATCGGCGGCGACTGGCAGATTACCCAGACCAACGATACGCAGTCGCTCCATGCCAGCGAGGAGCGCAAGGGCGCATTTGCCCGTCTGAGTTTCGAACTTGCCGACAGGCTGGAAGTCTTCGGCGAAGCGTCCTGGAACCGCTATTCGGGCACGGGGTGGGGCGGCGCCCAGCGCAATGAGGGCAATATCGTAATCCGCGCCGACAATGCCTTCCTTCCCGAAGAGGTGCGCACGCTGGCCGCCGATCTCGGTATCACCCAGTTCAATCTCGGCACCAGTCACGGCGATCTCGGCGGAGAGCAGGGCAACCGCGAAACCCGCAACTGGCGCGAAGTGCAGCGATACGTTTTCGGTTTCAATGGCGGCTTCGACGCCCTCGGCACCGAGTGGAGCTGGGATGCCTCCTACCAGATCGGGATTACCGACACCCACGAAGAAGTCGGCACAACCAACAATGCCCGGATGGCGATGGCACGCGATGCGGTATTCCATCCCGACACGCAGGAGATCGTCTGCCGCTCGAGCATCGCCGATCCCGGCAATGGCTGCGTTCCCTACAATATCATGGGCGTCAATGTGAACGGGCCCGAAGTGGTCGACTACCTGATCGACTACATCTGGCGCGAGCAGACCTTCAAGCAGCAAGTCGGCGCGCTCAATGTCACCACCAATATCGACAATTCCTGGTTCGCGCCGATCGGACTGGCATTCGGTGTGGAGCACCGCAAGGAAGAAGTCTCCGGCTTCGTGCCGCCCGAATATCAGGACGGCTGGTTCACCGGCAATTACCTGCCTTCCTTTGGCAGCTACGACGTGACCGAAGCCTATCTCGAAACCGTTTTGCCCTTTACCGACTGGCTCGAAGTCAATGCCGCGGTGCGCGGCACCGACTACAGCACATCGGGTTATGTTACGACCTGGAAGGTCGGTGCCACCGTCGATGTGATGGAGGGCCTCAGGTTCCGGGCCACAAGGTCGCGCGACATTCGCGCGCCGAACCTGGCGGAACTGTTCCAGGCCGGGCAGCGGCGCACGAATACGCTGATCGACCCCTTCAGCAACGATGCGGTGGTGCAATTCCTCGAAAACACCACCGGCAATCCCGACCTCACCCCCGAAATAGCCAATAGCTGGGGCGCGGGTGTGGTGTTCCGCCCCCAATTCATCCCGGGCCTGGCGCTCTCGGTCGACTATTTCGACATCAAGATCGACGGCGCCATCGGAACGGTCAGCGCCCAGGATATTGTCGACCGGTGCTTTGCGGGCAATGCCAGCTTCTGCCCGGCCATTATCCGCGGCACCAATTCCAGCGGTGTCGAAGTCATCACCGAGCTGCGCAACAGCCCGTTCAACTTTTCGAGCGAAAGAGCGCGCGGTCTCGATCTCGAAGCCAGCTACAATGTGCCGCTCGATGAGGTGGTCGCGAGCTGGGACGGTTCGCTCAGCCTGCGCGCAATCGCCTCGCACTATATCGAACTGGTGTCGGACAACGGTATCGACCCTCCGACCGACGCTGCCGGGCAGAATTCGGGTGGGGGCGTGCCGAGCTGGATCTACCGCCTCTCGGCCACCTACCAGGGAGAGCGCGCGCGCCTCAGTGTCACGGGCCGCGGCATCAGTGCGGGCGTCTACTCCAACAGCCATATCGAATGCACGGCGAACTGTCCCCCGTCCTCGGCCCTCGCGCGCACGGTCAACAATAACCGGATCGATGGCGCCTTCTATGTCGATGCCTATCTCGAATACGCGCTGACGCTCGATCCGGTGAGGACGCGCGCATTTTTCAGCGTCACCAACCTCTTCAACACCGACCCCGCCATTGTCGGGCAAGGTCCGAGCGGCAGCGCGCATCTCAACGTCGCCACGAACAAGGGCCTCTACGACTTCCTCGGCCGCGTGTTTCGCGTCGGCATTCGCTTCGAACTGTGACCGGCGCCGCATTTTTGCGCCGGCCACCCGCTTCCTGGAGACGTTTCATGCACGCTCTTTCACTGTCGAATTCGAAGTTCTTCCTCCTGCGCGGTCGCGCCGCACCGCCCGCCGGCACGCGCTCCAGCCGCCGCCACCGCCTATATGGATTCAACGTGCTGCTGGCCTGCGCGATCGGGGCGTGCGCTGCCGGCCCGCTCGCTGCGCAGGTGCCTGAACCCGACGATTTCTTCGGCTTCGAAGTCGGCCAGGACGGCAATTACACATCCTGGGAGACCGAGCTTGCGTATTTCGAGAAGGTGGCCGCCGAATCCGACCGGGTTGAGCTGACGGTCCTGGGTGAAAGCACGCTCGGCAACCCGTTCGTCCTCCTGACCATCTCGGCGCCGGAAAATCTCGCCAATGCCGAGCGCTACAAGGAAATCTCGCGGCTCATGGCCGATCCTCGCGGGCTCACCAAGGAACAGATCGGCCGCATGGCCCAAGAGGGCAAGACGATCGTCCTGATGACGCTCGGCCAGCATTCCACCGAAGTGGCTTCCTCGCAGATGGCGCCGCTGCTGGTGCACCAGCTGGCCACGGGCACGGACGACCAGACCAGGGCCATTCTCGAGGATGCGATCGTCCTGCTGATCCCGAGCTTCAATCCGGACGGGTTCGTGATGGTGAAGGAGTGGACCGACAAGACAAGGGGAACGCCCTACCAGGGCTCCTATCTGCCCTATCTCTACCAGCACTATGCCGGCCACGATAACAATCGCGATGCCTTCATGCTCAACCTGGTGGAATCGAAACTCTGGGCCAGCGTGGCCTATGACTGGTTCCCGCAGATCTACCAGGACACGCACCAGATGGGCAGTTACGGCTCGCGGATCTTCGTGCCCTCGAAGACCGATCCGATATTGCCCGATGTCGAACCGATTGTCTGGCGCGAGATGATGCTGCTCGGCGCTGCCATGGCCACTGAGCTCGAGGCGGCCGGTGTCAAGGGCGTCGAGACCAAGGCAGGCGGCTATACCGGCTGGCAGATGCCGACTTTCCACGGGATGACGCCCTCGCGCAATATCGTCGGATTCCATACCGAAAGCGCAAGCTCGCAGATGATCTGGCCGCTTGAAATTGCGCCGGCGGAACTCACGCCGGCGGATCGCGGCCGGCCCGGTCACTTCCCGCAGGAGTCGTTTCCCAACCCCTGGCCGGGCGGCACATGGCGGATGAGCGACATCGTGTTCCAGCAAAAGATTGCCCTGCTTGCCTCGCTCGAGGCCGCGGCGCGCAACCACAAGATGTTCCTTGGCAACATGGCAGTCATGGCGGGCAACCAGGTCGAGAAAGGCAAGAACCAGGCGCCCTACGCCCATGTGATCCCGCTGAGCCAGCACGATCCTGCGACCGCGGCCAAGATGATCGCCCTGCTCATGGAGGCCAAGGTCGAGGTTTATCGCGCCGCAGCACCGTTCCAGTCAGGATCGGTGACGGTAGCGGCGGGCGACTACGTCATTCCGAGCAGCCAGCCGCTGCGCGGCTATGTCCATTCGCTGCTCGTACCCTACATCTATCCGGACAACGCGCTCACCCGGAACCCCGACGGCACCCCGCTGGCGCCCAAGGACTTTGCTTCCGCCAATCTCGGCGAGCTGATGGGAGTCGATGTCGTGGCTCTTCCCCAGCCGCTGACCGGATCGCTCGAACGGCTCACTGCAGCGCCGAGCGTCCAGGGACAGGTGACCGGCTCGGGGTCGGCGGGCTGGCTGCTTGCCCCCGAGCTCAATGACAGCTTCCGGGCGGTCAACCGCGTGCTGGCCGCAGGCGGCGACATCTACCGGCTGGCCGCGCCGGCGGCGCCGATGAGGCCCGGGACTTTCTGGATCCCGGCCGCAGGTGCAGTGGATGCTTCGATGGTGACGCAGATGGCGGCAGATTTCGGATTGACCTTTACTGCGCTGCCCGCTGCTCCCGGCTCGGCCGCCCACGGGCTCGAACCGGCCAGGGTGGGGATTTTCCGCCGCCATGGCGGCGGCCTTGAAGACGAAGGCTGGACCCGGCTGATCTTCGACGACTGGAAATTTCCCTACAGCAGTGTCGAACCCGCCGAAGTGCTCGAGGGCAATCTGAACGGGCGCTTCGACACGATCGTGCTGCCCGACGATAGCGTCGAGGCCATGCTTCGCGTGCCGCAAAGCCGGGGCGGGATCCCCTATCCGCCGGAATATTCGGTGGCTCTTGGCGAGGAGGGCGTCGAGCAGCTGAAGGCCTTTGCTCGGGCCGGGGGAACGCTGGTGTTCATCGACCGGGCCTCGCAGCTGGCGATCGAGAAGTTCGGGATTCCGGTAAGGAATGCGGTTGGCGACCTGTCGAGCAAGGAGTTCTACTCTCCCGGGTCGATGCTCCGGGTCGATTTTGATCCTTCCAACCCGCTTGCTTACGGCATGCCGGATGAGGGCCTGGTCATGTTCGACGACAGCCCGGCTTTCGAGGTGACCTCACCCCGCGGAATTTCGATCGCCGCGACCTATCCTGAGGGGAATTTGCTGCAAAGCGGATGGCTTGACGGCGAGTCCCACATTGCCGGGAAGTCCGCTCTTTTGAGCGTCACATATGGCAAGGGCCGCCTCGTCCTGATCGGTTTCGGGCCGCAAACCCGGGCGGAGACACACGGCAGCTACAAGGTCCTGTTCAATTCGCTCTACCTCGATGAGTGAGCCGCGCCGCGGGCGGATACGACACATCGGCAATTGGGGTGAGTGAGCGATGACAGTGAATAAAATGCGATCCTCGCGCATGCTGGTCTTCCTGCTGGCAGGCCTTGTGACCGGCGTCATGGTGGGCGTGTTCCTGCCGGACGTCGGGGCCAGCCTCGACGTGTTCGGGCTCGCTTTCGTCCAGGCGATCAAGATGATCGTCATTCCGCTGATCTTCTCGGCGGTGACCCTGGGCAGCTACCGGCTCGGCGCCACCTCCAGCGGCATGGCCCGGGTCACCGTCCTGGCATTCGGCTGGTTCTTCTTCGCCACTTTCCTCGCGGCTCTGCTGGGCCTGACGCTCGACCGGATATTCCAGCCCGGGCTCGGTGTGGATTTGCGCCCTGTCGATATGGCGCCGATCGACGCCCAGCCGGTCGACTGGAGGAGCTTCTGGCTTGGGCTGATCCCGAGCAACATCATCCAGGTCATGGCCGAACAGAAGGTGCTGCCGACTCTGATTTTCGCTGTCCTGTTCGGGCTCGCAATGGCCCATGTCGGCGAAAAATCGCGCCCCATCGTCTCGGTGCTCGAGGCGCTGTTCGACACGATTTTCAAGCTTACTCACTGGATCGTGAGGCTGGCTCCGATCGCCGTCTTCGCCGTCGGGGCATGGTTCGCTGCAACGCAATCTCTCGACATGGTGCTGGCGCTGAGCAAGCTTGTTGCGCTCATGTATGTGGGAATGGCGCTGGTCATCGGCCTGTGCCTGCTCGCGCTGCTGTTGATGCACAGCGCTTCCTGGCCTTTCCTGAGACTGATGGTCGAACCGGTGATGGTCGGCTTTGTGACCCGCTCCTCGGAAGTGGCGCTTCCGATCCACATGGAGAACCTGATCAAGGGCGGAATCGACCGGCGGGTCGTCTCGACCGTCGTTCCGCTCGGCTACAGCTTCAATCTGGACGGCGCGGCGCTCTACATGTCGCTGATCGTACCGTTCCTCGCCGAGGCGTTCGGCATGCATCTCAATTTCGCCGCTCTGGCCACCATCCTCATCACGATCCTGATCGCCAGCAAGGGAATTGCCAATGTGCCCGGCGGATCGATGGTGGCCGCAGCCGGGGTGGTGATCGGTCTCGGGCTGCCGCCCGAGGCAGTGGCGATCATGGCCGGGGTCGACATCTTCCTCGACATGGGCAGGACGGCCGTCAACGTATTCGGCAATACCTGCGCGGCTGTCTTCGTCAGCCGCTTCGGGCGGCTTCCGCCGCCCGCGGCAGAGGGGGACGGGCCGGTCGTCCTGGCGGAGCAGCCGCAATGACGGCGCGCTACCCGGCAAGCCTGGGTCCCAATGCGCCGCTCATCGGCCAGTCCGGGGTATTTTCATGGTTGGCGACGCCCGCGCTTATCGTCGATCTCGATGCGATGATCCGCAATATGGAGGCAATGGCCGCGTTCGCGCGCGAACGCGGCCTGCAGCTGCGGCCTCACGCCAAGACGCACAAGAGTCTTGATATCGGCAGGATGCAGGTCGCGCGCGGCGCCGCCGGCCTGTGCTGCACCAAGCTCGGCGAAGCAGAAGCGCTGGCGGATCCCGCGATCGGCTCGCTGCTGATTACCTCGCCTGTCCTGGGGCCCATTGCATTCGGCCGGCTGCGCGTCCTGCTCGAGCGGTTCCGCAATCTGGCGGTGGTCACCGACAGCGAAGCCAATCTCGCGGCGCTTGCCGCCGCCACCGAAGGCCTGCCGATCGACGTTTTCGTGGACATCGATCCCGGCCTTCACCGCACGGGCGTGGCGACGGCCGAAGCGGCCGGGCAGCTCGCTCGCCGGATCGCGCAAAGTCCGCACATGCGTTTTGCGGGCATCCAGTTCTTCAGCGGGCCGAGCCAGCACATCGAGGAGCTGGAACTGCGCAAGCAGGATGTGGGGCGTCGTTCCGGCTTCCTGCGCCAGGTGATCGAAACGTTGCAGGGTGCGGGATTGCCGCCGTCCGTGGTCACTGGAGGAGGGACCGGCACCTATGCGCTCGACGCGGATGTCGGGCTGATGAGCGAACTGCAGGTCGGCTCCTACATCTTCATGGACGATCAATATGCGAGATGCGCGTTCGGCGCCGAGGATCCGCCATTCGAGACCGCGCTGCGCGTCGCGTCGCGCGTAATCAGTGCGAACTGGCCCGGCCTCGCCACGGTGGATGCAGGCCTCAAATCCTTTGCCGGCGCGCCCGACCCTCCGACAATCTGCTCGGGAGCGCCGCCTGTCGCGACCTATGCCTATCGCGGCGATGAGCACGGCGCCATCATTGTGCCGGAAGGCGTCGCCGCGCCTGAACTGGGCGAAATCGTCATGCTGCGCACCCCGCACTGCGATCCCACTGTCAATCTCTACGATCACTATCACGTCGTCAGCGGCGATACCCTCGTCGACATATGGCCGGTCACCGCGCGCGGACGCTCGGCGTGAAAGCGTTCCCGTTCCGCCCCAGGCGAAGGAGTATTGCCATGCGAAAAAGCAAGTTCGTGGATCGAGCGAAAGATGGAGGCAGTATTGTCCTGGCGCTGGTCGCTTCGCTTGCAATCGCGCTGGTCCCGGGGCCGGCGAGTGCCGCTGCGGGCGAGACGGCGACTTACGATCTCATCATTCGATCGGGGTCGATAATCGATGGCAGCGGCGCGCCGGCGCGTGTCGGCGATATCGCCGTGTCGGACGGGCGCATCGTCGCCATCGGCGACTTGTCCTCCGCCGCGGCGGAACGGACCATCGCTGCCAGTGGGCTGACGGTCGCTCCCGGCTTCATCGACATGCATACCCATTCCGATGTGAGCGTCCTGGAGGACGGTGCGGCGCACAGCATGGTCCGGCAAGGGGTCACGCTCAACCTTATCGGCGAGGGCAACAGCGTGGCTCCGAATGGCGGCAAGCTCGATCCCGATCCGGCGCGCCCATGGACGGGCTTCACCGGCTATTTCGATGCCCTGCGCGAAAAGGGGGTGTCCATCAACATGGCCTCTTTCGTGGCCTCCGAACAGGTTCGCCGGGTGGTGATGGGATACGACCCGCGGGCTGCAACGGCCGCCGAGCTCGAGCAAATGAAGGCGCT
>CAYRCH010000030.1:0-2591 GCA_964422665.1 uncultured Sphingomonadaceae bacterium | reverse complement strand
CTGACCGATATTGCCGCGATGCGCGGCGATGCCGATCCGGGAATGACGGCCATCGCCCTGATGGCCGAAGAGAACGGGCGGATTACCGGGGTATTTCACAACCAGTCGGAAAGCGACCTGCAGCTGGCCATGAAGAGGCCCTGGATTTCGGTTGCGAGCGACGGCGCTGCCGTCAACCTGGTGGACCCGGCCAATTCGCATCCGCGCGCCTATGGCAGCAATGTGAGGGTGCTGGGCCACTATGTTCGCGAGTTGCAGCTGATCACGCTGGAGGAGGCCGTGCGCAAGATGACCTCTCTGCCCGCCAGCTTCCTAGGTTTGAGCGATCGGGGTCTGCTCAAGGAAGGCTATGCTGCCGACATTGTGCTGTTCGATGCGGAAACGGTGGCCGACACCGCTACTTTCGAAGCCCCGGCATCCTATCCGGTCGGCGTCCCCTATGTGATCGTCAATGGCGTATTGGTGATCGATCGGGGCGAGCATACGGGCGCACGGCCGGGCCAGCCGATACTTGGCCCGGGTGCACCGGAATCGACGCAAAATTAGCGGGGGAGTCCCAGCGCCACGGGCGGCACTGCGCGTTTCGCGACCTGGCGCATCACAAAACTGCTGCGGATCCGGGCCACGTGCGGAAGCTTGGACAATTCCCCGCGATAGACCCGGTCGTAATCGTCGAATGAGCGGACATGGAGCATCATGAGGAAATCGGTCTCGCCCGAGATAAAGCTGCAATAGGACATGGAGGGACAGCCGAGCACCGCCTCCTCGAATTCCATCAGCACGTTTTCTGCCTGTGAAGTGAGTTCGATCAAGACAAGCACGGTGACCGAGAAACCGAGGCGCGACAGGTCGAGGCCGACCGTATAGCCCGAGATCACGCCGTTCTGTTCGAGGATCTTGCGCCGGCGTGCAGTGGCCGTGGCGGACAAATGGATTTCCTCGCCGAGCGAGACGTCCGAGACGCGTCCTTCCCTGGCGAGAGAGCGTAGAACGCGAAAATCGATAGCATCCAAACGATTATTAACCGAATCCGATATAGTCATCGCGTTCCGTCTAATTTTTGCTGAACATCTTGTTGAAAGATGACGGATTTCAAACATCTGTCAATGCTTGAATTCGGCGGATTCGCGCTCAAGGGGCGAAGTTGAGGCCGCCTGGCGGTTTTCTTTCTGCTTCCCAACCTTGGCGGCGCCTCGCTGGCGCGACCGCGCTCTACGCCGCATACGCGGCGCCGGGCCCTGACGGTCCCGGCCGTGCGGTGACGATCGCTGGCGCAGGCCGGAGCCGGGGCTCCGGCTGGGGCGGTCGGCGCGCGAACTGCGCGCCGGCATGATTTTCGGGCATCCCCCTTCGCGGGTGGTGGGCGGCGCTCCCTTCTGGGCCCGCACCGGCGCCCCGCAAGCCGGACTTTCCCTGGTGCTCGGCCGGCTCCTCCACTTGCCGTTCCGGCCCTTCGGATGCGGGGCGCCGCCGCATGCGGGCCCGTCCGGTCGCTACGTGCCGCCCACCCCCCGCTTCGGGGGAGGCCTGGGGCGGGGAAGGAGGTGATCCATGCGCAAGGACCGCAAGCGCGACGCCGGGATACCGGCGAGCGAGCCATGGCGCTTCGAAAGCGAAGCGACCGTTCAGGGCGAGCAGGCGCTGGTGCCCGGCGTGGCGCCGATCACGCTGGCCGAGCGGCTTGCCATGCGCGCCGCCGAGCCGCTGGCGCCGAGGCGCGCTCAGCGCCCCTGCGATCTTGGATTGTTCGATGCCAATGCCCGCGCGCAGCTCGAACTTTTCGCTGCGCGTCCTGCGCCCCCGGCAGATCCCGAAACGCCGCCACCCGGAGATGGCGGCCTGACATGAAGGAGAAAGACCAGTGAAACTCGAATTTATCCCGCTTGGCAGTCTGTTCGTCGACAAGGCCAATATGCGCTACAGTCGCAGCGCTCCCGATGTGTCGGACCTGCTGCCGAGCGTACGCAAGCGCGGCATTGTCCAGACGCTGCTGGTCAAACCGGCCAATGAAGAAGGCCGGTTCGGCATCGTCGCGGGCGCACGCCGGTTCCATGCCGCGACACTGGTCGCGGCCGAAATGCCCGGCGAGGGGGAGAGCGCAGGCGACGCTGCGATGCTGCCTTGCGCGATTCTCGAGGACGGCGACGATGCCGCTGCGCTCGAAGCCTCGCTGATCGAGAATTGCCGCCGCCGCGATCCCGACGAGGTGACGCAGTGGGAAAGCTTCGTGAGGCTGGTGAAGGCGGGCCGGACGCCGGAGGAGATATCCCTGACATTCGGCATTCCCCCGCTCGGTGTGAGCCGCATTCTCGCGCTCGGCAATTTGCTGCCGCGTATCCGCACGCTCTATCGCCGCGAGGAGATCGATGCGGTGACGGTGCGCCAGCTGACGCTGGCCAGCAAGAGCCAGCAGAAGGAATGGCTGGCGCTGTTCGACGATCCGGACAGCTATTGTCCGAGCGGCTACCGGCTCAAGGACTGGCTATTCGGCGGGCAGGCGATCCGCCTCGAACATGCCCTGTTCGATGCCGAAGCGAGCGGGCTGGCCATTGTCGGCGATTTGTTCGGCGAGGAGCGCTATTTTGCCGATG
>CAYRCH010000029.1:15480-20281 GCA_964422665.1 uncultured Sphingomonadaceae bacterium | reverse complement strand
CAGGAATGGAATGCTGTCACCCGTCGAGGTCGAACGGCAGCAGAAAATGTAACCTGAGGGCGTCTACAAAACTCGGCGCTATTCAACCATCGCCTGAGTGCCCCGCCGACATTAATGTTGGCGAGGCACTGCACGACACTTACTCGGCCTTGATGGAGATTTTCTTTTCCGCATGCTTTGCCTGCGCGGTCTTGGGCAGGCGAAGGGTCAGAATGCCCTTGGCGAAACTTGCCTCTATTTTTTCGGCATCCACGCTTTCCGGCACCTGGAACGATCGTTGGAAAGAACCATAGCGGCGCTCAGACAGATAATAGTTCTTGTCCTTTTCCTCCTTCGACTCCGACTTGTCACCCTTGATCGTAAGAACCCGGTTGTTCAGCTTGATATCGACATTTTCCTCGCCGATGCCCGGCAATTCAGCCGTAATTTCATATTCGTTGTCCTTCTCGACGACGTCGAAGGCGGGGTTGACGCTCCACCCCCGTCCAGAAAGAGGAAGATCGAGATCAAAACCTGTCTTTTGCGGCAGTCGCCAACCGAAAGGCCGGAAATCCTCGAAAAGGCGATCGACCTCACGCCGAAGGCTTTCGAATGGTGCCCAGTCACGCTCGACAGACCCCGCAGGCTTATCCTGGCTCACGGGCAATTCCCTTCCAGCTTCTGTCATGTCCGGTCTCCTGTAAATTTAGTGCCTGACCTGAACGACCCGTGCCAGACACCATGTTCACAAAACGGGTGAGGGCTGGTCTCAGAAACGGCTGCATACCAAGCCCAACCAACATGGGTGACAGTACCAGATTTATCTGGCTAGCTTCTTGACGTACGTCAAATGCTGTCCTGACCCTGGGAGCAAATCACCAGTATTTAAAGAGCATCCGCACCGACGGGCCGGCCCTGGACTGGATCGCAAGCTCTCGCTTTCTCTATCTGGGCTTGCGTTCCAGGATTGCTCTGCGCGCAACATCGAAAGCTTCTCGGATGGCCTGATTAACGTCTGGTGCGGGTTCGCTACGACCAATCCGGCGTTCCACTTCAATGTCGGGACCGGGAACGCCAATCTTCAGGCGAACGGTGAATTCACGCCCAGATACCTGTCTGCGGTCGCTGGCCTCAATAACCGCGTCGCAGCTCTCAATATGAGCTCCAAGTTTCTCCAGATCGGCGAACCGTTCAGCGACCTGCTCTTCAATCGCAGGAGACGAGTCGAGATTGCGATAGGCAATTGTAAGTTTGGACATAGCCTGCCCCTTTTCCTGAAATGTTGATCCAGTAATGACGTTCGTCGGATTTACATCTTGAACAGTGATCATGGCGGTCGCATCGTTGTCCGTGCTTCAACGTCACGACCCTGCGCCAGGTCTGTTTGTGCGGCATCAGGGCTGCTCTACCCGTGCCACCTGATAAGTACGCATCCCGTTCTTGTCACTGACCGAGACATATTCCCCAGTGATGAACTGTTCCTCGCCCAGTCGAAAACCGATTTCGTCGTCGCTTTCGCCTTCGGCATAGTCAAAGAACCACTGGCCCCCGGGCTTGCGTCGCAACTGGCCGATGCGATCTTCCTCGTTTGCGCTGAATCGGCGGACCCGACATGATTTCTGGTGAACCTTCCATTCAGCGGCATCAAGACGGCCCTCGGCATCGAGTGGGACCAGGAGATCATAACCTTCCTCACGGTCCCCAGAAGGGCGGCCTTTCTCCCGAGCCAAAAGAAGCCGTACGTGTTTGAATTTCGGAGAGAGGCTCTTGGGGTCAATCATAACGATCTCCTTTCTTGATCTCACCTGTCCAACTCGGGTCAGCGGACAATGAGAACCGGGATTTGCGAATGCGTTACTACTTCCGCAGTCTGGCTTCCGAGAAGAAGGCGCTGCACTCCTCTGCGACCATGGGAGGACATCACGATGAGGTCGCAATCCTTCAGCCTCGCTGAACGAACGATGGTTTCAGCAGGAAAATCATCGATTTCATGTACAAGTTCGAGCGGGACTCCATATGAGGCAGCCCGCTCGGTTATGGTAGCAAATCTGCGCTGCATTTCTTCATCGATCTGTTGATCGTAGCGGATCACAGGATCGTCAACGCCAGCGTGTATCGCAGCCTGTATCACATGTGGCTCAAGGGGCTCCGTGACACTGAGCACTGTAACCTTCGCACCGAGCTGGCCCGCGAGTGCAAGCCCATGCTCGACACCCTTATCCGCCAATTCGGAACCATCGGTGCAGATCATTATATGCTTGTACATTGCTTTTCCCTCCATGAGCCATTGCTGATCTTTACGCATATGGAGAATTGAAGGTTTTCGCACTGATACAGATCAAGGAACGTCTGCCCCCATCATGTGATGTTGGCGCAATCGGTCGCCTGGGGGATACCGAGGCAGGAACCAACCGGGGGTATATCTGCTTCGGACGGAGGAATAGTTGAACAGTTCCAGGCAAAATTGAAGGGGTCAACCACATCGATCCGGAAACAGTCCGAGGGGTCTCGCAACTAACTCAAAAACCGCAATCAGGCTCATAACCCGGGCATGAATTGAATTGCCCTATTGGTTCGTGGAGCGGGGCAACAGCAGTCTATAGTCATCCCATGCCCCGGATGGTACCGGTAGGTCGCCGCCTCCGATTGGCCGTGAGTACAACCATGATGAAATATCTTCGCATACCCATCGCCATAGTCGCGGTCCTTGCGGCGATCGTAGCAATCGCCTGGTATGTCTGGGATCAGACGACCGGCGGATTGCCCGAAGGCATCGCCATGGGCAATGGCCGGATCGAGGCCGAGCAGATCGACGTGGCAACGCGCACTCCGGGGCGGGTGCTGCAAATCAATGTCGAGGAAGGCGCGTTGGTCGAGGCGGGCGACGTGCTGGCGATCATGGATACGCGCGAGCTGGAAGCGCAGCTGCAGCGGGCCGAGGCCGATGTGGCGCGAGCCGAAAGCCAGGTTCTCGAAGTGCGCGCCCTGATCGAGCAGCGCCGCGCCGATCTGCGCCTGGCAGAGGACGAGCATGAACGCGCGCGTACTCTCGCCGAGCGCGGGGTCAGCTCGCAATCGGCACTGGAACAGCAGGCGACGCGGCGGGCCTCGGCGGAAGCGGCGCTGAATGTCACGATCGCCCAGCTGAATTCCGCCGAGCGCGGCGTCGACGCCGCCAGGGCGCTCGTCAATCAGTATCAGACCCAGATCGCCGATGCGACGCTGACCGCGCCAACCTTCGGCCGCATCCTCTATCGCCTGGCGCAACCGGGCGAAGTGCTGGGCGGCGGCGGCAAGGTGCTGACGCTGCTGGATCTCAGCCAAGTCTATATGGAAATCTTCCTGCCCGCATCCGAATCGGCGCGCACCGCAATCGGTGCAGAGGCACGCATCCGACTGGACGCGATCGACTATGCCATCCCGGCCTTCGTCAGCTTCGTCTCGCCCGAAGCCCAATTCACGCCCAAGCAGGTCGAGACCAGGGATGAGCGCGAAAAGCTGATGTTCCGGGTGAAGGTACGCGTGCCAGAAGAGCTGGTGCGCGCCTATATCGCCCAGGTGAAGACCGGGATTCGTGGTGTTGCCTATATCCGGCTGATGGGCGCTGAAGACGCTGCATGGCCGGCGGAGATTGTCGGCCAGCCGATTCCGCCCGAGGCACTGCCGCCGGGTCTTGCTCCCGAGGACTGAGCGCGCAATGGCTAGCCATTCCGCCCCGGTTGCACGCGTCCGCAACGTCACGCATCGCTATGGCAGCGTGGTCGCGCTCGAGGATGTGACGCTCGATTTTCCTTCGGGTCGCATGCTCGGGCTGATCGGTCCGGATGGCGTCGGCAAATCAACCCTGCTCGGGCTTCTTGCCGGCGCACGGAAGATGCAGGCGGGCGAAATCACCGTACTTGGCGGATCAATGGCAAAGGCGAGGCATCGCGCCGAAGTCTTTTCCCGTGCTGCCTATATGCCGCAAGGGTTGGGCAAGAACCTCTACATGGAACTGAGCGTCGCGGAGAATCTCGATTTCTTTGCCCGGCTCTATGGCCATGACGCGGCCGAGCGGCGTCGGCGGATGGACCGGCTGCTGCGCGCCACCGGGCTCGATCCCTTCCCGGACCGGCCGGCGGGCAAGCTCTCTGGCGGCATGAAGCAAAAGCTCGGACTCTGCTGCGCTCTGATCCATGATCCCGACTTCCTGATTCTCGACGAGCCGACCACGGGCGTCGATCCGCTTGCCCGCCGCCAGTTCTGGAACCTAATCGACGAGATCCGGGCGGACCGGCCGCAGATGAGCGTGCTGGTCTCCACCGCCTATATGGAGGAAGCCGAGCGCTTCGAATGGCTGGTCGCCATGGATGCGGGGCAGATCCTTAGCTCAGGCACGCCGGCTGAACTGCGTGCGCAGACCGGCACGGAAGATCTGGAATCAGCCTATGTATCCCTGTTGCTTCCGGAAAAGCGCGGCAGCGAGACTGGCCTGCATATCCCGCCGCGCACCTCGCTGGGTGGCAGCCCGGCTATCGTCGCCAAAGGGCTGACGCGCCGGTTCGGCGATTTCACCGCTGTTCGCGATGTAAGCTTCGAGATCGAACGCGGCGAGATTTTTGGTTTTCTTGGCTCGAATGGCTGCGGCAAGACGACGACGATGAAAATGCTCACCGGTCTACTGCCTGCTTCGGAAGGCGAAGCCTGGCTGTTCGGCGAGCCGGTCGACGCGACCAATATCGAAACCCGAAAGCGCGTCGGTTTCATGTCGCAGAATTTCTCGCTCTGGGGCGAATTGACCGTGCGCCAGAACCTGATGCTACATGCGCGGCTGTTTCATCTC
>CAYRCH010000029.1:13213-15380 GCA_964422665.1 uncultured Sphingomonadaceae bacterium | reverse complement strand
ACCCATTTCATGAACGAGGCCATGCGCTGCGATCGCATCTCGCTCATGCATGCCGGCGAAGTTCTGGTTTACGACACACCGCAGAATCTCGCGCGTGAAGCGGGCTCGTCCTCTCTTGAGGAAACCTTCATCCGCTACATTGAAGGCGCGATCGGCGAGCCGGACGGCGAAACTGCACCCGCGCCTGAATTGGCAAAAGAGCCTGCGACGACGTCAATCTCGCTGGACCCCAGACTTGGCCGGCTGTTCGCGGTCAGCCTGCGCGAATCGCTGGAGGTGATGCGCGACCCGATCCGGCTAGCTTTCGCCTTTCTCGGCTCGATGATCCTGATGCTGATGTTCGCCTATGGCATATCTTCCGATATCGAGGACCTGACCTTCGCGGCTTTCGACCAGGATCAGACGCCGGAGAGCCGAGCCTATATCGCCAATTTCCAGGGCTCTCCCACTTTCGTCGAACAGGCACCCGTGACCAGCATCGACCAACTCGAGGAACGGATGGCCGCGGGAACGATCTCGCTTGCCCTCGAAATTCCGCGTGGCTTTGGCCGTGCCGTGACGACAGGCGCACCGAGCCGCGTCGCGGCCTGGATCGACGGTGCCAACACGATGCGCGCAGCAACGATCGAAGGCTATGTGCAGGGTGCGCACGCAACCTTCCTGACACAGCGCGCCGTCGCCGCCGGGGTCGGCGATCTCACCCGGCCCATCGTGGAGATGGAGCCGCGCTACCGCTATAATCCCGGCTTCGAGAGCCTGTACTCCATGGCACCGTCGATTCCGGCCATTCTGCTGATGCTGTTTCCAGCCATATTGATGGCGGTCAGCATCGCCCGCGAGCGCGAGATCGGCACGATCACCAATTTCCATGTGACGCCGATCGGCAAGCTGGAGTATCTTCTCGGCAAGCAACTGCCCTATGTCGGCATCGGCTTTGTAAACTGGCTGATCCTGACATTGATGACGATCCTGCTTTTCCAGGTGCCGCTGACCGGCAGTGCGCTGGCACTGGCATTGGGCGCCATCGTCTATGTCCTTGCGGCGACAGGGTTCGGCATGCTCGTCGCGGTTTTCACCCGCAGTCAGGTCGCGGCGGTGTTTGCAACCATGATCCTGGCCATGCTGCCGACGGTGCAGTTTTCCGGCCTCATCCAGCCGGTCTCGACACTGGAAGGCGCGGCGCGGATCATAGGCCAGCTCTGGCCGACCAATTATTTCATGCAGATGAGTGTCGGCGCCTTCAACAAGGGCCTCGGCTTCGGCGAATTGGCGATCAACATCCTCCTCATCGCCGCTTTCGTGCCGGTCTCCGTCGGCATCGCCACGCTGTTGCTCAGAAAGCAGGAGCGCTGATGCGCAGCCTCCGCAATATTTCCTGGCTTGCCGGCAAGGAATTGCGTACGCTCTGGCGCGATCTCCTGCTGCTTGTGCTGGTGCTCTACTCTTTCGGGCCCGGCATGTATGTCGAGTCGATTGCGGCGGGTGAGACGATCAGCAAGACGGCTGTCGCCTTCGTCGATGAGGACAATTCGGCACTGTCGCGGTCGCTACAGACGGCGCTCTATCCGCCCTGGTTCCTCGCGCCCCGCACCATCGAGGCGAGCCAGATCGACCCGATGATGGATTGGGGCGAGGTCATCTTCGCCGTCGTGGTGCCGCGCGGTTTCGAAACAGACATTCGCAGCGGGCGGCCCGTCGCCCTGCAGATCAATATCGATGCCACCAAGACACAGCAGGCAGCCATCGGAACCGGCTATCTAACCGCGATCCTGACCCAGGAGGTGCAGCGCTTCGCCGCGCGACAGGACCTGGTGAGCGTTCCTGCCGTCGAGCTAGTAGTGCGCCGCTCGTTCAATCCTTCCGGCAACAATGTCTGGTTCGCGGCGATCGGCGGACTCCTGAATTCACTCTCTATGCTGACCATCGTGCTGGTTGGCGCTGCCCTGATCCGTGAGCGCGAACACGGCACGATCGAGCACCTGCTGCTCATGCCTGTCACCGCCATCGAAATCGCGATCGCCAAGATTGTGGTGAATGGCGGCGTGATCCTCATTGCCTTCACCTTTTCGCTCTTCATCATTGTCGAGGGCGCGCTCGGCATACCGTTCGCCGGCTCGCAGGCATTGCTGCTGATCGGCACGGCGATCTACATCTTCGCGGCTGGCGC
>CAYRCH010000029.1:0-13113 GCA_964422665.1 uncultured Sphingomonadaceae bacterium | reverse complement strand
GCAAGCCTGCACTGATGCAGATCAAGGAACATCTTCCCCCATCGTGTGATGTTGGCGCAATCGGTCGCCTGGGGGATACTGAGGCAGGAACCAACCGGAGGTACTACATCTGCTTCTGACGGAGGAACGGTTGAACAGTTCTAGGCAAATTTCTCTGGAAGATCGTCGCGATTATCGACGCGGCGCCGTGCTTTCGGTACGTGGCAGCGTCGTGGATGCCTGGTTTCCCGACCCCATCCCCGCGTTCCACAGTGAGTTGCGCGCCGGAGATGACGGGCGCATCGTCATCGAAGTGGTCAACCACCTCGATCCGGAAACGGTCCGAGGGGTTTCCCTGACCCCGACAGCGGGGCTTGCTCGCGGTATGCCTATCATCGATATGGGCCATCCGCTCCGGGTTCCCGTGGGTGAGCGGCTTCTTGGGCGCGTCGTCAACGTGTTCGGCGACACGATCGATGGCGGGGAAGAACTGGAGGGCGGTGAGTGGCGCTCGCTGCACGCATTGCCGAAATCATTGGCAGAGCAAGGCACGACAAGCGAAATCTTCACCACCGGGATCAAGGCCATCGACCTCCTGGCTCCGCTGGAGCGCGGCGGCAAGGCAGGCCTGTTCGGCGGCGCGGGCGTTGGCAAGACCGTGCTCATCACCGAACTGATCAACAATGTCGCCGGCCGTCATCACGGCGTCACTGTTTTTTGCGGCATTGGCGAGCGTTCCAGGGAAGCGGAGGAGTTGGTCCGCGACGTGCAAGACGCCGGCGTGCTCGACAAGACTGTGCTGGTGTTCGGCCAGATGAACGAACCGCCCGGCGCGCGGTTTCGCGTGGGGCATGCGGCCTTGACCGTGTCGGAATATTTTCGTGACGATCAGAAGCAGGACGTGCTTCTGCTGATCGACAACATCTTCCGTTTCATTCAGGCCGGTTCGGAAGTGTCGGGTCTGCTCGGACAGCTGCCCTCCCGGATGGGCTATCAACCGACATTGGGAACTGAACTTGCAGAACTCGAAGAGCGCATCTGCACAACGCGCGACGCGGCCATCACCTCCGTGCAGGCCGTCTACGTTCCGGCGGACGACTTCACCGACCCCGCAATAACGCATACGTTCGGCCATCTTTCGTCCCTCATCGTGCTCTCGCGCGAGCGCGCCAGCCAAGGCTTCTATCCTGCGGTTGACCCTCTGCGGTCCGAATCCAAGATGCTGACGCCGCCGCTGGCGGGCGAGCGGCACTACCGCGTCGCACGCAAGGTGCGGGAGACGCTGGCAAGCTATGAAGAACTGAAAGATGTGATCGCGATGTTGGGAATGGAGGAGTTGTCACGGGACGACCAGCGCAGGATCCATCGGGCGCGCCGCCTGGAACGTTTCCTGACGCAACCCTTCTTCACCACCGAGCAGTTCACGGGCCTGGAAGGCAAGATGATCAATCTGGAGGATACGCTTGAAGGTTGCGAGCGTATTCTGAACGACGAATTCTCCGGTCACCCGGAAAAATCGCTCTACATGATCGGCGCGGTCGATGAGGCCAGGAAGCCATGAACATGATCGTGAGGGTCATCCTGCCGTCCGGGATACTTCTGGAGCAGGAGGTGTCAAAGGTCGTTGCGGAGGCGCAGGACGGTTCCTTCTGTCTGTTACCGCGGCACATCGATTTCGCGGCGGCGTTGGTCCCGGGCATCCTGGCGCTTGAGGAGGCGAACGGCGAAGAGACCTTTTTCGCCGTTGACGAAGGCATACTGGTCAAGCGCGGCGCTGAAGTGCTCGTTTCCACCGGAAACGCGGTACAGGGGCGGTTGGGCGAACTGCGACACGTCGTCAGCACGGAGTTTCGCGATACGGATGAACGCGAGCGGCAAGCCCGCCTTGCTTTGGACCATCTGGAAGCCAGCCTCGTGCGCCAGATCTTCGAGTGGGAAGGGCGCGGCCATGCCTGAGCGGATGGGCGAGAAGGCCTCCGATGGATTGAGCCGGAAGGTCGAGACCATGGAGAAGCGCAAGATCCGGGCGCGCGGCGCCAAGGACAGAACGATCTGGATCGGCGTGGGGACATTCGGCGTGATCGGCTGGTCGGTGGCCGTCCCGACCATCATCGGCATCGTGCTCGGACTCTGGTTCGACAGGCTCTGGCCGGGTGGCTTCTCGTGGACGCTGGCCATGATCCTTGGCGGCGCGACGCTGGGTTGCCTCAGTGCATGGTACTGGGTCAGTCTGGAGGCCAAGGCGATCGAGGAGGAAGAAAAGGAAGCCGACCCATGAATCCGTTTCTGCCGATGGCACTGGCCTGGATGGCCGGGCTGGGTCTGGGCCTGTTTTATTTCGGCGGTCTGTGGCTGACCGTGCAGCGGCTTGCGTCCTTGAAATCGCCGATGCCGCTGGTCCTAGCCAGCTTCGTCGTGCGCACGGCCGTTGTCGTCGTTGGCTTCTACTTCGTGATGGACGGGCGCTGGGAGCGCATGCTGGCCTGCCTTGCGGGCTTCATAATGGTCCGCCTGATCTTGGTTTCAAGGATGCGGGCGGAGCTCGACTCATATCTTCCCCCGCAGAAGAACGGGGGCTGAGATGAACATCACGCCTGACGCCATCGTCTACTGGGAGGCGGGACCGGTCAGGATCACCGCCACCCTTGTATTCACCTGGCTCGTAATGGTGATTCTGGTCGGCGGCTCCTGGCTCGTGACGCGTCGCCTGAGCACGGAGACAACCCTGTCGCGGGGACAGAGCCTGCTTGAGATCGTGGTGGAGATCATCCAGGAGCAGATCCGGGACGTGACGCAGCAGGATCCGGCCCGCTACCTTCCCTTCGTCGGCACTTTGTTCCTGTTCATCGCCGTCTCCAATATCCTGGCGATCATTCCTGGTTTTCACCCGCCAACGGGTTCTCTCTCGACCACCGCCGCCCTTGCCCTGTGCGTCTTCGTGTCCACGCCGCTGTTTGGGATAGCCGAGCGCGGACTTGGCGGGTTCCTGAAAACCTATCTTCAGCCAAGCCCATTCCTGCTGCCGTTCAACATCTTCGGGGAACTGACGCGGACGGTTGCGCTGGCCCTGCGTCTGTTCGGCAACGTCATGAGCGGGTCGATGATGGTGGCCGCAGCGCTCGCCATCGCTCCCTTGTTCTTTCCTATCATCATGAGCGCTCTTGGACTGCTGATCGGCCTGATCCAGGCCTACATCTTCGCGATTCTGGCGCTGGTGTTCATCGCTTCCGCCAACCAGGCCCATCAGGAGCAGGCGCAAACTGCCTCAACCAACGAGAAAAGGACAGAAGGCCCATGAACAGCGTGGAATTGATAGGCATGATCTCGATCATCATGGCCGGGGCAACCGTCGGCATCGGCGCTCCTGTCACCGCCATCGCCGAAGGCTGGGCCGTGTCGCGCGGCTTGACCGCCCTGGCCCAGCAGCCGGACGCGGCTCCCGTCATCACACGCTCGATGTTCATCGGCGTCGCGATGTGCGAATCCTCGGCGATCTACTGTTTCGTGGTGTCCATAATCCTGATCTTCGCCAACCCGTTCTGGAACCATGTGGTGGCCCTGACAGGAGGTCAGTAGTGGGTGTTGACTGGTTCACCCTTGTCGCCCAGATCGTCAACTTCCTGGTCCTCGTCTGGCTGCTCAAGCATTTCCTCTATGGCCGGATCGTTGGAGCGATGAAGGAACGGGAAGCGAAGATCGCGGGCCGCCTTGACGAGGCTGCACGGCAGCGGGCGTCGGCCGAGGCCGAGGCGGAACTCTTCCGGGTGCGGAACCTTGAATTCGAGGCGAACCGCGAAGAGATGCTGGCGCGAGCCGGGGACGAAGCCGAGGCCTATCGACAGCAGTTGATGGAGGCTGCGCGCCACGACGCGGAGAAGGAGCAGGTGGAATGGCTGGAGGCGCTGGCGCGTGAACGGCAAGGATTGCTGCAGGACTTCCGCGAACGCTTGGGACAGGAAGTCTTTTCGCTGGCCCGCCGCGGATTGAACGAACTCGCCGACGCAACCCTGGAGGAGCAAATTCTGAAAGTCTTCGTGAAAAGGCTGGAAACGTTCGATCCGGCGGAGCGAGACGCCATCACGACGGCGGTGCGTGAGTCTGATCACGAAATCGAGGTCCGCACCGCCTTCCCGATCTCGCCAGAAGCGCGGGAGCAGCTGTCCCTGGCGCTGCGGCGCGAGTTGGATGACGACCTCGAGGCGCGGTTCACGACCAGTGCGGATTTAATCTGCGGCGTCGAACTGCGAACCCCTTCGCACCGGTTCGTCTGGAATGTCGATTCCTATCTTGAGAGCCTGGAAGCCCGTCTGTTCGAAGCATTGGATGAGAACGCCGAAAAACATGCGAAACTCTAGTCAGCATGCCGAACGTCGCAGCCCGTCGGAGCCACTGCGCGACTCTATCCACCAGACGCTGTCCCTCCTCGAAGAGGTGGTCACAACGGGTGGCCCGCAACTGACGGCACGTGAGGTCGGACGCGTTGTCTCGGTCGGCCAGGGAGTCGCCCGGCTCCGCGGCTTGCCGGGAGTGGAGGCCGAGGAGCTGGTGAGACTACAGGGCGGCGTGCTTGGGATGGCCTATAATCTGGATCCGGAAGAGGTCGGCGCGATCCTGCTGGGCGCCAGCCGCGAACTGACCGCCGGGAGCCTCGCCCACCGCACCGGCCGTATCCTCGATATTCCCGTCGGCGAAGAACTTGTCGGCCGTGTCGTCGACGCGCTCGGCCGGCCGCTCGACGAGCGCGGTCCGCTGCGGCTGACCGAGCGGCGTCCCGTGGAGCGGCCCGCTCCCCCGATCCTGCGCCGCGCGCCCGTGGCAAGGCCGCTCCAGACTGGCCTCAAGGTCATAGATTCGCTTCTGCCGATCGGACGCGGGCAACGAGAGCTGATCCTGGGGGATCGCCAGACGGGAAAGACGGCGATCGCCCTCGATACGATCCTCAATCAACGAGACAAGAACGTCATCTGCGTCTACTGCGCCATCGGCCAGCGCAGTTCGGCCGTGGCCAAGTTTCTCGAATATCTCCGCCGCTACGACGCCCTGTCTTATTGCATCGTTGTCGTGGCATCCGGCGACGAACCGCCGGGGGTGCAGTTCATCGCCCCTTATGCGGCGACCACAATGGCCGAGTTCTTCATGGAGCGGGGCCAGGACGTTCTCATCGTCTATGACGATCTGACCCGCCATGCGCGCGCCTATCGCGAATTGTCTCTGTTGTTGCGCCGCCCTCCCGGCCGCGAGGCCTATCCGGGGGATGTTTTCTATGTCCACTCGCGGCTTCTGGAACGCTCGACCCAACTGCGCGAGGAATATGGCGGAGGTTCCCTGACGGCGCTGCCGATTGCCGAAACGCAGGCTCAGAACATTTCCGCCTACATCCCCACCAATCTGATTTCCATAACCGACGGCCAGATCGTCCTGTCGCCGCAACTGTTCCGCAAGGGTATCCTGCCAGCGGTGGACGTCGGACGCTCCGTCTCTCGCGTCGGCGGCAAGGCGCAGATGCCCTGCTATCGCGCAGTGGCAAGCGAATTGCGGCTGTCCTATTCGCAGTTCGAGGAACTGGAGGTCTTCTCGCGGTTTGGGACCCGACTGGACGAAGACACCATCGCGATGCTGGAACGCGGCCGTCGCGTCCGCGAAGTCTTCAAGCAGCCACAATACAAGCCGCTTCCGGTCCCGGAGCAGGTCGCCGTCCTGCTCGCCGCCAGCGAAGACCTTCTCAACGCAATTCCAGTCGAAAGGACAGCCGAGGCGGAACAGGCCATCCGCAAGGCAGTTGTGACAGAACTTCCAGACCTCGGCGAACGCATGGCTTCAGGTGCCAAGCTGACGAAGGATGATCGCGACGATCTGCGCCGGGTAATCGGCGCCATCGTCGCAGACATGGGAGAGGTGGAGGATGGCGCAAGCGCTTGAATCCATGCGTCGCCGCATCGACAGTGCGGAAGATCTCTACGGCGTCGTCCGGGTGATGAAGGCGCTTGCCGCCGCCAGCATCCGTCAATGCGAGTTGGCGGTGGAATCCCTTGCCGAATACAATCGTACCATCGAAACAGGGCTGCAGATCGTCCTGTGGAATCGCCCAGAAGCGATTCCGGCCAATTCCTTGTCGGGCAAGCGTCGCGGGATCATCGTATTTGGCTCCGACCAGGGCATGTGCGGCTCCTTCAATGAACAGGCAGCCACCTTCGCGATCGATACGATCAAAGCCCTACCGGAAAGGGAAGAAGACCGGGTTGTCCTTGTGGTCGGGAACAGGCTCGTCGGCCGACTGGAGGACGCCGGCTGCGCAGTTCGCGAGCAGTTTCCGATTCCCAGCACGGTTTCAGGTATCACTTCGGCGGTTCAGGACCTGCTGCTCAAGGTCGATGAACTGCGCTTCCAGGATGGGGTCGAGCAGTTTCTCCTCATCCACCACAGGCCAGGCGCTCCCGTCCGCTCCGCGCCTGCCACGGTACAGCTTCTGCCCATCGACGCAGCCTGGCTCAGAGGGTTGGCGAAGAGGCATTGGAGCTCGCGCTCCTTGCCAACCTTCACGATGGATTGGCGCGAGCTGTTTTCAGCATTGATCCGCCAGCATCTGTTCGTTTCGCTCTATCGCGCCTTCGCCGAGTCAATGGCCAGCGAAAACGCCAGCCGCCTGGCCTCCATGCAGGCCGCTGAGAAGAATATCCAGGACCACCTGTCCGTATTGGCCGTCGAGTACCATCAGGGGCGTCAGCAATCGATCACGGAAGAACTTCTCGATATCGTCGCCGGCTTTGAGACCTTGACCAAGGAGGACGACCGCAGGGCCAGGAAAAATGCCGCGCGGTCGTCACGATGATACCGCTCCATCGACGTTGATGCGGAGGAAGCTTATGGTTGCGGAAAACCAGCACGAGACGGTCGCATTCCTGTCGGACCCCGGCACGCACGGGATCACAAACAAAATTGAAATCATCGAGACGCACATCTCGTGCATTTTCCTGGCCGGGGATCGCGCGTGGAAGATGAAGCGAGAGGTCAAGCTCCCTTATGTGGACTTCTCCAGGCCGGAACTGCGTCTGGAAAGTTGCCGAAAGGAGGTCGAGCTCAATTCGCTCACCGCCCCCAGCCTTTATCTCGCGGCGCGCCGTATCACTCGCGGGACTGACTGCGCGCTCGAGTTCGATGGCGAAGGAACGCTAGTGGACGGCGTCGTGGAGATGCGACGTTTCGAGCAGGATTGCCTGCTCGACCGGGTCGCGCTCGCTGGCAGACTTACACAGGATATAATGGACGCGACGGCGTGCAAGATCGTGCATTTCCATCGTGTTGCGCCTGTCGACCGGACGAAGAGCGGATCGGCGCGTATGGCGGATGTGCTCGATATTAACGAAGCCGGCTTCGCGCAGAGCCGCGTCTTTGATCATGACGAACTGCAGCGCTTCCACGGCGCGATGCGGGTGGCACTTTCAGACCATGCCGAACTGCTTGACCGCCGTTCTCAGGCTGGCCGGGTGCGCCGCTGCCATGGCGATCTGCATTTGAGGAACATATGTCTGCTGGACGGCGAGCCGCTTTTGTTCGATTGCATCGAGTTCAACGATGAGATCGCGACGGTGGACGTGCTCTACGATCTCGCTTTCCTGCTCATGGATCTGTGGCGCCGCGGGCTGGCCGGCCTCGCGAACCTCGTCATGAACCGATATTTCGATCAGATGGACGACGAGGGCGGATTCTCGCTTCTTCCTTTTTTCATGGCTGTGAGGGCGGCGGTGCGCGCGCATGTTCTTGCCACGCAGGCCGCTGGGGAAGGATCGCAGGCCGGCGAGGCCATCAAGGAAGCCCAATCCTATTTTCGTCTTGCTGAAACTCTGCTGTCGCGACAGAGGCCCCGTCTTGTAGCGATCGGCGGCTTCAGCGGATCGGGAAAGACGACGATCGCGGAACGGCTGGCGCCGCATCTCGGCGTGCCGCCCGGTGCGCGGATCATCGAAAGCGACCGGATCAGAAAGGCGATGCACGGCGTTTCCGCTGAAACCCGCCTTCCGCAGGAAGCCTATCTTCCCGAAGTCTCACAGAAAGTCTATCGCGAGATGGCCTTGCGCGCAGACCTCATTCTCGCTGGCGGCGGCACTGTCATCGCCAATGCCGTCTTCGACCGTCTCGATGATCGTGCCATGATCGAGGAGATTGCGACAAAAAACGGCATATCGTTCCAGGGCGTTTGGCTGACTGCGGAAGCGGATGTCCTCAGGCGGCGCGTCGCGACGCGGAAAGGCGGCCCCTCGGACGCCACGGTCGAAATTCTCGCGCGGCAGATGGATCGAATGGCCGGCGCCGTAGAGTGGGATTCCGTCGATGTCGAGGGACCGCCGGACGCGATCGTCGTCTCCGTGCTGGAAGTTCTCGAAAGAGGGGGGCGGTAACCCATCTACGCTCCCCGTGATACCGCTTCAATTGCTCCTGAAGGACAATCAGTCAGACCCGGTCAAGAGAAACAAGCACAGTCACTCAACTTGCTTCCGGTGCCGGTTCAGGATCATTGTGCATGGCCGCAATAGCAGTTGAGCTTACCAGCGTTCCGGCAGCCCCTTCCAGGATCGCAGCCGCATCTTCAAGCCGACCAATTCCAGCGATGCGGCCGGGTCGGGAGGCAAAGGTGCGCGCAGCTTCGACCTTCGGGCCCATCGAGCCGGCCGGAAAGTTGGCTGGATCGATCTGGTCGGGTCGGACATGGCGTATCGCACGCTGCTGCGACGTGCCCCAATCCGCGTAGACGGCTTCTACATCGGTGAGCATCAAGAAAGCGTCAGCACCGATTTCCTCAGCAAGGAGCCCGGCTGCCCGGTCTTTGTCGATGACTGCTTCCATGCCCACCAGGTTGCCATCTCTGTCACGGATAACGGGAATGCCGCCGCCACCGGCGCAGACCACGACGACACCAAGTTCGACAAGCAGCCGCAGTGTTTCGATCTGGATGATACGCTTGGGCAACGGGGACGGCACGACGCGCCGCCATTTTTCGTACCCTTCCTCAACCATGACCCAGCCATGAGCGTCGCGGGCCTTCTTGGCTTCATCGCTACTGTAGACTGGGCCGATCGGCTTTTCCGGCTTGTCGAACGCCGGATCATCGCGATCAACCTCGATCTGCGTGAGAAGGGTCGCCAATTTGGTATCCGCCGGCAGCGCATTGGTGAGTTCCTGCTCCACGAGATAGCCGATCATGCCGACGCTTTCGGCACCGAGGATATCTAGCGGATAAGGTGCTACTTCCTTGTAAGCAGCAGCTTGCAGGGCCAGTAGCCCCACCTGGGGCCCGTTCCCGTGGGCAACAACGATGTCATGTTCGCGCGCCAAGGCGGCGAGCGCTTCCGCCGCCTTGCGCACATTGGCGCGTTGAACCTCTGCCGTCATTGGCTCGCCGCGCTTCAGAAGCGCGTTGCCGCCAAGCGCCACGACGATACGCATCTCAGGCTCCCAATGTGGCGACAAGGATCGCCTTGATGGTGTGCATGCGGTTCTCGGCCTGATCGAAAACAACGGAAGCTTCGGATTCGAAGACTTCTTCCGTCACCTCCATGCTTTCGATGCCGTATCGCTGGAAGATCTGCTCGCCGATCTCGGTCTCGCGATTGTGGAAGGCGGGCAGGCAATGCATGAACTTGGTGTGCGGGTTGCCGCTGGCGCGCATGATGTCCGAGGTGACGCAATAGGGCGTCAACAGCTTGATGCGCTCTTCCCAGACCGAGTCGGGCTCGCCCATCGATACCCAGACGTCCGTATAGATAAAATCACAGCCACGCACCGCCTCCATCGGGTCTTCGGTCAGTGTGATCTTGGCGCCTGTCATCTCCGCGATTTTCCGGCTTTCCTCAACAAGCGCTGCATCGGGCCAGCAGGCCTTTGGTGCTGCGAGGCGCACATCCATTCCGATCAGCGCCGCGCCGGTGAGCAACGAGTTTCCCATATTGTTGGCAGCGTCGCCAAGAAATGCGAAGGCAATCTGAGACAGATGCTTGCGCGTGAATTCCCGCATCGTCAGGAAATCGGCGAGGACCTGGGTAGGGTGGAATTCGTCCGTCAGCCCGTTGTAGACCGGGACGCCGGCAAATGCTGCCAGCGTCTCCGCCTGCTCCTGGCCGAAGCCGCGGTACTCGATCGCATCGTAGAGCCGCCCCAGCACGCGCGCCGTATCCTTCATCGACTCTTTCTTGCCGATCTGGGTACCAGTCGGCCCCAGATAGGTGACATGGGCACCCTGATCATAGGCGGCGACTTCGAAACCGGTGCGGGTGCGTGTCGAATCCTTTTCAAAGATCAGCGCGATGTTCTTCCCCTTCAGCCGCTGCTCCTCGTAGCCGCCATACTTGGCCTGCTTCAGCGCAGCGGCCAGTTTCAGCAGGAAGCGGATATCGTCCGGCGAGAAATCCAGCAGCTTCAGGACGCTGCGCCCCTTCACGTTGACGGGCATGCCTCTTCTCCTCAAACCGGGTCGCGGATCAGCGGGCAGGTCATGCAATGGCCGCCGCCGCGGCCACGACCGAGTTCCGAACCGGGGACAGTGATGACCTCCACGCCCGCCTTGCGAAGCAACGTGTTGGTGTATGTGTTGCGGTCATAGGCAACGACCACCCCCGGCTCGAGCGCGACGACATTGTTGCCGTCGTCCCACTGCTCGCGCTCGGCGATATAAGCATTACCGCCGGTCTGGACGACGCGCAGCTTCGGCAGGCCAAGAGCCTCGGCGACCACCTGGGTAAGATGGCCGGCCTCCTCGCGCACGTCGATCTGCCAGTCCTGCTCGCCAGGACGCAGCGAATAGGCAGTGATGCCGTCAACCACATCAGGAAACAGCGTGACGAGATCACGGTCGCAGAAGGTAAAGATGGTGTCGAGGTGCATGGACGCGCGCTCAATGGGCAGCTTGCAGGCTATGACGCGTTCAGCCGCGCCCTGCGCAAACAGTGCCCGGGCAAGCTGGCCAACCGCCTGCGGTGTGGTGCGCTCGCCCATACCGACCAGCACAACGCCGGCCCCGACCGGCATGACGTCGCCGCCCTCAAGTGTCGCCAAGCCATAGTCGATGTCGGGGTCGCCCCACCATACGGGGAAATCGGCGTCACGGAAATCGGGATGGAAGCGGTAAACGGCGGCGACATTGACCGTCTCCAGCTTGCGCGCATTCCAGCGCATGGGATTGAGGGTCACCCCGCCATAAATCCAGCAGGTTGTATCGCGCGTGAACAGGTGATTGGGCAGCGGCGGCAGGATGAAGTCCTCAGGCCGCAATACGGGCGCAAATGCGCCTTTCGGCTCGACCGGCAGTTCCGCCTTGTTCATGCCGCCCATGAGGATGAGCGACAGGGCGTCGGCATCCATTTCCATAAGCGCCGCGCGCAGGTCGTCGGCCAAGCCAACGCCGACCGTGTTCTCGTTGATCCGGCGCTCCAGCAGCCAACGGCGTGCCTCGGCGTCCTGCATGGTTTCCGCAAGCGCCTCGCGCAGGAAGACAACCTCGGCGCCGCGATAACGGATGGCATCGACGAAGGTCATATGGTCGACGCGGGCCTGTTTGACCCAAAGTACGTCGTCAAACAGCAACTCATCACAGTTCGAGGGCGTGAGGCGGGCAAGTGCTGCGCCGGGACGGTCGACAAGCACCCGCCGCAACTTGCCCACTTCCGAGTGGACGCCATAGGTGATTGGCATTTTTCTCTCCTTCAGGAAATCAGCGTGGCGATGCTGAGGCTCGCCATGATGATGACGGTCAGGATGACAAGCAGCGGCCACATGAAGCGCAGCCACCGCTCGTACGGCACCCGCCCGATGGCGAGCGCGCCCATGACCACCGCGAAAGTCGGGTTGATCAGGTTCACCAGTCCGTTGGCCGACTGATAGGCGGTAACCACCAGTTCGCGCCCGACATTGGCGAAATCGGCGACTGGTGCCAGGATCGGCATCGACAGCACCGCCAGCCCGGAGGACGAGGGCACGAAGAAGGACATCAGCACTTCGATCCAGTAGATCACATTGATGAAGGCGACCTCGCCGAGACCGGCGACGGACAGTTCGGCCCAGTGCAGGATCGTGTCGCTGATCCGCCCGGCGTCCATGACCACGACGATGCCACGCGCCAGCCCGATGATCAGCGCCACGCCAAGCAGGTCACGCGCGCCGTTGAGGAATGCGTCGACGAACTTTTCTTCGCCCGGCCGTGCAATCAGGCCGATCAGGATGGCTGCAGCAAGGAACAGGCCGCTCATCTCGCCCATCCACCAGCCCCCCTTCAGCACACCCCAGACCATCACAACGAAAGTGATGCCAAAGATCGCAAGCACGATCTTGTGCATGCCGGTGAATGCCAGGGTTCCCTCTTCCTGTCCGGAAAGGAAATGGGCCTCGTTCTCGGCCTTGCGGTCATAGACAATGGATTTTGAGGGATCGCGACGCACGCGCTCCGCATACCGCATGACATAGGCGACGCATGCCAGCCACGTAAGACCGAGAATGATGAGTCGTAGCGTCATACCGTTTGTAAAAGGTACGCCGGCTGCGTCGGACGCAATTACCGTGGCAAAGGCGTTCACCGTCGAGCCGAGCACACCGACTCCCGCGCCAAGTAGAATAATGGCGACTGCTGTGACGGCATCATAGCCGGCAGCGATCATGATCGGGATCAGCAGTACGTAGAAGGCAAGCGTTTCCTCAGCCATCCCGTAGGTCGTGCCGCCAAAGGCGAACAGCGCCATCAGGACCGGGATCATCCACTTCTCACGGCCTTTCAGCGCAATCATCGCGCGGCTGATGCCTGCATTGATGGCACCGGTTGACGCCACCACTCCGATGAAGCCGCCGATGACCAGCACGAACAGCGCCACATCGATGGCATTGGCCTCATTGGTGGCAGGATCATAAAAACCGGCGATCGGCGCCATAATGACGTCGAAAATACCCTGCGGGTTTGGATCGGTCGGCGCATATGTGCCTGCAATCGGCACTTCGCGATCGAGTGCCGGATTGGTGACACGCTCGTACTGGCCCGCCGGAATAATCCAGGTCAGTGCGGCCACCAGGACAATCAGTCCAAACAAAATCGTGAAAGCAGTAGGGAAACGGTACTTTCTGCTCTGTGCAGTATCGGAAATGGCGCTCATGTCGGCC
>CAYRCH010000028.1:13850-20304 GCA_964422665.1 uncultured Sphingomonadaceae bacterium | reverse complement strand
GACCAGGCCAAGCGCTATTCCAAGGTCGACGTCGATATCTGGTCGCTGTTCGGCGCCCCGCCGCGAAGCCTGGGTGCACCTCCTCCATATTATCGCGACCCGGCCGGACCCACCCAGCAAGCAGTGACGCCCGACAGGCGCACCAGCCGGCTGGTGCTGCCCCCTGCCGCCTTGGCGGGAGGAGTTCTCTCGGGCGTGGTGCTCGACGCTGATGAGAAGCCGCGCGAGAACACGCAGGTCGCACTCGAAATGCCCGGCGGCAATATCGCCGAAGTGAATACGGATTCGAGCGGCGGCTTCATCGCGGAGATACCAGCCGCAGGGGGGCAGGTCGGCCTTGTGCTGTTCGACGGCACTGCGCCCGGTGTCGCGCTCGAAGTGCTGGACGGCGTGCCGTCAGGTTTCCCGGCGACTCCGGAAAGCTACATTCAGTCGGGTGGCGCTCTGGTGCTTGGCGAGCCCTACCGTGCCGTTTCCATCGGCCAGCCGGGCGGCGTGCCGGAAGAAGTTCCTGTCGGCACAGCGATCGGCGCGGATGGTGAGAGCGGAATGACATCGCTGACCGTCCCCGCCTGGGTGCAGCCGGGACCAGTCGAGATCGGTCTGCTGGGAGTCGACGGCGAGCAGGTAATGATCGAATCCCAAGCCTACTCTTTCGTCGAGGCATGGCTGGAACGCGACAAGCTGATGAGCGGGGAAACCGCGCAATTCGGGTACCAGCTCGATTTCGGCGACGGACCGGGGCAGGTGATGATGACCATCGCGGTCACCGGAGCGGTCACCTATGCGAAGGCGGGACAACCCCAGATCCTGCAGCTGGACGAGGAAGGCCGGGTCACATTCACCGATACGATAAACGCGCTGGAGGGGACGCCGGCCGGAGCGCCCTTCGCGATCATCCCGACTTTTGCCGCCGTGCAGTAATCGCCTGACGGCCCGTCGCGCTGTGTGATTGACTTTGTCCCCGCGTCTGGCATCCCTCTGCCGAGAGGGAGAGGACAATGAGTGACGAGCTGGGCTATGGCCAGCCAATGGGCGGGATCGCCCAGACCGCCTATGTGGTGGAAGATCTGCAGGCGAGCATTCGCCGCTTCATCGAGGATACCGGTGCCGGGCCGTTTTTCGTGCTCGATAACTTCCTCGTTCCGGGCCAGATCTATCGCGGCGATGAATCTCGCGCGGACATTACGATCGCGATGGGCTTTGCCGGTCATATGCTGATCGAGCTGATCCAGCCGCTGGACGACCATCCCAGCGTCTATCAGGAAACCATCCGGCTGCGCGGATACGGCTTCCACCATTTCGGGATCGCCTGCGCCGATGTCGATGCGGCGAGCCTCGACTATCAGCGCCGGGGCTATCGCGAGGCCTTTCGCGCCGCCGTGCCCACGGGCGGTGAAGTGGTCTATCTCGATCGCGGCGACGCCGCCCAATGGGGTTTCCTTGAATTGCTGCCAGTGACGCCGGGCATGGACGAGACTTTCACACGGTTCTGGAAGGCGAGCCGCGACTGGGACGGAAGCGATCCTGTGCGCTCATTCCTCTGAAAAACGAGCATATTGAACAACAGGCCCGGCTGAACCGGGCCAGCGGGAGAGACGAGAATGCAGCCGACGGAAACCGCCTCCGGGCAAGAGGGCAACTGGGTGACCAACTCACGCGGCTACCAGATATTGCTGGTTTTCCTGTTGAGCCTCAATTTTGGCATCGTGTTCTTCGACCGGCAGGCGCTCAACGTGCTGATGCCGTTCGTCCAGCCCGACCTGCAATTGTCGGGCACGCAGATCGGCCTGCTCGCGGGCGGTCTCTCGTTCAGCTGGGCGATCGCGGCCTTCTTCGTCGGCCGGCTGTCGGACACGCTGGGCAAGCGCAAGATACTGCTGATCATCGCCACGGTCGCCTTCTCGCTCTGTTCGTTCCTCTCGGGGCTCGCAACGAGCTTCCTGTTCCTGTTCGCCGCCCGCCTGCTGATGGGCGCGGCCGAGGGCGGCGTGATGCCGATCAGCCACGCGATGGTGGCGAGCGAGGTCAATCCCGAAAGGCGCGGGCTGGCGCAGGGCGTCGCGCAGAATCTCGGTTCCAACCTGCTTGGCAGCTTCGCCGCCCCGGTCGTGCTGGTGGCCTTCGCCACGATGTTCAGCTGGCGAGAGGCGTTCTATCTTGCCGCGCTGCCGGGACTGATTTCCGCGGCGCTGATCTGGTTCATGCTGCGCGAGCCCGTCGCCCCGCCGCGCGAGGCCAGGCCCAAGGTCAGCACCGGTCAGGCGGTAAGCGACTATTTCGCGGAAGTTGGGCGTGCCATGCGGATCCGCAACATGTGGATCAGCGTGGTGGTCGGCATCCTGATGGTCGCCCATTTCGTCATCACCTGGGCCTTCATGCCGGTATTCCTCGTGCAGGCGCGCGGGATGGATGCTTTCTCGATGAGCTGGCTGGTCGGTTCGCTGGGCATAGCCGCCGCGATCTACAGCTTCGTCGTCTCCGGCCTGTCGGACAAGATCGGGCGCAAGCCGGTGATGGTGGTCCTGCCATTCCTTTCGCTGGTCGGCCCGCTCGGCGTGCTGCTGCTGGATCCTGCCGGCTTCACCGATGCCGGCCCGTTCGGCCTCAGCGGATATGCCACGGTGCTGATCCCGATCTTCTTCATCGGCTGGATGGTCAACGGCACATTTCCGATCTTCATGGCCACGATCCCTTCCGAAACCTTCAAGCCGATGCACCATGCCACCGTGCTCGGCCTCGCGATGGGCTTTTGCGAAGTGCTGGGGGGCGTTTTCGGCCCGCCGCTGGCCGGCGTGCTCAACGATGCATTCGGACAGGACACGTTCCTCTACGTGCTGATGATCCTCGCCGTGATCAGCGGCTTTGTCGCCATGGGCCTGAAGGAAACGGCGCCGGGCGTGCTGCGCAAGCGCGGCATCACTCCCGAGTTCGCCTCTGCGTGAACCTCGGCTAGACTGGTTTGCAACACCGACTCCGCCCCTCAGGATTCGGCATAAATGGAGAGAGACAATGGCCACCCGGATGAAAGCCCCGCCGTCCAACAAGAAGGAAATCGTCGACGTCCCGTTCAACTATCGCTCGCTGGTCGAGAAATATTCGCCGGGCGGGCGCTATATCGACGCGCAATCCGATGACGACAGCCCGTGGGTCCCGTTCGGGGAAAGCGCGGCGATCAAGCATCTCGCCTTCGACGTGCGCCGCAACCTGTTTTCCAACATATTGTGGGTCAAGGGACCGGGCGTGATCGGGACGCACTTCCACCGCGGCACGATCGTGATGGTCTGTCTCGAAGGCAGCGTCCGCTATCTCGAATATGACTGGGTCGCGAGCCCCGGCGGACTGATCCTCGAAGTGCCGGGCGAAAGCCACACGCTGGTCACCGAGCACCCGGAGGGCTGCAAGCTGTTCGGCTGGATGGAAGGCCCGATTGAGTTTTACGACGAGAATGCGGTGCTGGTGGAAACCGCCGATGTGTGGTGGATGATGAACCACTACGAGGAATATTGCCGTGAGAACGGCATTCCCATCAACGAGAAGCTCTATCTTTGAAGTCTTCCTGGATGTGTCCTTCTTCGTCACCCCCGCGCAAGCGGGGGTCCAGCTGACCTCGCGATGATCGTAACGGCAGCTGGATTCCCGCCTGCGCGGGAATGACGAGAGGTTTTTTGCGAGAGTTCTGACATGCCCGATCCTAAGACCCTCGACCAGTTCGATATTCGCGGCCGCTCGGCGCTCGTCACCGGCGCGGCCAGCGGGATCGGCCTCGCCTATGCCGAATGCATGGCCGAGGCCGGGGCGAAGGTCACGTTGACCGATATCGACGCCGAAGGCGCGGCGCGCGAAGCGCAGCGCCTCAGCGACAAGGGCTGGGAAGCCCGTTGGACCGGCTGCGATGTGAGCAATCTGGATGAGGTGGCGCGGGCGTTTGACGCCCATGTCAAAGCCTATGGCGGATGCGACATCGCCTTTGCCAATGCCGGGCTGGATGTCGGGGGCGGCTTCTGGACGCCGGACGACCGGCGCAATCCGGAAGGGCAGATCGATGTCTATCCCAAGTCGAGCTGGGACAAGTCGATCGCGATCAACCTCACCGGTGTGTTTCATACAGTGCGCGAGGCGGCGCGGGTGATGAAGGCGAATGAAGGCCGCGGCGGCCGGCGCGGCGGAAGCATCGTCATCACCAGCTCGAACGCCGCCGAAGTCAACGAGGCGATCGTCGGCGTGCCCTACATGGCCGCCAAGGCCGGGGTGAAGCATTTCATGCGCCATGCCGCCTACGAACTCGCCGCCTATGGCATCCGCGTGAACGCAATCGCGCCGGGGCCATTCGTCACCAATATCGGCGATGGCTGGGTCAAGAAGAACCCGCAGGCGAAAGAGGCGTGGGACAAGCTGGTGCCGGTGGGCCGGATGGCGGAAACCTACCAGATCAAGCCGCTCGCCCTGCTGCTGGCCAGCGATGCGGGAAGCTACATGACCGGCGCCCATGTGATGATCGACGGCGGCATGCAGCTCGGTCCGGTGAAGCCGCTGAACGACTGACATGAAGGCTGTTACCTTCCAGGCCCTGCATGAGCCGCTGACCTTGGAGACGGTTCCCGATCCGGTGCCGGAAGCGGGAGAAGTGGTTGTGCAGGTCGGCCGCTGCGGCATTTGCGGCAGCGACCTGCACATGACCGAAGACGCCACCTATGGCTGCCGCCGGGGCGACGTGCTGGGCCATGAATTCGCCGGCGAAGTGGTTGCGGTCGGCAGCGGGGTGGATGAACTTCGCCGCGGCCACCTGGTCTCGGTGATCCCGCTCAAGAG
Organism: uncultured Sphingomonadaceae bacterium; assembly: GCA_964422665.1. Lineage (GTDB taxonomy): Bacteria > Pseudomonadota > Alphaproteobacteria > Sphingomonadales > Sphingomonadaceae > DASWIR01. The sequence goes on along the minus strand of CAYRCH010000028.1, from coordinate 15,492 downwards.
CTGTGGCCGGTGCGAGCATTGCCGCAAGGGCGAGGTGCAATGGTGCGCCGAGTTCGGGCTGCAGGGCGGCGGCTATGCCGAATATGCGGTGACGCGGCCCAACCAGTGCGTGAAGCTGCCGCTCGATGTCAGCCTGGCGGACGGTGCGATCGTGGAACCCCTGGCGGTGGCGCTGCACGGGCTCAACCTCGCCGGGATGAAGGCGGGCGACCGGGTGCTGGTGCTCGGTGCGGGGCCGATCGGGCTGGCGGTCGCCTTCTGGGCCAAACGCTACGGCGCGGGCCGGGTGGCGGTGCAGGATATCGCCGAGTTCCAGCGTGAGCGGGCGCTGGGAATGGGTGCAGACGTGTTTGTGGTCGATCCGGAGGATCCGGTCGGAAGTGCGGAACGTGCCCTTGGCGGCAAGGCCGACATCGTGTTCGAATGCGTCGGTATTCCCGGCCTGATCGCGCAGGCGGTGGAACAGCTGCGCCCACGCGGTACGATCCTGCTGCTGGGCCTGTGCACCCAGCCCGATACGTTCAACAGCTTCGCCATGCTGAGCAAGGAAGTGCGGCTGGTGACCAGCGCCTTCTTCACCCGCCAGGAATATGAGACCGCGCTCGATGCACTCAATGCCGGCGCAGCGGAGCCGCGCCTGCTGGTCACCGACACGATCACTCTGGCCGATACGCCTTCCGTGTTCGAAAGTCTCAAGCATCGCAGCGGTCAGTGCAAGGTGCTGATCGCACCGTGAGCGTTTTTCGCGCGGCACTGCTGGCGCTGTTGGCGTTGGCCGCCTTCGCTGCCGTGCCCGCCAGGGCGGATGACAACCGCCCGCTATTCGTCGAGCTCGACGAGCAGTCTCCGCTTGAATACCGGCTGCGCTGGAAGATCCCCGCCAATGTTCCCGCCGCAGTCGCGCCGGCGCTGCATCTGCCCGACGGATGCGCTGTCGAGGGACGCATCCGCCAATGGTCCGACATGCTCGGCCACTGGCAGGAAGGGCGCTGGAACTGTGTGCAATCGCTCCGCGGGGCAGAGATCGGCATCGACTATCTCCGTGCAAACCCGGCGCTGGCGACCATCGCCCGGATCCGCTGGGCGGATGGGGAAGAGAAGACCCATCTCAGCCTGCCCGGCGTCACCTCGATCCCGCTGGCGGAGGCGGCCCCGGCGGCGGGGTTCGTCGATTACGTCAGGCTGGGCTTCGAGCATATCTGGCTCGGGATCGACCATTTGCTGTTCGTTGCCGGGCTGATCTGGATCGCGCGCAGCTGGCGCCGGATAGCGCTGGCGATCACGGGATTTACGCTGGCGCATTCGGTCACGCTGGCGCTAGCCGCACTGGACGTGATCCGTCTGCCCATTGCCGCGGTCGAGGGCGTGATCGCCCTTTCGATCGTGTTCCTCGCAGTGGAGATCGTGAAGGGACCGCGCGATACGCTCACCTGGCGCAGGCCGGTGGCGGTGGCAGGTAGTTTCGGGCTGCTTCACGGTTTCGGCTTTGCGGCCGTGCTGCGCGAGATCGGCCTTCCGCAGGAGGGGTTCGTTCCGGCGCTGCTCGGTTTCAATATCGGGATCGAGATCGGCCAGCTGGTCTTCGCGGCCATTGCCGCGCTCGCCTTCCTCGCACTGCGCAAACTTCTGGCGAGCCGGAAGA
>CAYRCH010000028.1:0-13750 GCA_964422665.1 uncultured Sphingomonadaceae bacterium | reverse complement strand
GCCATTGCCGCGCTCGCCTTCCTCGCACTGCGCAAACTTCTGGCGAGCCGGAAGAGCGCCGCCTCAGCGCCGTCCGAAACACAGTGGCCGCATGCGCAGCGCTTCGCCGGCTATGGAGTCGGGATTCTCGCCAGCTACTGGATGTTCGAACGGCTTCTGGCCTGATTTTCACGGTTCCGGGAAGCCATCGGGCTTCCCGACATCGCTTCCGCAAAGGAGGCGTGGCGGGTTTCGACTTCGTGCAGGTCAGGACCCGAAAGAGCGATCCGGGCCTGTTCGAGCAACCGTTCGCCTTCGCTTCGCAGCAGCTCCAGCCGCCGTTCGTCCGTCACCGTGACAGCCGAATTGCGCAGCGTATCTCCGCAGTCATGGCGGGGAAACGCCCGACGCGCGGCCGGGTTGCGCACGGTTCAATCCCCGCTCGGTCCCAAATCACCCTTGCCGATGGTACCGCTCGCCATTTCGAGCATGCGGTCGAGGCTCTTCTTCGCCGCCAGCCGCAGCCCTTCCTCGATCTCGATGCGCGGCTCGAGGTCGCGCAGCGAGGTGTAGAGCTTCTCCATCGTATTGAGCGCCATGTAGGGGCAGATATTGCAATTGCAGTTGCCGTCGGCACCGGGCGCACCGATGAAGTTCTTTTCCGGCAGCGCCTTTTCCATCTGGTGGATGATGTGCGGTTCGGTGGCGACGATCAGCGTGTCGCCCGGGAAAGTCTTGGCGAATTGCAGGATCGAACTGGTCGAGCCGACATGATCGGCATGGTCGATGATGGCGGGTGGGCATTCCGGATGCGCGGCCACCGGCGCGCCGGGATGCTTCGCCTTGAGCTTCAGCAGTTCGGTTTCGCTGAAGGCTTCGTGCACAATGCACACTCCGGGCCAGAGGAGCATTTCGCGGTTGAACTTGCGGCTGAGATAGCCGCCCAGATGCCGGTCGGGCCCGAAGATGATTTTCTGCTCTTTCGGGATCTGGCTCAGGATTGTCTCGGCGCTGGAGCTGGTGACGATCACGTCGGAGAGCGCCTTCACCTCGGTCGAGCAGTTGATGTAGGTCAGCGCGATATGGTCCGGATGGGCCTCGCGAAAGGCCTTGAACTTGTCGGGAGGACAGCTGTCTTCGAGGCTGCAGCCGGCGTCCATGTCGGGCAGCACCACGATCTTGTCGGGCGAAAGGATCTTGGCGGTGTCGGCCATGAACTTGACCCCGCAGAAGGCAATCACCTCGGCGTCGGTATCCGCCGCCTTGCGCGACAATTCCAGGCTGTCGCCAACGAAATCGGCCAGATCCTGAAGCTCGGGCTTCTGGTAATAATGCGCCAGGATCACCGCATTGCGCTCCTTGCGGAGCCGGTCGATCTCGGCGCGCAAATCGGCGCCCGCGGGCAGTCTTGTCTCTACGCTCATCGGCTTCGCAGATAGGCGCTAGGCCCCGCAGGGACAAGCTACATTGGCGGCAGGAATGCTTCCATCGGACGCTCGGCCCCCGCGGTCCCGGCGATATGGGCCGCGACATATTCCCGCGCCCATTCGGTAGAGGCGATCGCTTCGCCGAGCGCCAAGGCCACGATGGGCACAGCGCAGGCCCAGATCCATGCCGGATGCACCCGGCCATGCCTTCGCAAATCGGCGAAGATGCCGATCACCGGAAACACCAGCGAGGCGACGAACAGGATCGGAAAGACGTAGGGAACCATCAGCGGCAGCGGCAGAAGCCGGGCAAGGCCGGGCGCGCTCACCGTCGCCATAGCACCGAACATCAGCCGCCGATGCCAGTCGGTGCGCCGGCGCATGGTAAGCGCTCCGATCGCCAGCCCGGCAAAGGCGGCAATGTGGAAGATGTTGACGAACAGGAACTCGTGCTGGGCGATGAATGACGGACCGCCCTGGAAGCGGAGAGTGAAGAGGGTCAGCCAGACGGCCATCACCACCATCGCCGGGATCAACAGCAGCGCCAGCGGCCCCAGCCTGCGGTGCATCGCCACATTGCCCCGCGTCACGAGCGCGTTCTGCGCTACGTAGAGCGCGACCCAGCCGAGGAAGACGAAGGCATGGATGTGATAGATGGCCGGAACGGCAAAGCTCGACCGGCCCATCAGGTGATTACCGCCGAACCCGGCGACGACGGTGACCGCCATCACGCAGGCCATTATCAGGAAGAAGCGCCGCTCGCGCTGTTCGGTCCCCGCCTGCGGTTCTGCTGCGATGCTCGCCATGGACTGCCTCCCCTCAAGACAGCGACCCCAATCCCAGTTTAACACCGTGTTTGCCGCGGTGAAAGCCCGACTCAAGGTGCGGCTGGCTCACCATCGAACCGCACATTGACAGTGACGTTTCCGAACCCCGCGACGGACAGCGGGATGGCGAGGTTCTGGCGAATGGCGTCGCGCGCGGCGGAGCGGGCCAGCTCCATGAGCACGGGATTGGCCGCTTGCTCCACCGCCTGTTCTTCGGCCAGGCGGGTATTGTCGCGGGTTAGCTGGTCCTGCGCGTCGCGGCTGATCCAGATGCCCTCGCGCAGATATTGCGCCCGGCCTTCATCCAAATTGGGCCGCCCGACCTCCACCGGGGGAAGCGTCACGTCGAGCGTCTGGCTGGCTTCGTCCCATTCCAGCCGGCTCGCGTCCATCCCGCTCAGGTCGAGCCTGTAATCCACACGCGCCGGGATGATGGCAACCTGCCGGGATTCGACCAGGCCAAGATAGCGGCTGTCCTGGCTGGAAACGACCGGCGCCAGTTGGGCGGAGAAAACCGTCAGCTGGTTCTGCTTCTCGAAGGCGACGAGGCTGGTGGCCAGCGGGTCGCCGTAATCCTGCGGGCCATAGGCGCGCCAGGCGAAGAATGCCGCCAGCGCCAGCGCTGCACCAAGCAGCGCCCATGGCAGGATATTGAGCGGGGACAGCGGCGTATCGCGGCGCGGCGGCTGCACCAGCCCCGTATCGCGCCTGCGTTCCGAAATCAGCCGATCCTCGTCCATATGCCTTCACAACCCTCGACCATGCCGCGCCGTTCCATGTCGATCAGGTGGGCGTGCACGGAAAGGCCCGCCGCCGGCCATAATCGCTGGTCCAGGCCCTTGTACATTTGGGGCACCATGCTCTCGATTCCAGCAGATCCGGCTTCGAGAATGCGCATTATCTGCCGCTCGCGCTGGCGGCGATGGGTGATCATGCCGCGGACGAGCTGCCGGGGCTCGGTCACGGCGGGTCCGTGCGCAGGATAATAGACGGTGTCCTTACGGGCACGGAGCTTTTCGAGGCTGCGCATGTAATCCGCCATGTCGCCGTCGGGCGGCGCGACCACGGTGGTCGACCAGCCCATCACGTGATCCCCGGTGAACAGCGCCTCTGTGCCGTCTAGCGCGAAGCACAAATGATTGGATGTGTGCCCTGGTGTCGCCACTGCGGTGAGCTTCCAGCCCGGGCCCGACAATTGCTCTCCATCGCGCAATACGCGGTCCGGGGCGTAGTCGGCATCGAACGGCGCGTCGGCCCGCACAACCCCGGTTTCGAGCGCCAGCGCCGCGCAGCCGATGATCGGCGCACCGGTCCGCTCGGCGAGCGGACGTGTCGCTGGTGAATGGTCGCGATGCGTATGGGTGCAGAGGATTGCAGTGACTTTCGCATCGCCGATCGCTTCGACCAGTCTCTCGACATGCTCCGGCAGGTCCGGGCCGGGATCGATCACGGCCAGCCCGTCCTCGTCGCCCACCAGGTAGGTCTGGGTTCCGGTATAGGTGAAGGGGGAGGGATTGGCGGCGAGCACCCGGCGAACGGCAGGCTGCAGTTCCTCGCAGATTCCGGTGGGCCAGGGCTTGGGGGGCAAAGCCATCGCTTGCCTATGGGCGAGCGGGATGGTGAAGTCGAGCGCGAGAGGAGGTGCCGCTTTGTCCGATCCGCTGATCCTGGTGCTCGACGAGGGCACGACTTCGACCCGCGCCATGCTGTTCGATGCCGCGGGGCGGCTGCAGGGTTTGTCCCAGCAGGACATCGCCCAGCACTATCCGCGCCCGGGATGGGTCGAGCACGATGCGGAGGAGATCTGGACCCGCACGCTCGCCTGCGCCCGCAATGTCGTCGAGCAAGCAGGAGGAGCGCGGCGCATTGCCGCGATCGGCATTGCCAACCAGCGCGAAACGGTCGTCGCGTGGGACCGGAGGACCGGAGCCCCGCTGTCCCGTGCGATCGTCTGGCAGGACCGGCGCACCGCCGAATTGTGCGAGGATCTGCGCGCGGCCGGGCATGAGGACATGGTCCGACGGGCGACCGGGCTGCTGCTCGATCCCTATTTCTCCGGCACCAAGATGCACTGGCTGCTGGAAAACGAACCGGCCGTGGCCGAGGCTGCCGCGTCCGGGCGACTGGCGCTGGGCACGGTAGAGAGCTGGCTGATCTTCAAGCTCACCGGGGGCGCCCATATCACCGACCCCAGCAATGCCAGCCGGACGCTGCTGTTTCCGCTGGAAGGGAGCGACTGGAGCGCGGAACTGTGCGAGCTGATGGGCGTGCCCCGCGCGGCGCTGCCCGAATTGGCGGAGAATGCGCAGGAAGGTCTTGAAACCGACCCCGAACTGCTCGGCGGGGCGATCCCGATCTGCGGGATGGCGGGCGACCAGCAGGCGGCGACGATCGGCCAGGGCTGCCTTTCTCCAGGAGAGACAAAGGCGACTTACGGCACCGGTGCTTTCGTGCTGACCAATCTCGGCAGCCAGGTTCCGCGGTCCTCGCACCGATTGCTCGGCACGGTCCTGTATGACATCGGCGGGCGGCGGACTTACGCGCTCGAAGGGTCGGTATTCGTCGCCGGAAGCCTCGTGAAATGGCTCCGCGATTCATTAGGCCTGGTCGAAAGCGCGGCCGCAACCGAGGAACTGGCGCGTTCAGTCGACAGCAGTGGCGGGGTCGTGATCGTGCCGGCGCTGGCCGGGCTCGGTGCACCGCATTGGCGGCCGGAGGCGCGCGGGCTGATGTCGGGGCTTAGTTTTGCTACCACGCCCGCCCACATCGCCCGGGCGGCGCTGGAGGCGATGGCCCACCAGACTTACGATCTTGCACAGGCTTTCGCCGCCGATGGGGCGCGCTGGGAAGCGCTGCGCATCGATGGCGGTATGAGCGCGAATGACTGGATGGCGCAGGATATCGCCAACATGCTCGGCCTAATCACGACGCGGCCGGACTTCGTTGAGACGACTGCGCTCGGCGCGGCGATGCTGGCCGGTGTGGGGCGCGGGATTTTCGAAACGCTGGAAGACGCCGCTGCGGCCATGATCGGCCCCGGCCGGCAGTTCGTTCCTGAAATGGACGATGCGGATCGGAACGCGCGCCTTGCTGTGTGGCTGCGGGCGCTGTCCGCGAGCTAGAGGTTGCCGACCGCGCGGCCGAGCCGTTCCTGCAATTGGTGAATTTCGCCCGGCCGGTCCTCGAAACCTTCGCGCCAGGTGCGATCGAGCCGGGCAATCCGCTTGTGAAAAGCGATCGTCCGTTCGACGATGTCGCGCGTGTCGGGATCGAGCAGGCGCAGGCTTTCCGGATCGCCTTCCGGCGCTTCCGGCAGGCGGCCATGGCGGCGCAGCTGGAACTCGGTCAGCTCGCCGGCAAAGAAGGCCCGCTGGTTCAGCAGCCAGGCGATCGAATGCATCATCCGCGTGGTCGTGCGCAGCGCCTCGCATGACAAGGCGATGCGCTTGAGATCCTCGTCCTCGCCGAATTCACGCATCCCGTCGGAAAAATCGAATGCGGCCCGCGCCTCGTCCGCGAGTTCCAGCGATTCGCTGTACAGCACCTCGATACTGGGTGCGCTGAGGCGAGTGGTTTCATCCATGAACGGCCACATGGCTACTCAGATCGGCGCGAATTTGCCAGCCCCGCCTGCACCGTCTTGTGGGTTGTTTGTCTCGTGTCCCATGCGGGCACGCGGCCGGCCGATCAGGCGATGATGTCGGGCGTGAGGTAATCCTCCAGCATCGAAATCTGGTCGCGCAGAAGCAGTTTGCGCTTCTTCAGCCGCGCGATCTGGAGTTGGTCGGGCGTTCCGGCCGCGCTCAGCGCCGCGATGGCGGCATCAAGGTCGCGATGCTCGATCTTCAGCTGGGCCAGCCGCTTGCGCATTTCTTCCTCGCTCAAGCCAGTCTGTCCTCCCCCGGGCCGTGCATGCAATGCGGCGAATCTGCCCTGTTCGGCCTGCACATTCATTGTCGATTTACGTCGATTGTGGTTTGATAGGCAATGCCGTTGCGGAGCCTCCGCAACCGAGTCGATGGCTCCGCCTGCGGCAATATGGTCGCAAGGAAAGGAGCATATCATATGGATTCGTCTCACCAGGCAGCACTCTTCGCCAAGCACCAGGGTCTGGAACGCAAGATCCACGAGGAAATGAACCGCCCGGCACCCAACGAGACGATCATTCAAAGGCTCAAGAAGCAGAAATTGCGCATCAAGGAAGAACTCTCCGCGATCTGACCCGGCGATACCGGGTCTGCGCTCGGCCATTCCCAATCGGCCCTGGTTGCGATAGGCGGTAACTCATGGTTGCCGCCGCCGCCGCTGCTCGCTCGATCCTCACCCAGCTGCATGAGGTCATGGCTTCGCGCCTGCATGCGCAGGGCAAGCTGAACCAGGTCGTGGAGATCATCGGCGAGGCGCTGAGCAGCGAAGTCTGCTCGATCTACCTCCTGCGCGAAGGCATGCTGGAACTCTATGCCACGCGCGGCCTCAACCAGGAGGCGGTGCACGTCACTCGGATGGGTATTGGCGAGGGGCTGACCGGCACGATCGCCGCCAATGTCGAAACGCTCAACCTCGCTGAGGCAACTGCCCATCCGGAATTCCAGTATCGGCCGGAAACAGGGGAGGAGAAATTCCATTCCTTCGCGGGCGTGCCGATCGTGCGGCGCGAACGTGCGGTCGGCGTGCTGACTGTCCAGCATGTCGAGCCCCGCCGTTACGAGGAAGTCGAGATAGAGGCGTTGCAGACCGTGGCCATGGTGCTCGCCGAGCTGATCGACAATGCCGGGCTGGTCGATGGCGAGAGCACCTTTGGCAGCGGGGGTGCGCTCACCGAACAGAACCAGTTGGAAGGGCTGGCGCTCGTCAAGGGTCTGGCCAGCGGGCAGGCGGTGTTCCACCAACCGCGCATCACCATCGAGCAAACCGTAGCCGAAGATACGGAGGCGGAGCGGCAGCGAGTCTATCTCGCCTTCGACCGCATGCGCGAGCAGATCGACGAAATGGCGGGACAGGCCGAATTCGGCACCGGCGGGGAGCACGAGGCCGTGCTCGAGACTTACAAGATGTTCGCCTATGATGAGGGCTGGAGCCGCCGGATCAACGAAGCGATCGATTCCGGGCTCACGGCCGAAGCCGCGATCGAACGCGTGCAGCAACGCACCCGCATGCGGATGCGCGAGATCGACGACCCACTGCTGGCCGAGCGGATGCACGATCTGGAAGATCTTGCCAACCGGCTGCTCAGGATCGTTTCGGGCCAGCTTGGCACGGCCGCGACCAAGGGGCTCCGGGGCGACACCATATTGGTGGCGAAGAATCTTGGGCCGGCGGAACTGCTCGAATATGACAAGCGCCGCCTTAAGGGCGTGATCCTGGAGGAAGGCTCGCTCACCGCGCATGTGGTGATCGTCGCCCGCGCCATGGGCGTGCCGGTGCTGGGCCGGGTGCGCAACGCCCGCGCCCTGGTCAACGAAGGCGACGAAGTGCTGATCGACGCCGATGCCGGCCAGGCGATCGTGCGCCCGGCGCCCGGGGTGATCGAAGCTTTCGAGGCGCGATTCGCCAAGTCGAAGGAGCGCCAGGCGGTCTACGCCAAACTGCGCGATGTCGAACCCTTCACTCGCGACGGCACTCGCATCGAAGTGATGATCAATGCCGGGCTGCGCGACGACATTCCCATGCTCAGCCTGACCGGCGCGGACGGGGTGGGCCTGTTTCGCACAGAGTTCCAGTTCCTCGTTTCCGCCGCGCTTCCCGCCCGCGACCGCCAGACCCGGCTCTACCGCGACGTGCTGGAAGCGGCGGGCGACAAGCCGGTGATCTTCCGCACGGTCGATATCGGCGGCGACAAGGTGCTCCCCTATATCCGCAATGACAGCGCCGTGCATGACGAGAACCCGGCGATGGGCTGGCGCGCGCTGCGCCTGGCGCTCGAGCGCGAGGGGCTGCTCAAGGTGCAGGCGCGAGCGCTGCTGGAAGCCGCTGGCGGACGCACGCTGAATGTGATGTTCCCCATGGTGTCCGAACCCTGGGAATTCCTGGCGGCGCGCAAATTGTTCGACGCCCAGCTGGCTGCCCTGCGCAAGCGCAAGGCAAAACTGCCCGAGGCCGTGCGTTACGGCGCAATGCTGGAAGTGCCCTCGCTGGCCGAGCAGCTCGACATTTTGCTGCCCGAACTGTCGTTCCTGTCGATCGGGACGAACGATCTCACCCAGTTCCTGTTTGCGGCAGACCGGGCCAACCCCAAACTGGCTGAGCGGTATGACTGGCTGAGTCCGTCGATCCTGCGCTTCCTTGCACGAGTGCTGGGTGAGACCGCGCGCTTCCCGGTCGACGTCACCGTCTGCGGTGAGATGGGTGGGCGGCGGCTCGAAGCGCTCGCGCTGCTCGGGCTTGGCATCCGGCGGCTGTCGATTACGCCCGCCGCCGTCGGGCCGATCAAGCAGCTGGTCCGCGGAGTCGATCTCGAGGCGATCGGCGCCAAGATGCGCGAATGGATCTCGGAGCCGCCTGCCGACATGCGCCACGCGCTGCGGAGCTGGGCAGAGCAACACGGGCTCGAAGTGGACTGATCGCGGCGGAAAGCGCGGTTTTCCGGGGGCTTCTCGCCGGATTGCGCTTGACAGCAGGGGGCACGGGCCTGTTGGGTGGCTTTGGGCGGGCGGTCCGATACAACTTCGGAATAGGCATGGAAGAGGAAGCGAAACCAGATATCGCCGAAGACGCCACCCTGTTCGGAGTGGGTGACCGGCTGCGCCGCGCGCGTGAGGCCGCTGGCCTCACGCTGGAAGATGTCGCTTCCGAAACGAGGATTTCCCGCCGCCATCTCGCGGATATCGAAAGCGGCGATTGGGATGCCCTGCCCGGACGTACCTATGCGATCGGGTTCGCCCGAAATTTCGCTCGCGCCGTCAATCTGGACCAGGGCGAGATCGCGGCGGGTGTCCGCGCCGAGCTCGATGCGCGCGAACCGAGCACCAATTACGGGACAGCAAAGTTTGAGCCGGGTGATCCTGCTCGCGTGCCGTCCAATGCGCTTGCCTGGCTTTCGGTGCTGGGCATCGTGCTGCTGGGGGCAGGCCTGTTCTTCTTTTTCCGGCCCTATTTCTCGCCAGCAGCCGAATTGCCGCCGCTGGTCCGCGACGAAGCGGAGACCTCGGAGGCCGAGGCTCCCGCCGGCCAGGGCGCCGGGCCGGTGGCCGCCGCGCCCGATCCGCAAGGGGAAGTCACCTTCACCGCGTTGGAAGAGGGCGTCTGGGTCAAGTTCTACGACGAGAGCGGCGCGCAGCTGATGCAGAAGCAGATGGAGGCGGGTGAAAGCTACACCGTGCCCGCCGATGTTGCCGGGCCGCAATTGTGGACCGGCCGCCCCGATGCGCTGGCGATCACTATCGGCGGGCGCGAAGTGCCGAAGCTGTCGGAAGAGGACCAGGTCATGCGCGATGTGCCGGTGACGGCCGAAGCGTTGCTGGCACGGGGCGAGATCCCGCCGGCGGCACCTTCGCCGCCAGTGTCCACAAACTGATCGCCCGCGCGCTCGACAAGCGAATCCGCACTTGGCAGTAGGGTTACCGCGTTCAGCCGAGGTTCGCGGCCGGGCCGGCATGTGGCTGCTCAGCCGGCCTTTTTGGCTATTCTGATCGATGGGAGCTTTGCAGACATGAAATACCTGCTCAAACACCTGCCGCTTGGCGCTTCAGCCGGTGTCGCGGCGGGTTTGGCAGTGCTGGTCACGCCGGTTGCCGCAGCGGCGCAGGCCGAAAGCGACGAAGCGCGGCTGCGGCGAATCGAATCCGAAGTGCGCGCCCTTCAGCGCGAAGTGTTTCCCGGGGGTGACGGACGCTTCTTCACGCCGGAGATTACCGCGCCGACGCAGTCCAATCCCACGGTTGGCACGCCCTCGCAGGGCGTCCTGACCGACATCCTCGCCCGGCTCGATTCCCTCGAGGCGCAGCTCGCGCGGCTGACTTCCCGCGCGGAAGAGAGCGAACACCGCATGGGGATGCTGGAAGAGCAGCTTGCCAGCGGCGTGTCGCCGGCCGTATCTGGCTCGCCGAGCGGGGTGATCCCGCTTCCTCCGGCGAGCGATGCAGCGCAGCCGACCCGGGCTGCGGCGCCACGGGCTGACGCCCCTGCTGCCGCCGGGCCCAGCCCGGAACGGATCGCGGCCGTGCAGGCTATCGCCAAGCCGGAGACGGGCGATGCAGGCGACGACGAATACACCTACGGCTTCCGGCTGTGGGAAGCCGGCTTCTACCCCGAAGCACGCCAGCAGCTGCAGCGTTTCGTGGAGAATTATCCGGGCCACTGGCGCATGTCCTATGGGCGAAACCTGCTCGGGCGCGCCTTCCTAGACGACAATTCCCCGCGCGAGGCCGCGGGCTGGTTCCTGCAGAATTTCCAGTCTGACAAGCAAGGCGTGCGTGCTGCGGACAGCCTCCTCTATCTGGCGGAATCGATGATCACCCTGGGAGATACCAACCGCGCCTGTATCGCTCTCTCCGAGTTCGGGGAGACCTATCCGGCGCTCGCAACCGGACGCCTGGCGAGCCAGTATGAATCAAATCGCGCTAAAGTCGACTGCGGCGGCTAGACCGCCGGCCCACCGGCTGATCGCCCGCTTCTCGGGCGATCTTGCGCGCCTGTGGCCGGAGGGAGACCGGCTGGGCCTGGCGGTTTCGGGCGGTCCCGACAGTCTCGCGCTCCTGCTGCTGGCGGAGGCTGCGCTGCCGGGCCGGGTGGAAGTGGCCACTGTCGATCATGGTTTGCGTCCCGAAAGCACTTCGGAAGCCGCGCGAGTGCTCGAACTCTGCGCCGGGCACGGCATTCCCTGCGAGATGCTGCAAGTGAAAGTCGGCGCGGGCAATTTGCAGGATCAGGCGCGGATGGCCCGCTACCGCGCGCTGGCGGAGTGGGTGAAGCGGCGCGAACTCACAGCGCTGGCGACCGCTCACCATGCCGACGACCAGGCCGAGACGCTGATCATGCGACTCAACCGGGCCAGCGGCGTGGGCGGGCTTGCGGGCGTGCGCGAGCGAACCAATGTCCCGGGAACGGATCTGGTGGTGCTGCGCCCGCTGCTCACCTGGCGGCGGCAGGAATTGCTGGATTTCGTGGCGGAGGCCGGGCTGCTGCCCGTGCAGGACCCGAGCAATCACGACGACCGGTTCGACCGGGTGCGGATTCGCAAGGCGCTGGCCGAGGCAGACTGGCTGGATATTCCTGCCCTGGCGCAGAGCGCCTCGCATCTCGCCGAAGCCGAAGGGGTGATGATCTGGGCCGCGCAGCGCGAATGGCAGGAGCGGGTCGAGGTTGGCGAGGGTGAGATCCGTTACCGCCCGTTTGCCCCGCCGGCGATCCGCCTGAGAGTCGTGCTGCGCGCCATCGCCCTGCTCGGCGGCGATGCCCGCGGGGGTTCTGTCGCCAAGCTGATGAAGCGGCTGGCGCTGGGCAAGGATTCCAACCTCGCCGGTGTTGTCGTACGCACCGACGGCCAGTGCTGGACGTTCCGCAAGGAGCCGCCGCGGCGCCTCGCCGGCGAAAACTAGGCGACGCTCCTCAGATCAGCGGAGAACCGATCCCAGCCTGCTTGCCGCGGGTGATGATCACCTTGTCGCCTTTCTTGGCAATCGCGAACAGCCGGGCGGCCAGTTCGTCGGGCACGGCAACACAGCCATGGCTGGCATAGCCGTTCTCCACCGTGGACCCGCCGTGAATGGCGATCCCGTCCCATGTCAGCCGCAGCGTCCAGGGCATCGGCGCGTTGTTGTATTTCTCCGACACGTTGTGCCGTTCCTTCGTGAGGATCGGGAACACGCCGAGCGGAGTGGGATGCGTGTCCGTACCCAGCAGGACCGCGGCGGCGCCGATTTCATATCCTCCGCGGAAGACCGAAATCACTCGCGCGTCGAGATCGACCGTCATCACCAGCGGGCCGTCGGGAACGCCTTCGTCGTCCCAATGCCATTCGCCATATTTGATCGGTCCATTGATCGGCAGAATCCGTTTGATGACCAGCCGTCCGTCATCCACTGCGGGAGCCGTGACCGCGGCTTCCCGCGGCGCGGCAAGCGCTGCTTGCGCGCTTTCCCCGGTAGCGGCTCCGCCGGTCACCTCTGCGCCCATTTCGGGCAGGTCGAGCACGTCGGCCGCCACCAGGGTCGGGGCATCGGCCGTGGCCGGATCGCTCTTGCCCAGCATCGCGCTGGCCGCAACGCCGGCCCCTGCCAGCAGGGCGAAGCTTGCCGCGGCACCGAAGAAGAATCGCATCGTCTGGTTCATGGTGAACACTATGCGACAAAACATGGTTAACGGCCAGAGGTCGCTCGCGTGCGTCCCGCGGCGGGACTGCCGGGATACGGCGGTTAACTTAAGCGGGCTTCAGCTTTTGGAGCGCCATTTCCTCGATCAAGGTGGCGTAGTGCCCCGTCATCAGATCGGCATCGAAGGAGGCGACTCTCGCCGTGCCTGCCGTCCGGTTGGCCGCCGCCAGCATGCGGTTGGCGATCAACTCCTTCATCCGCGCAGCAAGCGCGTCGATATCGTCCATCGGCACCAGCTCATGCTCGCGCGAGGGGCCGAGAATGTCCCGCGCGCCGAAGCGGAAATCCGTCAGCAGGACCGGCGTGCCCGCCGCCATCGCCTCGGCGGCAACCGTCGGGAACCCTTCCCAGCGCGACGGCAGCACGAACAGGTCGGCCCGCGCCATCCAGCCATAGGGATTCTTGGCAAAGCCGACGAGCCGCGCAGTATTGCCCAGCCCCAGATCAGCAATCAGCGTTTCAAGCTCCTGCTGCCGGCTGCCATGGCCGAGGATCACCAGATCGTGCGTTGCGGACAGACCGCTGCGCGCAAAAGCCTTCAGCAACACGCCATGCGCCTTCTGGAATTCGAGCCGCCCGGCGCTGAGCAGGAAAGGCCGCTGTCCGATACGCTCCGGCACGATGCGCGAAGCTTCGCGTATTCCTGCAACATCGATCGGATTATGGATCATGCGCATGCGGCGTGGGTCGAGCCCCAGATCGCCCACCAGCCCTTCGGACATATCGGTCGAATTGGTGAGAACCGCATCCGCCCGGCGATAGGCGCCACGCGACAGGGCGAGATTGGCGCCAGCGATAACCGAGTTCGGGCTTTCCTCGCGCGCCACGGCCAGCACATTGTTGCCCTCGCGCGCGATCCATGCCGGCCGATCCTTGACCATGCCCCACATGGAGGCCCAGGCGAACAGACTGGTGCCGCGCAGGAAGCTTAACACGACATCGGGCTGTACCTGCCGGATCATCCGGCGGAACGCGGCCGGAGCGCGCAGGGCGCTGGAAACCACTTTCAGTGGGGTGATGTGATCGCCGCTCGCGCCGTCATAATTGAAGTGCCGGTGGCCGTTGCCCGCCACCAGCAGCTTCGCGGGGTCCACCCGGTCCATATAGGGTCCGGCTGCGCGCAGCAGCCCCATGCGCATTTCGAAGCCTGCGGGGTCGAGCCGGTCCATCAGCTGCACCGCCACCCGCTCGGCCCCGCCGCCGTGGA
>CAYRCH010000027.1:11458-20441 GCA_964422665.1 uncultured Sphingomonadaceae bacterium | reverse complement strand
GCATCGACGATCTTCTGGACGATCGTCTTGGCGTGGGCGGGATTTTCCTCCAGCCATTCGGTCATCTTCTCGCCCATCAGCGCTTCCAGCGGCTGGCGCACTTCGGAACTGACGAGCTTGTCCTTGGTCTGGCTGGAGAATTTCGGATCCGGCAGCTTGACCGAGACGATCGCGGTCAGCCCTTCGCGCATATCCTCGCCGGAAAGCGCGACCTTCTCCTTCTTGAGCAGGCCGGACGACGTCGCGTAATTGTTGAGCGTGCGGGTCAGCGCGGCGCGGAAAGCGGCGAGATGCGTGCCCCCGTCACGCTGCGGGATATTGTTGGTGAAGGCGAGGACGTTCTCGTAATAGGAATCGTTCCATTCCAGCGCGACGTCGATCCCGATGCCGTCCTTTTCCGCCGATACGGAGATCGGTTCGGGAATGAGCGCTTCCTTGTTGCGGTCGAGATATTTCACGAAGGCGGCAATCCCGCCTTCATAGAACAATTCGTGCTCTTGCGTGTCCTCGCCGCGCTTGTCGCGCAGCAGGATGCGCACGCCCGAATTGAGGAAGGCCAGCTCGCGGTAGCGATGCTCGAGCTTCTCGAAATCGAATTCGGTGACGTTCTTGAACGTGCCGGTCGAGGGCAGGAAGGTGACCCTCGTGCCCTTCTTGAACCCATTCTCGTCGGAATTGCCGTCCACCTTGGGCGCATCGCCCGTCACTTTCAGCGGCGACACCGGATCGCCGTGCTCGAAGCGCATCCAGTGTTCCTTGCCGTCGCGCCAGACGACGAGTTCGAGCCATTCGCTGAGCGCATTGACCACCGAGACCCCCACGCCGTGCAGGCCGCCCGAGACCTTGTATGCATTGTCGTCGCTGGTGTTCTCGAACTTGCCGCCCGCATGGAGCTGGGTCATGATCACTTCGGCGGCGGACACGCCCTCTTCCTTGTGGATGTCCACCGGGATGCCGCGCCCATTATCCTCGACCGAAACCGATCCGTCGGGATTGAGCTCGATCAGCACCAGGTCGCAATGCCCGGCCAGCGCCTCGTCGATGGCATTGTCGGAAACCTCGAACACCATGTGGTGCAGGCCCGATCCGTCATCGGTGTCGCCGATATACATGCCCGGCCGCTTGCGCACCGCATCCAGCCCTTTCAGGACCTTGATGCTTTCGGCGCCATAGCCGTTCTTCTTCGCGCCATTTTCGGCGCCGTTCTCAATGGGATTCTCGTTGGGTTCCGACATGACGATCATATAGGGATTTGCGGGGGTAAACCCAAGCGAAACGGCGCTGCGCATGGCGCTTTTTCCACGGCCCAGCGGGCACGTATTCCGGCGCCTGTTCCGGGTGGAGGAAGGAGCGAGCGGCCCAAAGTGAAAGCGGGCGCTCCGGACCCGAGTCCGAAGCGCCCGCCGACCGGATCTTCCGAGTATGGGAGAGGGAGAGATTCCTCAGAAGGTCCAGATATGCGAATGCGGCATGCGCTCTGCGCCGCGCGTAAAGAACGCGAGCAGGCGCCTGGCGATACTGGTCATTTCGATTTCCTCACTTGGTCTTCCGGGACCGCGAGCGGCCTCAGAGGATTGCGGCAGCCAGCAAGACGCCGCTGATGACGGCGGCGGCAATGCCGGAGAAGAGGCGGTCGGTGATGTAGAGCATGTTCGTTCCTTCTTGCTGTGCCCGTTCCATGTCGCTCTCCCAACACGCCGCGCAGATGGTGCTTCATCCGCTATGCTGCAAGTGCGAAAAAATGATGGGCGCCTCAAGAAAATCTGTCCCGGCATCACGCTGGCCGCCAGGCTGGGCGGGCGCCCCTGAAGGAACGCCCGCCGCTGTCGTTGCGATTGCCCTGGAAGCCGCGCCTAGCGGCCGGCAAACAGCGTCTGGTTGGCGGATTCGATCGCTGCGACCTGCTCCATCGCGCCCGCGATCGCGCCCTTGCGGCATTTGGCGAAAGCGGTCCCGGAGGGGACGGAGCGCAGCGATCCGCGGCTGCAGACACGCGTCGCAGCGACGGAAATCCGCCATTCGAGCGCGGCCGCGCCCTCGGCGGTGGTCAGGTCGAGATCCGCAAAGCTGACCGTCTCGCTGACTGTTTCGGTGGTTTTTGCTGTGGCCGTTCCCGAAAGGGTGGCGGCGGCAAGGGCGGCGAGGATGTAGTTACGCATGGCAGTACTCCTGTCTTCCGACTTGAACCGCCTTTCATCCGACATCCGATTTGTTCTGCAGCCCTATGGTGCAGCGCACAAATAAATTGTGCAAGTGCAAAATTCCGATCAGGCGCAATCGCTGTGATCGGCCCGATCGGGCAGCCCAAACAGAATGCGGGCGCCCCCGCGAAGGGGCGCCCGCTATGGTCCGTCAGCGAATTTGCGGCGCTTAGCGGCCGGCAAAGGCTCCGCCGGCGGTGTTCAGCGCGGCAACCTGTTCCATCGCACCGGCGATGGCAGCGTCCTTGCACCTGTTGATCGTGGAGATCGAGCGCAGGTTGCGAAGAAAACCGCCTTCGCAGACCCTTTCCGCGGCGGCGCGGATGCGGGCGTCGAGCTTGGCCGAGCCTTCTGCCGTCGCGAGGTCGAGATCGGCGATGCTGACCCGTTCGCTGACCGTGGTCGGCAGCTTGGCATGGGCAGCGCCCGAAAGGGCCAGAGCCGCCAGGGCGGGGATGAGATATTTGCGCATTATAGAACTCCCTGTTTGTCCAATTTCGTCCCAATTCGGCCGATAAACGGCCTGTCCCGCCCCAAGATTGTGCGCTGCGTCATTTGTTTCGCATGTGCGAAATCTCCATGGATCTGAAATCCTAACGAAAATTGAATTGGCTAAGCATTTTTGTGCGGCGCACAAAATGGCGGCCCCGGCCCTGCCCCACTGGACAGCGGGCAAGGCGGCGTCCTATCGGCTCGCCATGGACGCCGAGCACCTTCCCGATTCCATCCTGATCGTCGATTTCGGCAGCCAGGTGACCCAGCTCATCGCCCGCCGCGTGCGCGAGGCCGGGGTCTATTCCGAGATCGCGCCCTTCAGCATGGCGGAAGAAGCATTCCACCGGCTGAAGCCCAAGGGCATCATCCTGTCGGGCTCGCCCGCCAGCGTGCCCGAGGAGGGCAGCCCGCGCGCCCCGCAGGTGCTGTTCGACAGCGGCCTGCCGATTCTCGGCATCTGTTACGGCCAGCAGGTGATGACGCACCAGCTGGGCGGCGAAGTCCGCCCGGGGCACGAGACGGGTGAAGGCGGCGAGTTTGGCCGCGCCTTCCTGACCGTGACCGAGCCCTGCGCGCTGTTCGACGGGCTGTGGCAGGTGGGCGAGCGCCACCAGGTGTGGATGAGCCACGGCGACAAGGTGACGCGCTTTGCCGAGGGTTTCCGCATCGTCGCCACCAGCGACGGCGCGCCCTTCGCGGTGATCGCGGATGATGCGCGCAAATATTACGGCACCCAGTTCCACCCCGAAGTCTATCACACGCCCGACGGGGCGAAGCTGCTGGCCAATTTCGTGCGCCATGTCTGCGGCCTCGCCGGCGACTGGACCATGGCCGAGTTCCGCAAGACCAAGATCGAGGAAATCCGCGCCCAGGTCGGCGACGGCAAGGTCATCTGCGGCCTGTCCGGCGGGGTCGACAGCGCAGTCGCCGCGGTGCTGATCCACGAGGCGATCGGCGAGCAGCTCACCTGCGTCTTCGTCGATCACGGCCTGATGCGGATGAACGAGGCGGAGCAGGTCGTCACCCTGTTTCGCGACCATTACAATATCCCGCTTGTCCATGTGGATGCGGAGGAGCAGTTCCTCTCCGGCCTCGCCGGCGAGACCGACCCCGAAAAGAAGCGCAAGTTCATCGGCAAGGCGTTCATCGACCTGTTCGAGGAAGAAGCGCGCAAGATCGGCGGCGCCGATTTCCTCGCCCAGGGCACGCTCTATCCGGATGTGATCGAGAGCGTCTCCTTCACCGGCGGGCCTTCAGTGACGATCAAGAGCCACCACAATGTCGGCGGCCTGCCTGAGCGGATGAACATGAAGCTGGTCGAGCCGCTGCGCGAGCTGTTCAAGGACGAGGTCCGCGAGCTCGGCCGCGAACTCGGGCTGCCGGAAATATTCGTCGGTCGCCACCCGTTCCCCGGCCCGGGCCTTGCCATCCGCATCCCCGGCGAGGTGACCAAGGAGCGCTGCGACATATTGCGCAAGGCCGACGCCATCTATCTCGACGAGATCCGCAAGGCCGGCCTCTACGACGCAATCTGGCAGGCCTTCGCGGTTCTGCTGCCGGTCAAGACCGTCGGGGTGATGGGCGACTACCGCACCTATGACAGCGTCTGCGGCCTGCGCGCCGTGACCAGCACCGACGGTATGACCGCCGATGTCTATCCCTTCGACGCGCAGTTCCTGACCGGCGTGGCCACGCGAATCGTCAACGAGGTGAAGGGCATCAACCGGGTGGTGTATGACTATACGTCGAAACCGCCCGGCACGATCGAGTGGGAGTGACAATGAACGCCGAAGCGCAGCCGATAATCCCCAACCCGACGGTTGGATGCATGATATGCGAAAGCGCGGAATACGCTCCGTGGGACGTTGAGAACGGCTACGACTTCGTGAAATGCGGCGATTGCGGCCTGCTCTACGTGCGCAATCCACCTCCGCCGGAGGAAATCGAAAAGGGCCACCAGCAGGGTGAGCACCGGGGGGAAGAAGTCCTCGACGTTACCCGGTCCTACTGCAACCATTCGGAAAAGCAGCACCGGCAGCGGCTGGCCGAAATCTTTGCCGGAAATCCGCCCACCGGCACCTGGCTCGATATCGGCTGCGGTCACGGCGAATTCATTACCGCGCTGACCAGATTATACGGCGACCGGCTGGAAGTCATGGGCAGCGAACCCAATGTCAAGAAACGCGCCGGAGCGACCGAGCGAGGACTCAACGTCTCCTATTTCGACCTCGAGACGCATGACCGGCAATATGACTATCTGTCGCTCATGAATGTGTTCTCGCACCTGCGTTTCCCGGTGGAGTTCTTCAACACGATGAACCGCCTGACGAAGCCCGGCGGCAAGATCATCGTCCAGACCGGCGATACGGCCGATCTTGACGCCAAGGACCACTACAAGCCCTATGCACTGCCCGATCACCTGCACTTCGCCAGCGCAGGGATCATGCGCGATTTCCTCAGGCGCACCGGGTTCGAGGTCGAACACATATACCGCTATCCCTATCGCGAGCGCACTCCATGGATCCTGTTCAAGGAGTTCGTGAAACTGTTCCACCCGACCAAGAAATCGATGATCCCCCAGCTCTCCGCCATCCGCGGATGGGACGGGACCAACATGTATATCCTGGCGCGGAAGGTGGCGGAGCCTTCGGGCTGATCGAATCCTGATCGATCGTCTCGCCCCAGTGGCAAGCCGTATTTCGATCGCTGAGCGTCTCGATAACCGAACTAGTCAAAGGGCATAGAAAATGGCGCTCAGATCGTTGGTCGCAAAGCTGTTAGGGAAAGATCGCAAAGACCCTCGCAACTTCCTCCTCGGCTACCTTCCCCGGGATGCCGTGTGTGCGGAAATAGGGGTGTGGAAGGGGGCCTTTTCCGAACTCGTCCTTCGGTCAGGCAAGGTTGCGGAATATACTCTGATCGATCCTTATGAATTCATGCCCGAATATCCGAACCGCATGTATGGCGGCAAAGTCGCCAAGTCGCAGGGAGACATGGACCGTTTCTTTGAACAGGCCAAGGCCCGCATCGCATCCTATCCCGGAAAGAAAAATTGGGTGCGCGCACGTTCCGATAAGGCCGCGGCTTCGATCGCCACAGGTACGCTTGATTTCCTCTATATTGACGGGAATCACTACTATGCGGGCGTGATGGCGGACCTGAAACACTATCATACCAAGATGAAAGTGGGCGGGTGCATCGTTCTCGACGATTGGGCCTGGCGCGATGATGACGGAAAACTCGCGGTCAAGCTGGCGACTTGCGACTACCTGTCGCGGCATGCGGGCACTTTGCAGGTTATCGAGGTCAGGAACGGTCAGGCTGTCTTGCTTGTGATCGACAATCTCGGAACCTGATTTCGCACCCGGGCCCGGCTCTTCCGGGATTCCCGAAGCCGCCGTCGGGGTCTCCGGCACGATCGATTGGAGTGAGCGCCAGCCTGCCTTCGCGCGCTCCGCCTGCAGATTCCCGCGGTTGAGGGGGGCTGACGATCGCGCGCGATCAGGCGCCGAAATGCCCAGCGCCGCACGCCGCGAAAAAGACCCTTTCCTACATGTTCCTTTTATGTTCTATAATCGGGATGGACTACATCCCGCTATACCCTTTCGACACCGATCCGCTCCGCATTGTCGGGCGCGACCCGGGCATCATTACGCGCGTGGGCGTGCCGCCGCCGGAAACTCCTCCACCCGAACCGGATTCCCCGGAGGAACCTGCGGCAGCTTGCGAAGCTTCGACGGGCGATGGAGGCAATGCTCCGGCGGCCGCCCGACCCGATAAGAGCCCGGCCCCGGCCGCGACCGAAAGCCCGGCTCCGACCGCGCCGGACGGCCCGCCGAAGGATGGCGAGGCTGCCGGCGAGCGGCAGCTGAGCGAGATCGTGGTCGAGTGGATGAATGCGCATTGGGACACGGTCGCCGAGCTGGCACGCGCCGGGGAGCCGCCGGCGCTGCCCGCCCCGCCCGAAATTCGCGGAGCGGGGGCCGCGACCGGGGACGAAGGGGGGAGCGCAGGCGCGGCCGGGCGCGTCGCCGCGCCGCGCGTCCGTCTCCGCAAGGGCGATCGCTGGACCAGGGCCGCCATGGCCGAGTTCCTGCGCCAGCTCGCCGCGACCCACTCGGTCACCGCGGCGGCCAAGGCGGTGGGGAAGAATCGCCGCTCGGCCTACAAGCTGCGCGCCCGGCTCAAGGGCCAGCCCTTCGATATCGCCTGGGAGACGGCATTGCGGCTCGGGTTCGACGAGCTTGCCCACACGGCACTCGAGCTGGCGCTCGAGGGAGAGGAGGTGCCGCATTACCACAAGGGCGAGCTGGTCGGCACGCATCGCCGGCGAAACCCGCAGCTGATCGTGAACCTGCTCAAGATGCGCAACCAGGCCGGCGGGCCGATCTATGGCGGCTATGGCGACGGCGCGGAGGCTGAGTTCTGGAGCGAGAACTGGGAGCAGATGGTCCACCGCGTCGAGACCGGCGAGGAGTAGCAGCGTGTGCCCGCATGCCTCCCCCTCATGTGTGCCCCTGTGCCCCTTGGCGCAAGCCTCTGGAAATACGCGAGTTTCTATACGGGCACAGGGGCACAGGTGAGCCCGGTGTGCCCCCTGGGCCTCTATCCGCCGCGCCGCCGGCTCAGGCCTCGCGCCAGGCCGGCGGCCAGGATCGCCGCCGGCACCGTCAGCGTCACCAGGCCGGTCGTCCCGTTGGCGAATGGCACCACGAACCAGTAGAATGCCAGGGCTGCCGCCAGCACGATTGCACCCCCGAGACAGGCTCTGGCCGGGGCGTCCGAGAGGGGGTTCACGAACAGGCTCTCGTAATTCGCGCCGGCCTCCGGTCCCTCGCCCTCGGCCAGCGCGCCGCCTTCGAGCACGCCGCGATAGGCGGGAAGGTAGGTCAGCATCAGCAGCGCATTGAGCGCGACAAGGGCCAGCCCAAGCAGGGCGAGGAGCGGCGCGCCTTCGATGAACAATGCGATGAACAGGCCGCACAGATTGACCGGCATTGCCGCGGCCAGCGCAAAGGGTGTCATCCGGTTGGTCAGCAGCATCGCCCCGGCGACAAGCTGGATGAATCGCGCCACCGCGCCGAGGCCGCTGGCATCGAAGGCCGCCATCAGCCGCAATGCCATCGGATCGCTCCAGCCATGGAGCGGTACATAGGGCGCCAGCAGGAACGGCATGAAATAGCGCAGCGCCGTCACTGCCAGCACGGCGCCGAGCAGGATCCGCAATATGTCGTAGAGCCTGGGCAGTGCCATCCCCAGGACGCGCACCTGCGACCTCGCATCATTGGCGAACATCGCCTTGTAGCGATCCCAATAGGCGAGGCAGAGGAACAGGTTGCAGCCCAGCACCGACCAGCCATAGACCGCCGAAACGCTCCACCATCCCTGCAGCTCGGTGTCCCAGTACCAGACCGTGAACGAGACCGGCAGCACGGCGATCAGCATCAGCGGCAGGCGGAAGCCGAACAATACCGAAAGGCCGGCCAGCAGTTCGACCGCCTTGACCAGCGTGAACAGCCCGCTGTCGATCAGCGCGGTGAACACCTCGATGCTGAGCGGGCGGTTGCCGAGCGGCTGCGGATAGAGCTGGATGAAATGGTTGAGCCCCGCCGGGATCATCCACGCGGCATAGACCAGGCGCACGAACCACACCGCGTAACGCATGGAGCCCTCTCCCTCGGCGCGTGCGCACCTCTTGGTGAGGGCTGCCATCGCGCGCCGCGCCAGACTAGGACGGGGCTGGCCAAGGTCAATGCCCGCCGGGCGCTGAGGTCAAATACCGACGAACTTTCCCGCCGCGCGGTCCTTCCTCACTTTCAGCCCGTCGAACACCTGCCCGCTCATCGCGATCCAGACGCCCGGCGGGGCGAGCTGCGCCGCGGCGAAGGCCATGCCGAGATTGAAGCTGGCATCGCTCTCGGCAAAGCGCGCCGGCGCCAGCGCGCCGGTCAGGACGATGGTCTTGCCCCCGATCTCCGCCAGGGCGCGCGCCGTGTCGGTCATCGTGTCGGTGCCGTGAGTGACGACGATCCGCGTCTCGGGCGCGGTGCGCGCGGTCTCCGCGATCAGCGCCCGGTCGTCATCGGTCAGCTCGAGGCTGTCCTTGCGCATCAGCTCGACAATCCGGTGCGGGAGGCGGACCCCGCCTTCCTCCAGCAACTCCCCGATCGCACTGTCGGTGATCTGGTATTCGCTGAGCTTGTCGAAATAGTTCTTGTCGATCGTGCCGCCGGTGGTGAGCACGAGGATGGGCGAGGCTTCCATCCCGCCAGCCTAGCGCAGGCGCG
>CAYRCH010000027.1:0-11358 GCA_964422665.1 uncultured Sphingomonadaceae bacterium | reverse complement strand
GTGCTCGCGACCCTGCTCGGTATCGTGATGGCGATCGCCCTGTTTGCCCTGCGGCATCCGCTGTTCCGGGCGATGAACGCGCCGCCCGAGCTGGTGGTGCTGATCGACCGCTTCATGGTGCCCTATTCGCTGGGCTTCTGGCTGCTGCTGGTGCTGATGGGCCTCAACGGTACGCTGAGGGCCATGGGCGAGGCCAGGAAGAGTTCGGCGATCATGATCGCCATGGCCGCCAGCAACCTGGTGCTGAACCCGCTGCTGATCGACGGGCTCGGCATACTTCCCGGTTTCGGCATTGCCGGATCGGCCTATGCGACCATTCTCGGCATGCTGCTCGGCACGGTACTGGGCTTTGGCGCCCTTCGCCGCACCGACCTGCCGTTCCAGCCATCGGTCCTGCGCAATGGCCGCTGGGGCGAGAATACGCGGGCGCTGGCGCGGATCGCCGCGCCGGCCAGCCTCGCCAATGCGATCAATCCGATGGGGTTATCGATCCTGACCGGGCTGCTGGCGCTGGAAGGCGCGGCCGCCGTGGCGGGATACGGTGCGGCGACACGGCTGCAGGCCTTTGCGATCGTGCCCCTGCTCGGCCTGTCGGGATCGATCGGCGCGATCGTGGGGCAGAACTGGGGCGCCGGCCATCGCGACCGCGCACGCTCGGCGCTGGTCCAGTCCGGCCTGTTCTGCCTGGCCTACGGCCTCGCCATAGCCTTGGTGATGGTGCTTGCCCGCGAACCGCTGGCGCGGCTGTTTTCGCAGGAGCCCGCGATCATCGCGAATTTCACGAGCTATCTCGTGATCGCGGCATGGGGCTATGCCGGCTTCGGCCTGCTGATCGTGACCAATGGCGCGCTCAATGCCATCGACCGTTCCGGCACAGCGCTGATGCTGTCGGCGGCGCGCGTGGCCCTCATCATGCTGCCTGCCGCGGCGTTCCTGCGCGGGACATGGGGCGCAGGCGGCATATTCGCCGCGGAACTGGTCGCCAATCTCGGCGGGGGCCTGCTTGCAGCCGCGCTGGCGCTCTACCTGTTTCGGCCGGCGCAGAAAAAGGATGCGGAACAGAGACCGGGCGCCCGAATCGCCGGCTGACCCCGCGTGGCGCCGACATGCCACCATGCTGCGCCATCCAGATTGCCAAGCCATTGAAAATAAATAGTGGTAGCGCTCCCTTCTTGACCCTTCCCGACCGACCGGGCACTGTTGCCCATATTGACCGTCAGCGATTCCAGACTGCCGGCACAGGAGAGGGACTTTTCTCGTGAAATATCGTTCAGCCCGATTTGCCGCGCCCGTGATCCTGGCGCTGACCGCTTTTGCCGTTTCGGCGCCCGCCCTGGCTCAGGAGCATGCGGCTCCTCCGGGCGAGTTGGCGCAGCCCGGCGCTTCCATGCCCTATCTCGATACGTCGCTCGACTTCGAAACCCGCGCCCGGGACCTGGTCAACCGGATGACGGTGGAGGAAAAGGCGCACCAGGCAGGCCATACCGCGCCTGCGATCCCGCGGCTCAACGTTCCGGCCTACAATTGGTGGAACGAGGGTCTTCACGGCGTCGCGCGGGCCGGCATCGCCACCGTATTCCCCCAGGCGATCGGGCTTGCGGCCACTTTCGATACCGAGCGGATGCATGACATCGCCACGATCATTTCCGACGAATTCCGCGCCAAATATCTCGACACGCTCCAGCCCGACGGGTCGAGCGGTTTCTACCAGGGGCTGACGGTCTGGTCCCCAAACATCAATATTTTCCGCGATCCGCGCTGGGGGCGCGGCCAGGAAACCTATGGCGAGGACCCCTATTTGACGGGCGAAATCGCCAATGCCTTCATCACCGGGCTGCAGGGCAACGATCCCAAATATTACAAGACCATCGCCACCTCGAAGCACTATGCAGTGCATAGCGGCCCGGAGCAGGGGCGGCACACGCAGGATTTCTACCCCACCCCGAAGGACCTGGAGGAAACCTACCTTCCCGCGTTCCGCACCACGGTGCTGGACGGAAAGGTGGGTTCGCTGATGTGCGCCTATAATGCGCTCTACGGCGTACCTGCCTGCGCCAGCCAGTATCTGATGGAGGAAAAGCTCCGCAAGCAATGGGATTTCGGGGGCTATATCGTCACCGACTGCGGCAGCGCGGCCAACACGTACCGGGAAGACGCACTCGCCTATGAGACCGACCGTGTGAACGGCGTCGCGCTCGGTTTCATCGCCGGGATGGACGTGATCTGCGGCGACTATCGCAACAACCTTACCACCGAGCCCGAACAGATCAGCGAGGGCGTGCAAAAGGGCATCCTGCCGGCCGAAATCCTCGACCGGGCGCTGGTCCGCCTGTTCACCGCCCGGATGCGGCTCGGGCAGTTCGATCCGCATGAATCGCTCCCCTGGGCGCACATCACGAAGGAAGATTTCGACACGCCCGAGCATCGCGCCAAATCGCTCGAGATGGCGAAGGCGAGCATGGTGCTGCTCAAGAACGAGGGCGATCTGCTGCCGCTCAAGGGCGCGCCCCGGCGGATCGCAGTGGTCGGCCCCAATGCCGACAGTTTCGATACGCTGGTGGGCAATTACTACGGCACCCCGTCGAATCCGGTGACGGTGCTTGACGGGCTTCGCGCCCGTTTCCCCGACAGCCAGATCGACTACGTCCAGGGCATCGGACTGATCGGACAGGCGGAAGAGGCGGTGCCGGCAGCCGCGCTGTGCGTCGATGCGGCGTGCACGAGCGCCGGGCTCACGGCCGAACATTTCGACAATCGCGATCTTGAAGGCACGCCGACTTCGCGCGCCGTCGAAGAGCGTCCCTATGTCCAGTGGCGCAGCGACGGGCGGCTGACCTCGATCCGCTGGACCGGCTATATCAGGGCACCGGAAAGCGGAACCTACAATTTCCGCTTCGCCACGGAGAACGGCTACCGGGTGTTCGTCGATGACCAGCCGGTGGTCGAGGAATGGGGCGTGGGCGATGCGCCCTCGATCCTGTCCGGTTCGATCGATCTGGAAGCGGGCAAGGTCTACCCGATCAGGGTCGATTCCTGGCAGCGCGGCCAGCGCGGAGAGCAATGGCTGGTGTGGAGCCGTCCGTCGGACAATGGCGACAACGCCGTTGCCGCGGCGGCCGCGGCCGATCTCGTGGTCTTCGTCGGCGGCCTGTCCGCGCGCATCGAAGGCGAGGAAATGCGGGTCGAGGCGGATGGCTTCGATGGGGGCGACCGGACCAAGATCGATCTTCCCGCGCCGCAGCTGGACCTGCTCCAGCGGGTCCACGCGACCGGCAAGCCGACCGTACTGGTGCTGATGAACGGCAGCGCCCTGGCGGTGAACTGGGCGGATGAAAACATCCCGGCAATCGTGGAGGCCTGGTATCCGGGCGGTGAAGGCGGGCATGCGGTGGCGCAGCTGCTGGCGGGCGATTACAGCCCGGCAGGCCGGCTGCCCGTGACCTTCTATCGCAGTCTCGACGGATTGCCGGGCTTCCTCGATTACTCGATGGAAAACCGCACCTATCGCTATCACAAGGGCGAGGTGCTTTATCCCTTCGGGTACGGGCTCAGCTATACGAGCTTTGCCTATGCCAATCCGCGCGCGACGACCAATGCCGACGGCACCGTGAGCGTAGCGGTTGACGTCACCAATTCGGGCGGTCGCGACAGCGACGAGGTGGTGCAGCTCTACCTGACGCATCCCGGACAGGAAGGGCAGCCGATCCGCTCGCTTGCGCGCTTCGACCGCATCCATCTTGCGAGCGGTGAGACGCGCACGGTGAACTTCACGCTCGATGACCGGGCCCTGAGCACGGTTGACCACGCCGGTATTCGCGCTGTGCGCCCGGGAAGGGTGGATATGTGGATCGGCGGCGGCCAGCCCGTGTCGCGACCGGGGCTGGAGCAGGCGCCGGGAGTGACGGCGAGCGTGACGCTCGACGGCCCGGCGCGCGCGCTGGCAAAATAGGACTGCTGGTTCGGGAGGGAGTCGGGGACGTGCCCCGCTCCCTCCTACCAGCGGTGGCCCGCCTCCACAGCCGCAATTTCGGCAGCGCCGCTCTGGCGCCCGAGCATCTCATTGCGATGCGGGAACCGCCCGAAACGCGCCACCATGCGGTAGTGGCTGCGCGCAAAGGACCAGCCATGGCGCGGCAGCCCGCGATAGATGGCAAGGCTCCGTAGCTGGTCGCGAATATCTTCCGAATGCATCAGCGGCATGGCCAGGAACTGGCGGGCCGTGGCCGCAAGGCCGCGATCGTAGCCGCGTTTCAGCGCTTCGCGGCAGATCCGGCGGGCCAGTGGATCGAAGATGAAAGCACGCGGAGTGTCGCGATAGAGGTTGCGAGGCACCTGGTCGAACAGCAGGATCGCCGCGCGGGCTATTTGCCGGTCGGCGAGAAATTCATGTGCAGGCCGGTGCGTAAGCATCAGCAAATCATGTTCGAACCTCTCGCGCAGCGCCGCATCGACTTGCGGGCCGCCGCGAAACCAGTCCTGCGGCCCCAGCTCATGGAACCAGTAATGGAGGAGTTCGGCCGCCCAGCGGCGAGGCGGGGCGGCCAAGGGCTCAGCCCTGGCCGTCTTCCGAACGGGTATAGGGCACGAAATTCTCCAGGAAGACCACGCCGGTCGTAAAGCCCGACGACGGGTCGATCGTCCGCATCGTGTCATTGGCGCAGATTTGCGAGCCGTGACGTTCGATCACCAGCACGTCGAACTTGTCGAGCATCTTCGGATCGCGCGGACGGGCAACCCAGATGGTATTGCCAGCGTCGTAGACGATCGCGGTCTCGTCGATCACCTGCACATCGTTGCTGCGGGTGGAGGTGATGCAATTGCGCGGTTCGCCTGCCACGCGGCCTTCCAGCATCTTGGCGAGACGTTCCTCGCCTTTCTCGGCCGTGGTTTTGGCGTGCAGGCCACCGCCGCCGAGGGCCAGTGCCGCAACGCCCAGGATCATCGTGAATGTCTTCATTTCTCAGTCTCCTGCGACTCGCATATAGTCACAAGACGCTGAACCGGGGCTGACCCCGTAATACACCCCGGATCAGACGGGGCTGGCACCCTGCGAAATATCGGGCAGGCCTGCCTGTTCGGCGCCGTCGGCCGGTCCTCCGATCAGGACGAAGCGCCTGTCGCAATATCCGCAATCGACATAGCCATGTTCGTCGATCTCGAGGAAGATCCGCGGATGGCCGAGGGCGGATGGGGTATAGTTCGCCCCTGCGCGAATGCCGCCTGAACCGTCGCAGCTGACGCGCGTCGTTTCGACCCTGGTGATTTCCGGCGGTTCGATCATGCGCGCCAATTATCCCCCGCGGAGGCAATGCGCAACCGGCTAATCGTAGTTGAGCTCGACCGAGAAGGTGCCGGTATAGACGCCTGCAGCTTGGCCGGCATTCACATTGAGCGTGCCGCCAACGCGGAACGAGAAGACGCCGCTTGCGGCATCGTTACGATAACGGACGAAGCCGCTCGAGTTGGGATTGCCGCTGAGATAAGTCAGGTCGGGCGCGGTGCCCAGATTGACGCCCGTGATTGTCATCGTCGTGCTGCCGGGACCGGTGAGAGTAATGGTGTTGCCGCTAGACTTGCGCAACCTGACGTTGCGGCCGGGGGTTCCGAAGCCCTGGAACACGGCCGGCTGGCATACGCTCGAATGAATGAGCCCGCCCGTCGTGGTGCACCCCGGTGACGCGGTAGGCGCCATCACCACGGTGCCGCCGGCAGACACGTTGGAAATCCGGCCGAAATTCATGTCGGCTGTGTTCACCAGCGACAGCGGCTCCAGAATGGTGACCTGCGCCGTGGCCTGGGCAGTAGTCTGCGCCGCAGCCGGCATGGCGGCGGCCGCAAACAGCCCCGCGGCTACGAGCGCCGCAAGTGACCGGAGCGGAAGATCGGAGGCGTATGATGCGAAGCGACCCAACATGGCACTAACCCTATAAGAACGCGGTAAACAAAGGGTTCACATTTCTGAATTTTCTCTTGCGAAACTAAACTCCGGTTTCAAAAGAGACTTTGTCGAGGGGCAGCGGGCTTTACGCGGCCGCAGCCCTCGCCCAAATGGGTCGGACAATGAACGACTCCGCTGCCATTTCGATCCGCGACCTCGTCAAGCGCTACGCCGGAACGAAGGGCGAAGAGGGCAAGCTGGCGCTCAACGGTGTCAGCTTCGATGTGCCGCAGGGGGGGATATTCGGCCTGCTCGGCCCGAATGGTGCCGGCAAGTCGACCCTCATCAACATCCTTGCCGGGCTGGTAATGAAGACTGCCGGATCGGCCGAAATCTGGGGGCATGACATCGACCGCGATCCCCGGAATGCCAAGCGCATGATCGGCATCGTGCCTCAGGAAATCGTGTTCGACCCGTTCTTCACCCCGATCGAAGTGCTCGACATCCAGGCCGGCTTTTACGGTATTCCGAAAGCGGAACGACGCTCGGAGGAACTGCTGCGTGCAGTGCACCTCTACGACAAGCGCGATGCCTATTCGCGCACATTGTCGGGCGGGATGAAACGGCGGCTGCTGATCGCCAAGGCGATGGTTCATTCCCCTCCGGTACTGGTGCTGGACGAGCCCACCGCCGGGGTCGATGTGGAACTGCGCCGGCAGCTGTGGGAACTGGTTACCGAACTTAACGATCAGGGCGTCACTGTCGTTCTCACCACCCACTATCTCGAAGAGGCGGAGCAGCTATGCGACCGTATCGCGATTATCGATCATGGCAAGCTGATCGCCAACAAGCCTACTCGCGAGCTGGTGGGAATGATGGGCGAGAAGATCGTCGCGCTGACGCTTGACCGCGACGTAACTGACCTGCCCTGCGATCCGCAGTTCAAGAGATGCGAACGCACCGGCGAGCGTCATGTCGAGATCACCTATGACAAGGAAGTGATGACGGCGGGCCAGGTGCTGGCACTGGTCCAGGAGCAAGGCTTCCGGATCGAAGATGTGACTACGCGTGAGGCCGATCTCGAGGATGTGTTCGTTCAGCTGACCAGCGGGGCCGCCCGGGCGGCATAGGGGACAATGCCATGCGACGCGGCCTGATCATCTTTCTCGCAATTGTGGCCGCCTTCCTTGCGGCCGGCGTGTGGTTCCTGGTTCGCGGCGGCACGCCGGTGGTCGAAATCGCGCAGGTCGAGACCGGCCCGGCCACGGCGCTGGTTTATGCGACGGGATTTGTCGAGCCCGAGCAGCCAGTGGTCGTCTCGTCGCGTGTGACCGCGCCGGTGCGCGAAGTGCTGGTGGAGGAAGGGCAGCGAGTCACGGCCGGGCAGTCGCTAGTGCGGCTGGATGACGCGGAGCAGCGCGGACAGCTGGCCCAGGCCCAGGCGGAGCTCAACCGCGCCGAACTGGCGGCCGGCCGTGTCGTCACGCTCCACCGGCAGGGCTGGGTGACGAAGGCCGCGCATGACGAAGCAGTGGCGGCGCGCGATGCTGCCCGCGCCTCGGTTGCCGCGCTTCGCGCCCGACTGGACCAGTTCGTGATCCGCGCCGGTGTCTCGGGCGTCGTGCTGAAGCTGGACGTCTATCCGGGCGATCTGGCGACTCCCGGCCAGCAATTGCTCGAGCTCGGCGATCCGGCGCGCGCGCGGATTACCGCCACTGTGGATGAGCGGGATATCACGCGAGTCCGCGTGGGACAGGAAGCCCTGATGTCGAGTGAGGGCCTGCCCGAGATGGTGCGCGGCCGGGTGAGCGAAATCACTCCCGGAGGCGACCCCAACCAGCGGGCCTTCCGCGTGCGGATCGCTCTGGAAGATGCCGCGAACTTGCCATTCGGTCTCACGCTGGAAGTCAACATAGTGACCGATCGCCACGAATCTGCCCTGCTCGTTCCGGCCGGTGCGGTGACGGATGGCACGGTCTGGGTGATGGATGAAGGCCGCGCCCAAAGGCGGGATGTTACGACGGGGATCGCCGGCAGCGACAGGATCGAAGTGCTGACCGGGCTCGCTGCAGGCGAGACCGTCATTGTCGGCCCGCCGGAGGGGCTGGAAGAGGGCGACAAGGTCCGCCAATGATTCGCCGGTTCGGCTTTCTCGCCTCGATTGCGCTGCGCCATTTGTCGCGGCGCAAGCGGCAGACGATGGTGGCGGTAAGCGGAGTCGCTGTGGGTGTCGGCTTCTTCCTTGCCGTGTCGGCGCTGATGATCGGCAGCCAGAACGACTTCGTCCGCCAGATGATCGATGTCGCGCCGCACATCATCGTGTCCGACGAAGTGCGCAGCCCTCCGCCCCAGCCGGGCGCGCAGGTGTTCGGTGACGGCGCGGTGGAAATCCACGGCTACAAGCGGCGGCAGGAAGTGCGCGGCATCAAGGACTGGCAGGCGATCGTCGCTGCTGCCAATGAAGTGCCGGGCGCGATTGCCTCGCCCAGCCTGACCGGCGGTGTCACGCTCAGGGTGGGAGGGACGGAGGAAGCGCTGGCGATCATCGGGATCGAGCCGGAAATCGAAGCGCGGATCAGCACCATAGAGGAAGAGCTGCGGGTCGGCCGGCTGCGCGATCTCGAAACCACCCAGGGCGGGATCATCATCGGGGAGGAACTGGCCGAGCGGATGGGCCTGAGCATGGGTGACATCGTCGCGGCCAGCACCTCGACGGCGCAGGCCCGATCGATGAAGATCGTCGGACTGGTGAAGCGCGGCAACACGCTGCTTGGCTCCGGTTCCGGCTATGTGCTGCTGCGCGAGGCGCAATCCATGCTGGGGCGCCCGTTCATCATCAACCGGATCGGTATCAAGCTGGAGGATCCCTACCAGGCCGATGCTCTGGCCCAGCGGCTGGAGGCGCGCTTCGGCTTCAAGGCACAGAGCTGGCAGGAGCGTTCCTCCGACATCCTCTCGCTTCTCGTGACACGCAACGTCATCATGTACACGGTGGTTTCGGCCATCCTGCTGGTGGCAGCCTTCGGGATCTATTCGGTCGTCTCCAACAGCGTTTCGGACAAGAGCAGGGACATCGCGATCCTGCGTTCGATCGGCTTTTCGGAAGGCGACCTGCAGCTGGTCTTTATTCTGGAAGGGATCGTGCTGGCCCTGATCGGCGTGGTGCTGGGCTGGCTGCTTGGGTACGGCCTCATCAACATACTCGCCTCGCTCGATCTCGGTGCGCTCGCAGGCGAGGAGGCTGAAATCCCGATCGACAACAGCCCGCGGCAATATATTATTGCCGCAGCCGCCTCGTTCCTCTCCGGCGCAGTCGCTTCATGGCTCCCGGCAAGGAAGGCGGCGCGGGTCGATCCGGTAGATATATTGCGGGGCGCCATATGAGCGCGCCCATCCTGGAGGCCCGCTCTATCGGGCGCGCGCTGCCGGGCGATCCGCCGATCGTGCTCGTCGACGATGTGAGCCTGGTGATCGAACCCGGAGCCTTCACCACCATTGTCGGCCCGTCAGGCTGCGGCAAGAGTTCGCTCCTCTACCTGCTTGGGCTGCTGGACCGGCCGACTTCGGGCGAACTGCTGGTGGAGGGGCGCGAGGTCAGCAATCTCTCGGGCGATGCGCGGGCTAACATCCGGCTCGCGAAGTTCGGCTTCGTATTCCAGTTCCACTTCCTGCTGCCGGAATTCAGTGCGCTGGAAAACGTGATGATGCCGATCCAGCGGCTGGGGCGCCTGCCCTTCGAAGCGGCAGAGGCGCGCGGGCGGGAGTTGCTCGCCTCCATGGGCCTGGGAGGCAAGGAGATGAAGACGCCGGACAAACTTTCCGGCGGGGAGCGCCAGCGCGTCGCAATTGCGCGCGCGCTGGCCAACGATCCGGTGCTGATGCTGGGCGACGAGCCGACCGGCAATCTCGACAGCGCCAATTCGGCCAATGTCGTGGAACTGCTGCGCGCCCTGGCGCATGAGCAGGGCCGGGCGATCGTCTGCGTCACGCACGACCTGGAGATTGCCGAACTGTCGGATATCCGCATCGAAATGCTCGACGGGCGGATCGAGAACATCGTCCGCCGTCCGGCGATGGTGTGAGAGGGGCGCTGCGATCAAACCGCTGCTTGCCCGGAGGGGAGCGGCGCGGCAAGGAAGCGGGATGGCAAGCGAACACCAGCAATATGACGTCCTCATCATCGGCTCGGGCGCTGCGGGTCTCACGGCCGCGTTGACGCTGGCGACCGAGCGCAAGGTGCTGGTGCTGGCCAAGGGCCCGCTCACCAGCGGATCGACTGCTTGGGCACAGGGCGGCATTGCCGCAGTGCTCGATGCGGGAGACACGTTCGAGGACCATATTCGCGATACGATGGTGGCGGGTGCCGGGCTCAACCGGCGCGAAACGGTAGAGTTCGTGATCGAGCACGCCCCGGCCGCGATCGAGCGGCTGTGCGAACTGGGCGTGCCGTTCAACCGCGAAGAGGGGGCGCTTCACCTCACACGGGAGGGTGGCCATTCGCATCGCCGGATCGTCCATGTCGCCGATGCGACGGGCTGGGCGGTGCAGGCCGCGCTGCTGAAGGCCGCGGAGGAAAATCCCAACATCACCCTGCTTCCCAACCACAGCTGCGTGGAGCTGATCACCGGCCGAAACGAAACCCGCTATTCCGCGGCCGGGCGCGTGTGGGGCGTCTATGCGCTCGACGAAGCCACCGGCAAGGTTCGGGCCTTCACCGCGCGCGCCACGATCATGGCATCCGGCGGTGCGGGCCGCGTGTACCAGTTCTCGACCGCCCCCCGGGGCGCCACCGGGGACGGAATCGCCATGGCCTGGCGGGCCGGAGCGCGTGTCGCGAACATGGAATTCATGCAGTTCCACCCGACCTGCCTTTACAACCTGGACGTCAAGAACTTCCTGATTACCGAGGCGGTGAGAGGCGAAGGCGGGCAGCTGAAACATCCGGAAACCGGCCACCGTTTCATGCCCGATTACGATCCCAGGGCCGAACTCGCCCCGCGCGATATCGTCGCCCGGGCCATCGACGACCAGATCAAGCGCGACGGGCTCGACTTCGTCCATCTCGATATCAGTCATCTCGATGCGGAATTCGTGAAGGGCCACTTCCCGACCATCCACGAAAAGCTGCTGGGCCTGGGGATCGACATGACCCGCGAGCCGATTCCGGTCGTGCCGGCGCAGCATTACACCTGCGGGGGCATCCTGATCGACCTTGCCGGCCGCACCGATCTTCCCGGCCTCCATGCGGCAGGCGAATGCACGGAGAGCGGGCTCCACGGCGCCAACCGGCTTGCTTCCAACTCGCTGCTCGAATGTTTCGTGTTCGGCGATGCCGCCGCGCGCGACATCCTTGCCAGCTGGGACAGTTACCCGGAAGTGCCGCCGATCCGCGAATGGGATGAAAGCCGGGTGACCGATTCCGACGAGGAAGTGGTCATCAAGCAGAACTGGACCGAGATCCGCCGCTTCATGTGGAACTA
>CAYRCH010000026.1:17427-20751 GCA_964422665.1 uncultured Sphingomonadaceae bacterium | reverse complement strand
GCATCCTCGATCAGCGAATAGCAGTGATCCACCGTCTTGCGGTCCACCACAGCGCCGAGCGGGGTGTTGCCCGCGGTCGGATCGCCCGCCGGCATGCTCTCCACCTTGGCCTTGAACTTCGCGGCGAACTCGTCCGCCACCGCGTCGACGACGATGATCCGCTCGGTCGACATGCAGATCTGGCCCTGGTTCATGAACGCACCGAAGGCCGCGGCCTTCACCGCCTCGTCGAGAGCGGCATCCTCGAGCACGATCTGGGGCGCCTTGCCGCCCAGTTCCAGCAGCACCGGCTTGAGATGCTCGGCGGCCCGCTTGGCAATGATCTTCCCAACAGCAGTGGAGCCGGTGAAATTGATTCGCCGCACTTCCGGCGCATCAATCAATGCTCCGACAACTTCGGCGGCATCTTCGGGAGCGTTGGTGACGGAATTGACCACGCCCTCGGGGAAGCCGGCCTCGACAAAGGCTTCGATAATCAGTTCATGCGTACGCGGGCAGTTCTCGCTCGCTTTCAGGATCACGCTGTTTCCGCAGGCCAGCGGCACAGCGATCGCGCGAACGCCGAGAATGATCGGCGCATTCCAGGGGGCAATGCCGAGCATCACACCTACCGGTTCGCGCAGCGCCATCGCCACGGTGCCTTCATGGTCGGACGGGATCACCTCGCCCGAAATCTGCGTGGTGAGCGCAGCGGCTTCGCGCACCATCCCCGCCGCCAGGCCGAGATTGAACATCGCCCAGCCGGCGGTCGCCCCGATTTCGCCCATCATCGCGGCGACGAATTCGTCCTTTTTCGCCATCAGCGCATCGGCTGCCTTCATCAGCACCGCGCGCCGGGCATTCGG
Organism: uncultured Sphingomonadaceae bacterium; assembly: GCA_964422665.1. Classification (GTDB taxonomy): domain Bacteria; phylum Pseudomonadota; class Alphaproteobacteria; order Sphingomonadales; family Sphingomonadaceae; genus DASWIR01. The sequence continues at coordinate 19,906 of CAYRCH010000026.1, read as the reverse complement.
CCCCATTTTCGACCATGTGGCGAAACCCTGCTGGGCCTTTGCGGCGATGGCCGGGATATCGCCGGCCTTCATGGCTGCGGCGCGCGAGGCGACTTCGCCGGTTACCGGATTGTGGCGTTCGAACGTGGCGGACATCATTTTCTCCCAAATGGTCTGACAAGCGGGGCCCGCCTACCGGATTATGAAACGCGAGGCGAGCTATCTCGTTATCGACGGTAACATGTTTTCAGTCGGAGCGCGCGTCAGGCAGGCGATCGGCGATTCATCTCCGCTGGCGTTCCATAAGTTCGATCAGCTCGTTGAACTTCAGGCGCTGCTCGGCCTCGTCTCCGGAAGCGATCGCCTCGGCCACGCACGTTGCGGCGTGATCCTTCAGCACCTCGCTCTCGACCTTCGCCAGCGCCGATTTCACCGCCTGGAGCTGCGTCAGAACGTCGATGCAGTAGCGGCCGTCTTCGATCATCTGGCCGATCCCGCGCACTTGCCCAGCGATGCGATTCAGGCGGTTGACCTTGGCCTTGATATTGTCGTCGCAGCTCATGCGGAGCTATCCCCTTGAAATACCCCATAGGGGTATATATGGAAAGCGGGAGGAAAATACAAGAGATGATCGAGTCGCCCCAGCTTTCCCGCCGCGCACTGATTTCCGGATCGGCGGCTCTCTCGGCGGCGACTTCACTGCCGATGCCGCTATGGGCACGCGGCGCCGACCTGAAGGCCGCACGCAAGGGATTCGGCGTCCTGGAAGGCGAGGACATTCGCCTCGAAATCCGCCACAGTCATTTCACGAGCGGTGGGCGCGGCGGTCACGCGATTGCGATCAATGGCTCGATCCCCGGGCCCATGATCCGCCTCCGCGAAAGGCAGAACGTGCGTCTTCATGTGACGAACGGGCTTGACGAGGACACCTCGATCCACTGGCACGGCCTGCTGGTGCCCTTCCAGTTCGACGGCGTACCGGGCGTCAGCTTTCCCGGCATCCGCCCCGGCGAGACTTTCACCTACGAGTTTCCCATCCGACAGGCCGGTACCTACTGGTGGCACAGCCACTCTGGCCTGCAGGAGCAGATGGGCCATTACGGCCCGCTGATCATCGATCCGGCAGAACCGGAGGAACGCGGTTATGACCGGGAGTTCGTGCTGCTCCTGAGCGAATTCACACCGATGCACGCGCACGAGATCATGCGGAAACTCAAGATCTCCGAAGGCTATTTCAACCACACCAAGCAAACAGCGATCTCCGGAGAAATGCCGCTCGCGGAGCGGATCGAGTGGGGCCGCATGCGGATGGACCCGCGCGACATCTCCGACGTGACCGGCTCGACCTACACTTTCCTCGTCAATGGCCACGGGCCGGCGGACGATCTCGAATTCCTGTTCCGGCCCGGAGAGCGCGTGCGGCTGCGGATCATCAACGGGAGCGCGATGACGTTCTTCAACTTTCGCATACCAGGCGTACCGCTCACGGTAATCCAGGCCGACGGACAGGACGTGCGCCACTTCGAAGTGGACGAGCTACAGATCGGCGTGGCCGAGACCTACGACCTGATCGTCGAACCCGGCGCGGGCGCGCATACGATCGTCGCCGAGGCGATGGACCGCTCGGGCATGGGCATCGCGACGCTCACCACGGAGCCGGAGCGGCGCGCGACTATCCCGCCGCTGCGCGAGCCGGTCACCCTGACGATGGCCGACATGGGCATGGGATCGATGGGCGGTAGCGAAGGCGGCGCAATGAACCACGATACGCATAGCGCGGGGCACGAAGCGCATGGCGCTGCGGCGGACAGCGCATCGATGGATCATGCCTCGACAGTTCACGGGGCGATGGATCACTCGATGCGCGACATGTCGAAACTGCCACGCGATGCGAATGGGGTAGGCGTCGACATGATCGCGCCGATGCCGGTCGACCGGACCGATTTCCCCGGACTCGGCCTCGACCAGGTCTCGCACCGGGTGCTGCGCTACACCGATCTTGTGGCCAAGCGGCCCAATCCGGTGCGGTCGCCAGAGCGGCACCTCGAAATCCACCTGACCGGCAATATGGAACGTTACATGTGGTCGTTCGACGGGAAGAAGTTCTCGGCGGTCACCGACGATCCGATTCGTTTCGGCTATGATGAGCGCGTGCGCGTCACACTGGTCAACGACACGATGATGGCCCACCCGATCCACCTGCACGGTCACTTCGTCGAAATGGTCAACGGCGCCGGCGATGCGCACCAGCCCCGGAAGCACACACTGATCGTGCAACCCGGCGGCAAGGCGACCTTCGACCTTACCGCCAACGAGCCCGGCGACTGGGCCTTTCACTGCCACCTGCTCTACCACATGCATGCCGGGATGATGCAGGTTGTCACCGTGCGCCCGTTTCCCGAGGGAGACGCGTGATGCGCAGCCTGCTTCTCGCTACCTCGATGCTGGTCGCCTTCCCTGCAGCCGCGCAGGATCATTCGGCACATGCGGAACATGACCA
>CAYRCH010000026.1:0-17327 GCA_964422665.1 uncultured Sphingomonadaceae bacterium | reverse complement strand
TGGTCGCCTTCCCTGCAGCCGCGCAGGATCATTCGGCACATGCGGAACATGACCATGCGGCGCACGAGGCACCACCCGCTACTGCCGCGCAGGACGATCACTCCGCTCATGCGACTCATGGCGTCCAGCAGCACATCGAGCCCGGGCAAAGCGCGCCGGGATATGACGAACATCACGACATGGATCATCCGCCCATGAGCCATGACGCGATGGATCATGGATCAATGGATCGTGGGACGCCGCATGATGCGACCCACAGCTCGATCGAACCCATGGATCATGGCGACCACGGGGCGCACTCCGAGGCGGCACCTACGTCCCAACCGCCAGCCCGGGCTTTCGAAGGACCGCGCCATGCAGCGGACGCGATTTTCGGACCTGCCGCAATGGCGCGGCCGCGAGCGGAGAACGAGGGCATGGACAACATGTCGTTCGGCACCGTCATGATCGAGCGGCTCGAAGCGCGGATCCGCAAGGGTGAGGATCTCTACCTGTGGGACGCACAAGCCTGGTACGGCGGCGATTACGACAAGCTTTGGTTCAAGAGCGAAGGCGAAGGAGCGTTCGGCGGGCATATAGAAAGCGCCGAAGTGCAGGCGCTGTGGAGCCATGCGATCGGTCCGTTCTTCGACGTGCAGGCAGGCGTGCGCTACGACTTCGAACCCGACAGTCGCGCCCACGCAGTGCTCGGCGTCCAGGGTCTCGCCCCCTACATGTTCGAAATCGATGCCGCTGCCTTCCTTTCGGACCGGGGCGATCTCACGGCGAGCGTGGAAGCCGAATACGACCAGCGTATTACCCAGCGCCTGATCCTTCAGCCTCAGATCGAGGTGGCGGTCTCGGCTCAGGACATTCCGGAGCGGGGGATCGGCGCCGGCCTCACCTCGGTCGAGGCCGGGCTGCGCCTGCGCTATGAATTCGCCCGCGAGTTCGCGCCCTATGTGGGCTTCGGATACGAGGCGAAGCTCGGCGGCACGGCCGACTACGCCCGCCTGTCCGGCGAGGATCCGACCCGCTTCCTGATCTTTCTCGGCATAAGGACGTGGTTCTGATGGCGCAGGACCATTCGGATTGCTCCCCCGCGCCGTCCTTACCCACGCAAGGGATTGCGATCGATCCCGTCTGCGGCATGAGCGTGACGATCGACAATGCGCAGCATGTCGCCGAGCATGACGGTACGAAGCACTACTTTTGCTCCGGCCATTGCAGGACCAGGTTCCTCGCCGACCCCCAAACCTACCTGTCGGGTGCGCATCTCGATACGGTCGAGGACGTGCCGCCGGGCACGATTTACACCTGTCCGATGCATCCCGAAATCCGCCAGGTCGGTCCAGGGTCCTGCCCGATCTGCGGGATGGCACTGGAGCCCGAAACCGTCTCTCTGGATGAAGGCCCCGATCCAGAACTGATCTACATGAGCCGGCGGTTCCGCTGGAGCGCGGTCCTCACGGTTCCGCTGTTCCTCCATGCCATGGGCGAGATGGTGCCCGGGCTCGGCATCCTCCGGCTCCTCGATCCAGCCTGGGGCCAATGGCTGCAAGCGGCGCTCGCGACGCCTGTCGTCCTGTGGGGCGGTTGGCCGTTCATGGTGCGCGCCTGGCAGTCAATCGGAACCCGCAACCTCAACATGTTCACGCTGATCGGCTTCGGGGTGGCGATCGCCTATCTTTTCAGCCTCGTCGCTACAGCTCTGCCGGGGGCGTTCCCTCCGGCTTTCCGCGACCATTCGGGTCAGGTCGCCGTCTACTTCGAAGCGGCGGCGGTGATCACGACGCTGGTCCTGCTCGGCCAGATGCTCGAGCTCAAGGCGCGCGGCTCGACCTCGAGCGCGCTTCGCGCCTTGCTCGAACTCGCACCCCCGACCGCGCTCAAGATTTTCGCGCGCGGGGACGAACGCGAAGTCTCGCTCGACCAGCTGCACGAAGGCGACCGACTGCGCGTCCGCCCCGGCGACAAGGTGCCGGTGGACGGCGTGGTCGAGGAAGGCACCAGCAATATCGACGAGTCGATGATCAGCGGCGAACCGTTGCCGGTTGCCAAGGCTGCGGGCGACGCCGTGATCGGCGGCACGGTCAACCAGGCCGGCGGCTTCGTCATGCGCGCTACCGGCGTCGGCAAGGACACGATGCTGGCCAAGATCGTGCAGATGGTCGCCGAAGCGCAGCGCAGCCGCGCGCCGATCCAGCGGCTGGCCGACCTCGTGGCAAGCTGGTTCGTCCCCGCTGTCGTCGTCGTGGCCATTGTCACCTTCGTTGTCTGGGGCCTCTGGGGCCCGCAGCCGGCGCTGGCATACGCACTGGTCAATGCGATCGCGGTGCTCATCATCGCCTGTCCATGTGCGCTCGGCCTTGCGACGCCGATGTCGATCATGACCGGCACGGGCAAGGGCGCGCAGCACGGCGTGCTGATCCGCAATGCCGAGGCGCTCGAAACACTCGAGAAGATCGACACGCTGGTGGTCGACAAGACCGGCACGCTGACGCTGGGCAAGCCCGATCTGGTCGCGGCGACGCCGCACGGAAACTTGACCGAAGACGGGCTTTTGGCGCTTGCCGCCGCGGTCGAACGCGGCAGCGAGCATCCGCTCGGCGCGGCGATCGTCGCGGGGGCCGAGGCACGCGGGGTGCGTCACGAGGATGCCGCCAATCTGTCCTCCACCACTGGCGAAGGCATCGAGGCCGATGTGACCGGAAAGCGCGTTGCGATCGGCAACGAGAAGATGATGCGGCGCGTCGGCATCGCCGACGAGGCGTGGTTCGCCAGCGCTGAACAGGGCCGCAGCCAGGGGCAGACGGTGATGTTCGTCGCGGTCGAAGGGGCGCCTGCCGGCCTCCTGGCGGTCGCCGACCCGATCAAGGAGACCACGCCCGCCGCGATCCGCACGATCCACCAGCGCGGCATCCACATCGTCATGCTTACCGGAGACAGCCGTGCCACGGCTGAAGCGGTCGCGCGCACGCTCGGCATCGACGAGGTCGAGGCGAATGTTTCGCCGGAAGACAAGCACCGCAAGATCGAAGCACTCAAGGCCGAAGGCCGCCGCGTGGCCATGGCGGGCGACGGGATCAACGACGCCCCGGCCCTCGCCGCGGCCGATGTCGGCATCGCGATGGGTACCGGCACCGACGTGGCGATGGAAAGCGCGGGCGTCACGCTGGTGCGCGGCGACCTGCTCGGCGTGGCCCAGGCGATCACTCTGTCGCGTGCGACGATGCGCAACATCCGCCAGAACCTGTTCTTCGCCTTCGCCTACAACACGCTCGGCATCCCGATAGCCGCGGGCGTGCTGTTCCCGGCTTTCGGCCTGCTGCTCAGCCCGATGATCGCCGCTGCGGCGATGAGCCTGAGCTCGGTCTCGGTGATCGCCAACTCGCTGCGCCTGCGGCAATTGAAGCTGGCGGCCGACTAGCGCCCATCCGGCACCGTGCCCCACCGGACGGCCATCATCAGCCGCCAACTTCGAAGGATCAATGGGAATCGGGAAGAAATGGTGCCAGAAGAGGCATCACATTCGAGGTGTTTTTCCGTTTGTTACCCGATATTTAGGAAATTCGGTTTAACTGAAAAGCCGCCGCAAGCGAGTGCCCATCGCAAGACCCATCTGCGATGCCGGTGGGACGTCCAAGATCGCAGACCATCTCTTACACCCTGCTTCGAGGAAGCTATCCCACATCGACATAAGCCAGCAGAGGCCATAACAAGAGAGGTATGTATGAATCAGGGTCGTACCAGGGTCTCTTATGGTTGATGCTCGCGCTGCCGTTTCTAGGCAGTCTTGCCGCAGCATTCCTTCCATCACGCGCTCGGAACACGGCCGCTCTGCTTGCTGGAACTATCGCAGTAGCGGGTGTCGTGCTGGCAATCGCTCTTTATTCCTTCGTCACCGATAGTGGGGTAATCCGAAGCGAAATCCAGTGGCTTCCCGCGCTTGGACTCAACCTGATCATCCGCTTGGACGGCCTCTCGTGGCTATTCACGATGCTGGTTCTGACCATCGGCTTCCTGGTCGTCCTCTATGCCCGCTACTACATGTCACGGGAAGATCCGGTGCCGCGGTTCTTTTCATTCCTGCTTGCCTTCATGGGTTCCATGGTCGGCCTGGTGGTATCCGGGAACTTGGTACAGCTGGTTTTTTTTTGGGAACTCACCAGCCTATTTTCCTTCCTGCTGATCGGTTACTGGCACCATAACGAAGCGGCGCGCAGCTCTGCCCGCATGGCACTGATCGTCACCGCCACGGGTGGTCTGTGCCTAATGGTCGGCGTGCTGCTCCTCGGCAAGATCGTCGGCAGTTACGATCTGGATGTTGTGCTGGCCGCGGGCGCCGAGATAAAGGGCAGCGGATACTATCTTCCGGTTTTGATACTGATCCTGCTCGGCGCCTTTACCAAGAGCGCGCAGTTTCCGTTCCACTTCTGGCTGCCTCATGCGATGGCCGCGCCCACTCCGGTGTCCGCTTACCTCCATTCCGCGACGATGGTCAAAGCAGGGATCTTCCTGCTTATTCGGTTGTGGCCTGTGCTCGCCGGAACCGAGCATTGGTTTCTGATCGTGGGCACCGCTGGGCTCGTCACGTTCGTACTGGGCGCATGGGCCGCGGTGTTTCAGCAGGATCTCAAGGGACTCCTGGCTTATTCCACCATCAGTCACCTGGGCATCATTACGCTCCTGCTCGGGCTCGGCACTCCGCTAGGAGCCGTGGCGGCGATATTCCACACAGTGAACCACGCGACCTTCAAGGCTTCGCTGTTCATGGCCGCCGGGATCATCGACCATGAAACCGGAACGCGCGACATGCGTCGCTTGAGTGGTCTGTTTCAGTTCATGCCGTACACAGCGACACTCGCGATGGTGGCGGCGGCGGCGATGGCCGGTGTTCCACTGTTGAACGGCTTTCTGTCGAAGGAAATGTTCCTTGCAGAAGCGCTGGAAGAAAGCAGCGGGACTGCCCTCGATTCCGCGCTGCCTTTCCTGGCTACGGCAGCGCTCTTGCTGAGCGTGCTCTATTCTCTTCGCTTCGTTCACAAGGTCTTCTTCGGGCCTGCATCCCTGGACCTGCCCCAAAAGCCCCAAGAGGCACCATTCTGGATGCGCGTGCCGATTGAGGTGCTCGTCCTCGGCTGCCTGGTGGTGGGCATTGCTCCGGCTTACACAATCGGGCCCTTGCTGGGTTCTGCGGTGCAGGCGGTACTGCAGGACGAGACACCATATTACAGCCTGTCGATCTGGCATGGGTTCACCCAGCCGCTCATTCTCAGCTTGATCGCCCTTGCTGGTGGAACGGTTGCATACGCGCTGCTACGCGAGCGGCTGAACGGAGCGTCGGGCGCCCCGATTATCCGGTACTTCCGCGGGCGACGCATGTTCGAAACCGTTCTTGCCGCCGTCATCACGATCTCTCGCAGGCTGGAGACGTTCCTGGGAACACGGCGGTTGCAGTCGCAACTCAGGATACTGGTTGCCGTGGCGTGCCTGGCGGCAGTTCTGCCATTCGTGCGCTACGGCTACGGTCTCGGCTCAGAGGCGATCACGCCCGTCCACCCTGGTTTCATGGCGCTGTGGGCGGTCGGTGGCGCCTGCGCAATCGGTTCGGCCTGGCAAGCCAAGTATCACCGCCTGGCAGCGCTAATCCTCATGGCCGGGGCGGGCCTGGTGAGTTGCATCAGTTTCGTGTGGCTGTCGGCACCTGACCTCGCGCTGACGCAGCTGCTGGTTGAAACCGTAACGACAGTCCTTCTGCTCCTCGGCCTGAGGTGGATGCCGCAGCGCCGGCCGCAAATCTGGCCGCGCGGCCGACCTCCCGGATCGGTAGTGTTCCGACGTGGAACGGACCTGGGCCTGGCGATCGCAGCAGGTGCGGGCATGGCCCTGCTGGCTTTCGCCATGATGACCTTGCCTATCGGGCATACGATCTCTCGCTACTTCATCGAAAACGCCTATTCGCAGGGCGGCGGGAAGAACGTGGTCAACGTGATCCTGGTCGATTTCAGGGCATTCGATACGTTTGGGGAAATCACCGTTCTCGCGATCGTGGGGCTCACTGTCTATGCCTTGCTGCGCCGATTCCGGCCCGCGCGGGAAAGTGTCGGGACGCCGGAACAGCAGCTCGAGCAGAATGCGGCCGACGAAAGGCGGCAGGACCGCGTGCACGGGGATACGCTGGCGGACTATCTGCTGGTTCCCCGGGTGGTGATGGAATGGCTCTTTCCAGTCTTTGTGGTGTTCGCCCTCTATCTGCTGATTCGCGGTCACGACCTTCCCGGCGGCGGTTTCGCCGCCGGGATCACGATGGCGATTGCTCTTGTCCTGCAATACATTGCCGCCGGAACGCTAAGCGTGGAGCAGCGGATACGTGTGCGGCCCCTATCGTGGATGGGCGCCGGCCTGCTTCTTGCCCTCGCCACCGGGCTGGGCGCCACGATCTTCGGGAAGCCTTTCCTGACCAGCTGGTTCCGCTACGCCGACCTTCCAATCATCGGTCAGGTTCCGCTGGCTACGGCATTGCTGTTCGACCTGGGCGTTTTTCTGCTGGTCATCGGGGCGACCGCACTCGTCCTGATCGCCATGGCGCACCAATCCATTCGTGCACCCATCAGACGTCGCAACCTGAAACTCGTTCGGCGCCGGGGAGGAGAGGTCTGATGGAGGCGGTGCTCGCCCTCGGGATCGGAATTTTCACTGCCGCAGGCGTCTGGTTGATCCTGCGGCCCCGCACGTTTCAGGTCGTCCTCGGCCTCTCACTGATGTCATACGCTGTGAACCTGTTCATTTACGCGATGGGAAGGCTGCGCGTGGACGCTCCGCCCGTCGTCGGGTCGGAAGGTACACCCAATCCCGCCGCATTCACCGATCCGCTGCCGCAGGCGCTCGTTCTGACGGCCATAGTAATCTCGTTTGCGATGACCGCCTTGCTCCTGGTCGTGATTCTTGCTGCCCGCGGCTTGACCGGAACCGACCACGTCGACGGCGACGAGCCCGAGTGATGAACGGCTGGATAAGCCACCTCATCGTGGCGCCAATACTCCTGCCGTTGCTTTCGGCCGCTGCAATGCTCCTGCTGGACGAACGGCAGCGCCGCGTAAAGAACACCATTGCTCTGGTGACGGTGCTGGCACTGCTCGCCATTGCGGTCACGCTGTTGCTCCAAACCATAAGCTTAGGCTTCTCGGGCGCATCGGGCACCCGGGTGTACCTCGTGGGGGACTGGGCAGCGCCCTTTGGCATTGCCTTGGTCGCGGACTGGCTCTCCACGCTGATGCTGCTGCTGACGAGCATCCTCGGACTCGCTTCGTTGCTCTACTCTTTTGCCCGCTGGGACAGAGCCGGGCCGCGCTTTCAAGCCTTGTTCCTGCTCCAGCTGATGGGCCTCAATGGCGCCTTCCTCACTGGAGACCTGTTCAACCTGTTCGTTTTCTTCGAGATCCTGCTCGCGGCTTCTTATGGCCTGCTGCTCCATGGCTCAGGCACAAAGCGCGTCAAAGCAGGTCTGCACTACGTCGCAATCAACGTCGCCACGTCGCTCGTCTTCCTGATCGGTGTCGGGCTCATCTACGGCGTTGCCGGCACTCTCAGCATGGCAGACTTGGCGACAATCATTCCCGGCACGAGCGGAACGGAGCTCACGCTCCTCCAGAGCGGCTTCGCAGTTCTCGGTATCGCGTTTCTGGTCAAGGCCGGCATGTGGCCGGTGGGGTTCTGGCTGGCCCGAACCTATGCCGCCGCAGTGCCGCCCGCTGCCGCCCTGTTCGCCATCCTGAGCAAGGTCGGCATCTACGCCCTGCTGCGCGTCTACCTTCTGCTGTTCGGCGGTGAAGCGGGATGGCCGACCAACTTCGGCGAAGAATGGCTGCTTTATGGCGGGATCGCGACGATCATCTACGGAACGCTCGGTATTCTCGCAGCCCGTACTCTCTCGCGCGTGGCCGGCTACTGCGTGCTGATATCCTCGGGAACGCTGCTCGGTACGATCGGTGCGGGTGAAGGCGCAGTGATTGGTGGCGCGCTATTCTACCTTGTGAGCTCGACCCTTGGCATCAGCGCATTTTATCTCCTCCTCGAGCTGGTGGAACGGAAAGACGCCGATGCCAGCGTACGAGCCGTAGTGGAACCTGTTTTTGAGGACGAATACACCGGTGCGCGCGCTGTCGACGATGAGGACGAGGTCGGTATCGTCATTCCCGCCAGCATCGCGATTCTCGGCGGCGGCTTCATCTTCTGCGCGCTCCTGCTTGCTGGCCTGCCTCCGCTGTCCGGCTTCATAGCAAAGTTTGCTCTCATCCACGGGCTGCTCAATCTGGGCGAGTCGGTCCCGGCGGCTATCTGGTTGCTCGTGGCCATGCTCGTTGTTTCGGGCATGGCGACCATGATCGCAACCACCCGTGCCGGCGTCGATATGATCTGGACGCCGTCCGATAAACCGCCGCCGCCGTTGCGCATAGCCGAAGCATTCCCCGTCGGGTTACTGCTGTTGGTCTGCCTCGGCCTGATGGTCTTCGCCGGACCAGTCATGCGCTATATGGACCGCACCGGACAGTCCCTCCAGGATCGGCAGGGCTACATCAATTCCGTCTTGGGAGCGGATCGCGCTTCGGAAGAACTGCGAGCGTCACGCCAACTATGACGCGTTGGCTCCCTCATCCGCTGCTTGCGGCCAGCCTTTTCCTCATGTGGCTCCTTCTGACGCAGTCCTTTTCTGCCGGTCAGGTCATCCTCGGGGCAGTCGTAGCCGTTCTGGCCGGCGCCAGTATGTCGATCCTGCGCCGCCGCTCCTCGCGGATCATGAGTTGGAGCAAGCTGGGCAAGCTCGCGGCCATCGTTGTGGCGGATGTGGCCAGGTCCAATATCGCGGTCGCGAAGATCGTCTTGTCTCCCAAATCGGAGCGCAACTCCTCTTTCATCCGGCTCCATCTTCAACTGCGCGATGAACAGGCGCTCGCGATCCTCGCTCTCATCATCACCGTCACGCCGGGTACTGCCTGGGTACAGTTCGATCGGAACGACGGAACGCTGCTCATACATGTGTTCGATCTGGTGGACGAAGAGGCCTGGATCCACCTTCTCAAGTCCCGTTATGAACAGTTGCTGTTGGAGATATTCGAAGGATGAGCACGCTTGTGCTGACATTGGCCCTGGTCATGGCACAGATAATGCTGGGTCTCGGCATGCTCTGTGCCACCTATCGCGTTGTGGTCGGGCCTCGGGCACAAGACCGCGTGCTCGGCCTCGACAGTCTCTACGTTATCGCGATGCTCATGCTCCTGGTGTTCGGCATGCAAAGCGGTCGCACGATCTATTTCGAAGCCGCACTGGTGATCGCCCTTGCGGGTTTCGTCGGCACTGTGGCACTCGCCAAGTTTCTGATGCGCGGCGAGGTGATCGAATGATTACAGGACCGGATCTTCCGCCGTGGGTCGCCATTCTTGTGGCCCTTCTTGTGCTCGCAGGGGCGAGCCTCACACTCGTCGGATCAATCGGGCTACTTCGCTTCGGCACCTTTTACGATCGGCTCCATCCCCCGACGCTCGGCTCGAGCGGTGGAACCATGCTGATTGTGGCTGCATCCATCCTGTGCTTTTCGGTCCTGCAGACCCGCTTGTCGGTGCATGAGATCCTGATCGGCCTCTTTGTCACCGTTACCACGCCGGTGACCTTCATGCTGCTCGCGCGTGCCGCTCTCTATCGGGATCGATCGGAAGGAAGCGCCGAGGTCCCATCAGTGGGCGACAGCCCCTGAAGCGCCCTCTGGGCGCCCCACCGCGGACTTCTTAGAAAGGCCTATGGACGCGGAGCGCATTTTGCACGTCAGCCTGCGCAACACCGAAGCTGGAATGAGGAAAGCGGGCTGGATCAGCTCCGCGGCGGTGCTCCGCCACCGGAAACTGGACCATTCGCATGTAGAGTTTTCGGCCGTATGTTTCCTTGGCTGGGCGAGGAATCATGGCATGGAGGCATCGAAGTTCCCGGACGCGCAGAGGGCGTTCGTGGTCACGCAGGGCGAGGAAGGCCCGTGGCGGAGATTTACCGCAAGGCAGGGATCAGCCAGGCGACGTACTTCAACGTGGCGTAGACACTACAACGAAGAGCGACCGCACAGCGCGATCGGGAATATCCCTCCGAGCTTGCTGGTGAACTCAGCCGGTGCGACCAGCCCACCGAACCTGAGCAAGGCGGAAAACTCCAGGCCCGAGTGGTCAAGGTTGGGTAGTAGTGCATTCCCCGAGTAGAATTCCCCGACCACTGCAACCGAAATTACTGGCGTGCGTTAGTCCCTGAAAGGCCCACGTCGAGTACTTCGTGGGATCGACGCTGCGTGAAGGAGGCGGCATGCCGGCTGTCCCATATTGCGGCCCCGCGCCCCTGCCCGGCGCAGCGGCGGGCGCCTGGAATTTCGATCCGCTGCTGCTGGCTGCGCTGACTTTGGGGGCATGGCTGCTGCGCCAACAACCGCGCGCGAGCTGGGCCGGGCTGGGCTTGCTGGCCCTGGCCTATGTTTCCCCGATATGCGCGCTGAGTTCCGGCCTGTTTTCCGTTCGAGCGGCGCATCATTTGCTCGTGGTCTATGCAGCCGCGCCGCTTCTGGCAGGCCAGCTCGCCCGCCTGCCGGCCGATCTGTCGAAGATCCCGCTCTCCGCCGCACTTGTGCTGCATGTGGCGGTCATGTGGGCCTGGCACATCCCGCTTGCCTACAGCTGGGCGCTGTCGAGCGACCTGGCGTACTGGCTGGGGCAGGCGGGCCTGCTCGGTTCGGCCATGCTGTTCTGGTACCGGCTGGCTGATACGGCGATCACTCTGCCGGCAGCACTGCTGGCAATCATCGCGATGACGATGCAAATGGGGCTGCTCGGCGCGTTGCTGACGTTTGCGCCCGCCGCGCTCTATGCCCCGCATTATCTCACCACCGGGCTTTATGGCCTGACGCCGCTGGCCGACCAGCAGCTGGCGGGCCTACTGATGTGGACCGCGAGCCTGCCGCTGACCGTGCTGGCGGGTTACTCCGCCGTTTCGAGGTTGCTGCACGGACTTCGCGCGGAGCCCGCATCCTGAGATGCTGTGGCTGAAGTTCTTCCATATCGCCGGCGTGGCCGTCTGGGTGGCGGGCTTGCTGTATCTCGCGGCGCTGCTGCAGAACCACCAGCGCGTGCGCGACCGGCAGGACTTCGCAAGGGTCCGGATGGGCAGCCGCTTCGCCTATATGGGGCTCGTCTCCCCGGCCGCTTTCGTCGCAGTAGGAGCAGGCGGAGCGTTGCTGTTCCTGGCCGATGCCCTCCACCCGTGGATGTTCACGAAGCTCGCCGCAGTCGGCGTGCTGGTGGTTGCGCATATGCAATACGGCCACGTGCTCGCGAATCTAGCCGATGAAGAAGTGGAAGGGCCGACCTTGCGCATCCGGTTCGTCGCCCTGGCCATTGGCGCTTCTTCGCTGACCGTCCTGGCACTGGTGCTGGCCAAGCCTGCGATTGATCCCGACCTGCCGCGATGGCTTACCGAGCCGGGCCAGTTGCAACGGCTGGAAGAGCGGAACGCTCCTCCTCCGCTTCCTCCTCGGCCTGCTCCGCCTGCTGATCCTCATTCATCATGACGCCCATCTGATGTTCGAACACCAGTTTGCCCCCCTGCCAGCCCGCCAGGCCGACGAAGACCAGCCCTCCGACGGAGAGGAAAAGACCCCACGGCAGGACGACCTCCTCCGGGCTGTAGAGGCGCAGACCCCAATTGGCGCCTATTACCGCCAGCAGCATCATCGCAGCGGTGGCATGGGTCCAGCTTTCGGGACGGCGGCGAATTCCCTGTCCCGCGAGAAGTTCGGCCGTGCCGGCAATTCCAGCGAGCACGCCGAAGGCGAAGCCCCAGCCGCTCGCCCACAAGGCAAGCCGGGGGAAGAATGGGTCGGCAGTCAGCCACCAGAACAGGTCCGCCGCGAGCGTGGCCACGACAAGCGCGATCGGGAACGTCACCATCATCGCGTGGATCGGGTGCCCGGCCAGCGCGATGCGCGAGCCGACGCTCTGGTCCCTGGCTTCGTCAAGTCTGGCCATGCGGGAGTAACGCTCGGACACGCGAAGGGTTGCGCGGCCATGTTCGCCAGCCTCGCATCGGCCGGTTGCTCCGGCGAACTTTCTGCGCTCGACCCGGCAGGACCGGCTGCCGCCCGGGTGGCGGAATTGTGGTGGATCATGCTGGGCGGGGCAGTGGCCATCCTGAGTTTCGTGCTCGCCGTGGCCCTCTATGCTCTGCGCGACCGGCATGGGCTGCGCGATATTTCCCCGCGCCGGGTGCTGGTCGGCTGGGGCCTGTTGTTTCCGCTGGTCACGCTCGCCCTGCTGATGGGGCTCGCCTTCCTGCGGGGCGAGCAATTGTTCGCCCGCGGGAGCGATGAGGCGGTGATTGCCGTCCGGGCGGAGCAGTGGCGCTGGGTCGCAACCTATCCGGGCGGCGGGCAGACGATCAACGCAGTCCACGTGCCCGCCGGCCGAGACTTCACCCTCGAACTGACCAGCGCGGACGTGATCCACAGCTTCTGGGTGCCGCGCCTGGGCGGCAAGATGGACGCCGTTCCGGGCAAGGCCAATCGCATGGTCCTCCACGCCGACGCGCCGGGCCGCTATCGCGGCGTCTGCGCCGAATATTGCGGTATCGGCCATGCGCCGATGCAGATGGTGGTCATCGCGCACCCCGCGGAAGCCTATGCCGCCGCGCTGGCGGAGGAAGCAGGCAGCTTCGAGGCACCGCCCCAGGTGCTCCATCCGCGGCCCGCGCCGGCTGCGACGATCATCGAACAATGGCGGGGTTACCTGCTCGACCTCGCGGGAATCGAATGAACGATACGGCACACAAACGCGCCCTCGCCCTGCACCACGAGATGGAGCCGCTCTACGGCCCGCCGAAGACCCGGTTCGGCTTCCTGGGGGCCACCAACCACACCGTGATCGGCATCCGTTTCATGGTAACCGCCATCGCCTTCTTCTTTATCGGCGGCGTGCTGGCGATGCTGATCCGGGCGCAGCTTGCCGGGCCCGACACACAGTTCCTGGATGCGGCGGACTATGCCCAGGTCTTCACCATGCACGGCACGGTGATGATGTTCCTCTTCGCCATCCCCCTGATCGAAGGCTTTGCGCTCTACATGCTGCCGAAGCTGCTGGGCGCCCGCGATCTCGCCTTCCCGCGGCTGAGCGCCTTCGGATACTGGTGCTATTTGGCCGGGGGCCTGATCCTGCTGTCGGCGTTGGTGCTCGGGGTGGCGCCCGACAGCGGCTGGTTCATGTACACGCCGCTCTCCTCCAAGCCGTTTTCGCCGGGAATCAATTCGGACATCTGGCTGGTCGGTATCACGGTGGTCGAGGTGTCTGCGGTGTGTGCGGCCATCGAATTCTTGGCCACTGTCCTTAAAGTGCGGGCAGGAGACATGGCGCTTTCGAAGATGCCGCTGCTGGCCTGGTATTTGTGGGTCACGGCGGCAATGATGCTGGTCGGCTTTCCGCCGCTCATCCTCGGCTCGATCCTGCTCGAGATGGAACGCGCGTTTGGCCTGCCTTTCTTCGATCCGGCGCGCGGCGGCGATCCGTTGCTGTGGCAGCACCTGTTCTGGCTGTTCGGGCATCCGGAGGTTTACATCATCTTCCTTCCCGCAGCCGGCGTAATCTCCACCATACTGCCGGTGTTTGCCGGGCGGCCTATCGTCGGATATCGCTGGATCGTGGCGGCGCTGATCGCCCAGGCTTTCCTCAGCTTCGGCCTGTGGGTGCATCACATGTTCACCACCGGCATCCCGCATCTCAGCCTGGCATTCTTCTCGGCCGCCAGCCTGCTGGTGGTGGTGCCCACCGCGATCCAGATCTTCGCCTGGCTGACCACGCTTCTCAAAGGCCGTCCGAAAATGACGCTGCCGATGCTCTGGATCTACGGCTTCTTCTTCGTTTTCGTTAGCGGCGGCCTGACCGGGGTGATGGTGGCCGTGGTACCGTTCGACTGGCAGGTGCACGACACCCATTTCGTGGTGGCGCACCTCCATTACGTGCTGGTGGGCGGGTTCGTTTTCCCGGTGATGGCAGGCGTTTATTACTGGGGGCCGCAGCTGAGCGGCCGGCGGACCGACCGGGGACTGGGCCGTCTCGCCTTCTGGCTGGTATTCATCGGCTTCAACCTGACCTTCCTGGTCATGCACTGGACGGGCCTGCTGGGTATGCCACGCAGAGTATTCACCTACGAGGCGGGGTTGGGGTGGGACGGGCCCAACCTGGTATCGTCCTTCGGCGGCTTCGTGATGGCGATTGGTTTCGCCGTGGCGCTGGTGGACGTGCTGGTGCAGTGGCGCTTTGCCCCGCATGCCCCGCACAATCCATGGGACGCGGATACGCTCGAATGGGCGATGCCCACGCCCGTCCCCAAGTACAATTTTGCCAGCCTGCCGAAAGTCGGCAGCCGTCATCCTCTGCATGACGAGCCGGAGCTCTCGGCGAGTCTGGCTGCGGGAAAGGGCTATCTCGCCGGTGCATATGGCGGGCAGCGGATGACGTTGGCCGTGGACAGCGTCACGGGGGCGCCGGAGCACGTGGTCCTGCTTCCCGGCCCGACCCTCATTCCCTTCTGGACGGCGATCGCACTGGTTGGCGCTGCGATCTGCTTCCTGGCGGGGTTCTACTGGGGGGCGGCACTGCTGGGACTGGCGGTGATCGGATGCGGGTGCTGGTGGCTCTGGCGCTCCGGCGACACCACCGATCCGGATCCGATCGATTGTGGAGAGGACGTTCGGCTGCCGCCGCATCACGCCCACCCGCAGGCCCCCGGCTGGTGGGGGATGGTCTTCACGCTGGTGTTTGACGCGACGCTCTTCATCTCGCTGCTGTTCGGCTACCTGTTCCTGTGGGCCATTGCTCCCGGCTGGCCTCCTCCGGTCTTCGTCGAAGCGTCGACTGTGCTCGCCGTAGCGACGCTGGCCGTGCTGGCGCTGGCAGGCTTCGCGCCGCTTGTCGCACATCGCGCCAATCTGAGAGGCGACCCGGCGCGAAGCGCATTTTGGCTGGTCGTATCGACTTCCGCGAATGTGCTCGCCTGTATCGCGTTCGCCGCCACGCTGGCTTTCCTCGCACCTCCTGCGGCGAGCCACGCCTATGCCGCATGCGTGTGGGCGCTGGCGCTCTACGCGATCCTGCACAACGGCCTGGCCGCGATCGGCTCGGCATTGGTGCTGACCCGCTGCCGCGCCGGCTTTGTGAGCGCGCGGCGCAGCCTCGATCCGCGAAACCTGGCGGCATTCTCGGGCTATTCCGCGCTGGTCGGGGCAGTCACCGTGGCCGCGATTCACCTCGGCCCGGTGCTGGGGGTTGGATGAGGGACAGGGCGCCCTTTTCCGGTCCGCTGGCACTGATTGTCGGCTTCTCGCTTTGGGCACTGGCCTTCGTTGCCCTCTATGCCGCGCATGGCTTTTCGTGCGCAGCGGGCTTCAATGGCGTGCGCTGGATACTGGCGGGATTGTGGCTGATATTGCTGGCGGCCGGCGGCGGGCTCGTTTTCGCATTTCTTCGCAAGCGCGTGCAGGAGCCAAAGGACGCGGCATTCCTGCGCAGGCTGGGGCTCATCCTAGCTATCGCCGCACTTGGCGCAATGCTGTGGACCGGCATCCCAACCGTCCTGTTGGAGACCTGCTAGAGATCTATCTCAGTCCGGCAGCGCATAGGCGATCACCTCATCGCCGATCGGCGTTTCCATGAAGTGGTGCCCGCCAGTCATGATGACCACATATTGCCGCCCATTCGCCTCGTAGGTGATCGGGTTCGCCTGGCCCCCTGCCGGCAGCACGTCGTCCCACAACGTTTCGCCTGTTTCAGTATCGATGGCGCGAATCCGGTCATCGGTTGTCGCCGCAATGAAGGTCAGCCCGCCCGCGGTGACGACCGCACCGCCATTGTTCGGCGTGCCGATGCGCAGAGGCAGCATGGAGGGAATGTTGAAAGGGCCGTTCTTCCGGGCGGAGCCGAACGGCCGGTCCCACACGGTCTGGCCGCTGCGCAGGTCGATCGCGCGGATGCCGCCATAGGGTGGCTGTTTGCACAGCAAGTTGGTGAAAGGCATACGCCAGCCGGCATTCACGTCGACGGCATAGGGCGCGCCCATCTGGGGGTCGCCGGCACCTTCCGGCCCGCCCTCGCCAAGGTCGCCGCCCCGCGGATCCCCGCGCGGAACCCATCCGAGTTCGTCGGCTTCCTGGCGGGGAACGAGGCGGTTGTAGTTCGGCATGTCATTGTAATTGGCGATGATCAGGCCGCGCAGCGGATCGATCGCGATGCCGCCCCAGTCCGACCCCCCATTGTAGCCGGGATACTGGATCCAGCGCCGGTCGGCGGTGGGCGGGGTATAGATGCCGTCATAGGCGGCCCGGCGGAACTGGATCCGGCAGATCATCTGGTCGAGCGGCGACATCCCCCACATGTCGCGCTCGGTCAGGTCACGCTTGGCGAGGGTATGCCAGGTGGAGAATGGCTGGGTGCGGGTACGCTCCTCCGGCTCCACCCCTCCCTGGGGCACGAGTCGTTCCTCCACCCCCGTCAGCACCTGTCCGGTGCGCCGGTCCAGCACGTACATGTCGCCCTGCTTGCTCGCGAGCACCAGCGCGGGCACCCCGCCCGGAAGGTTGATCAGTGTCGGCTGCGAACCGAGATCGTAATCCCACACGTCCTTGTGAACCGTCTGGAAATGCCAGGCCGGGCGGCCGGTCTCGGCATCGAGCGCGACCAGCGCAGTGGCATATTCATTCTCGGCGGCGGAACGGCTGGCGCTGAGATAGTCGACGGCCGAATTGCCCATCGGCAGGTAGACATGGCCCAGTTCCTCGTCGGCCGAGGCAATGGTCCACATATTGGGCGTGCCGCGCGTATAGCTGTCCCCCGGCTCGGGCATACCGGTGAGGTCGGGCCGGGCCATGTCCCACGCCCAGGCGAGTTCGCCGGTAACGGCGTCGAAAGCCTGGATCACGCCGGAGGGCGCATCGCGCTTCTGCCCGTCCAGCACCTGGTGGCCGGTCACCACATTGCCGCGCACGATAACCGGCGGCGAGGTGATCGAGACCATGCCGGGCACCACCTCGCCCATGCCGGCGGTTATGTCGACCGAACCATTCTGGCCGAACTCGGCGCAGGGGCGGCCGGAACGCGCATCGACCGCGACGATGCGGCCGTCGAGCGTGCCCTGGATTACGCGGGCTGCGCAGGCCTGGTCTTCCGCCGCATCGGGAACCTCGTAATAGGCCACGCCCCGACAGGCGGCGGTGTAGGGAATATATTCGTCCGGCACCTGCGGGTCGTAGCGCCACAATTCGCGCCCGGTGGCGG
>CAYRCH010000025.1:2552-21226 GCA_964422665.1 uncultured Sphingomonadaceae bacterium | reverse complement strand
CCGTAGAGAAGCGCGACAGACTGTAAGTTCCACGCAGCTGCTTGTAGAGGTGCAGCGGGGCGATGATCGTGAAAGCGAGCAGCAGCCATCCCTGTGTGATGCCGAGCGCGCCGAGCACCGACAGCACGATGAACAGCAGCGTCATGAAGCTCAGCGAATAGGTGACGAAGACCGCGTGGTCATAGGCCGCGAATTGCCGCCGCCAGAGGAACAGCAGCCACACGAAGGGGATCGACAGCGGGATCAGCAGCCATGAGAATTTGTAGCTGTTGGCCTGCAGCTTGTACGCCATCAGTCCCGGGTTCTCCCGCCACTTGTCGATCCCGCGGTCGAGCACGGTCCACCCGGTCTTCTGCGCCGTGAGCCTGCCTCGCCCGTTCGTGCTCTCCACCAGCACTTCGGGTTCGCCGCGCTCGGCGCGCACCGCGTCACCGATGCGCTGCTCGATCGCTTCGATTTGCCGATCGAGGACTGGCGCGGCGGCATTTTTCTCTTCGAGTTCGCTGCGGAGCCGCCTCAGGCCGGAGAGCTGCTCTTCGAGCTCCGCCGGGTCGAAGCTGTCCGCCGCGGCATTGTCGGCTTCGCCGAAATCGGTCGGGGTCGTCAAACCGGCTGCCTGGAACACTGCGAACATCAGGAACACCGAAAACAGGAACAGCGCCATGGGCGAGACGAACTTCGCCCGTTCGCCTTCGATATAGCGGCGGGTGAGCGCGCCCGGCTTCCAGGCCAGCAGCGGCAGCGTGTGCCAGATCTTGCCTTCGAAATGCAGCGCCCCGTGCAGCAAATCGTGCATCAGCGCGTGGATCGTGCGGTGGAGCTCAGCCTTTTGCCCGCAGGACGCGCAATAGGCGCCGGTCAGCGGCGCGCCGCAATTGCGGCACTCCCCGCTCACTTGCCGACCTGCTTCAGCTTCTTTTCGATCGCCCGCGCGAGCTTGGCAAAGCTTTCCGCCGCCGGGCTGGCCGGGGCGAAGGCGCCAACCGGCATCTGCCGCTCCGCCCCGCGTTCGATAACGCTGGAATTGGGGATCACCGGCCAGCGCGCATGCTGGCCCTGCATATCGCGGTGCAGCTTGCGGCGCAGGTCGAGCATGGACAGCACCGGCAGGATTGGCGGGTGGGCCTTGTGGTTGGCCTTGAAGTCGGCCTGGATCTGGTCGAGCGCGCGGGCCGAAAGCGGGGAAGGGGGCAGCGGCACGATCACGAGGTCGGCAGCGCGGATCACCTGTGCGCTGGTCTCGTTGAGCGCGGGTGGGCAGTCGAGGAAGATGCGCTCATACTCGCGCGAGAGCTGCTCGGCGCGCTTGGCCAGCCGCTTGCCCTTACCCAGTGCGGCGAGGCGCGATTCGAGGCTGCGCAGGCTGTCATCGGCGGGGAGCAGGTCGAGCCGGTAATAGCCCGTCTCCCAGATCCGGTCGCCGGCCTTCTCGCTACCTTCGACCACGCTGGCCGCGCCGCGATCACCCAGCCTCTCCACGCCGAACAGGAAGCTCGCGCCGCCCTGCAGGTCGAGGTCCCACAGCAGGGTCGGGCGTTTGTGACGGGCGGCGGCGCACCAGGCGAGATTGGCCGCCAGCGTGGTTTTGCCGACGCCGCCCTTGACGCTGTAAATCGCGATCACCGCCACGGAATCGGCTCCCCATTCGCACGAACGGGGGATGCTATCACCTTGGCAGGCGAAGGGAAGATGCGGGCCCGGCATTGTGCCGGGCCGGGGACAGGCAATCAGCCGTCGTAATCGGCGCCGATCGACGTCGAGCGGGTCGGGGCCGAGGCGGTGATCCGCAGCGCTTCGGCGCTCTGCGCCAGCGAGCCGATCTCGTCCGCTTCGTCCTCGTCATCCGGGAGAATCCGCTGGAGCGACTGGACCAGCGATTCTTCCAGTTCCTTGGGTCGCACGGTCTGTTCCGCGATTTCGCGCAGCGCCACGACGGGGTTCTTGTCGCGGTCGCGGTCGACAGTCAGTTCCGCACCGCCCGAAATCTCGCGCGCACGCTGCGCGGCAAGCAGGACAAGATCGAAACGGTTCGGGATTTTGTCGACGCAATCTTCGACGGTAACGCGCGCCATCGGGCACTCCACAAATTTGGATTTCCGGAAAGCGCGGCCGTTAGGCGGCAGCGCGCTGAAAGTCAAGGTTTCCACAAGCGCGCACACCGGCCTAGACAGGGGCGATGGAAGCCAGCACCGCCGCAGAACCCTATCGCGAACCCTCCCCGTTTCCGGCGAGCGCCCAAGGGCTGGAGCTTGTCTTCTACCCTGCCGGCGCGGACCGGATGGAAGCGCTGCTGGCGCTGATCGCAGGTGCGCGCCGCTCGCTCCGGCTGGCCTTCTACATATTCGCGCCGGACAGTTCGGGCGCGCGAGTGCGCGATGCGCTGGTGGATGCGGCGCGGCGCGGAGTCGATGTCTCGGTGCTGCTCGACGGTTTCGGCGCCGCGGCGGATGCGCGCTATTTCGCGCCGCTGACGGACGCTGGCGGGCGGTTCGCCTGTTTCATCGCCAAGCCGGGCATCCGCTACCTCATCCGCAACCACCAGAAGATGGTGATCGCGGACAACCGGATCGCCATGCTGGGGGGCTTCAATATCGAGGATTCCTATTTCGCCGGGCCGGAGGACAATGGCTGGAGCGATCTCGGCTTTACCGTAGAGGGGCCGGTGGTGGCGCACGTTTCCGACTGGTTCTGCCAGCTGGAGGAATGGACCGCGGACCCCAAGGCGCAGTTCCGCTCGATCCGACGTCGCGTGCGGCGCTGGGATGCCGGACGCGAGCCGGTGCAATTGCTGATCGGCGGGCCGACACGCGGGCTCTCGAGCTGGGCCCGGCGCATTTCCATCGACTTGCTCAATGCCGAGCGGCTCGACATCATGATGGCCTATTTCTCGCCCTCGCGCCGGCTGTCGAAACGCATCGCCGCGATCGCCCGCAAGGGGAAGACGCGGCTGGTGCTGGCGGGCAAGACCGACAATGGCGCGACGATCGGGGCCAGCCGCTCGCTGTACCGCCGCCTGCTGAGGGCGGGCGCGAAAATCTATGAATTCCAGCCCTGCAAGCTCCACACCAAGCTGATCGTGCTCGACGACACCGTCTATATCGGCAGCGCCAATTTCGACCTGCGCAGCCTCTACCTCAATCTCGAAATCGTGCTGGCGGTCGAGGATGCCGCGCTGGCCGAGAAGATGCGCGGTTTCATTGCCGACCATCTCCCCGCATCGCGCGAGATCACGCCCGAACTGCACGAGCGGCAGGCGACCTTCTGGAACCGGCTGCGCTGGTCGCTCAGCTGGTTCCTCGTATCGGCCGTCGATTATACGGTGACGCGAAAGCTCAACCTTGGCCTGTGACTGCGCGGAACTTCGCCGCTCGCCGATCATTCGCCTTGCCATGATGCTGTATTCCCCTCGAACCTTGGCCGGCGCCGCTGCGATTTGCCTGCTCGCAGCCTGTTCGCCCGCGGCCGAGGAGCAGGCGGGGCAAGAGGAGCAGCCGCTCGTGCAGGCACCGCCGGCGATCACGCTGACGCCGCTGAGCGAAGCGGACATTGCCTCCGCCGACCTGCCCGACGAACTCGCCTGCGCCTTTTCGGAAGGCGGCAACACGCTGCTCTTCGCCCGGGCCTTCGTTGGCGACAGCGAACGCGGCGCGGCAATCGTCAGGGTGGATGGCGGCCAGATCGTCCGGCTCGAAACCCCGCATGAAGGCGGCTTCGGGGCCATGGAGCGGCGCGGCGAATTCTCCGCGGAAGACATCGCGATCGATATCGAACCGGTGTCGGGCAACCGGGCGGAACATGAAGGCTCCGACTATGATGCGATCCTGACGCTCGAGCGGGCCGACGGTACCAACAGGGCGTGGCAAGGCGACTGGATCTGCGGGCCCTGAGGGCCCCTCGCTCACTCGTAACCGTAATCCGAATAGTCGCGCTTGTTGGGCGAGGTGAACTTGGTGAACTCCGCCTGGAAATGCAGCGGCACATTGCCGGTCGACCCGTGACGCTGCTTCGCCACCATCAGCGTCGCCTTGTTGCGCAGCTCAAGGTACTTGGCTTCCCAGGCGGAATATTTCTCGATCGCGTCGGGGGAGCTTTCCGCGGTCGGATGATCGGGGCGGATGGCCTCGTGATAATAGTCGGCGCGGTAAATGAACCACACCATGTCGGCGTCCTGTTCGATCGAACCGGATTCCCTGAGGTCGGAAAGCTGCGGGCGCTTGTCCTCGCGCTGCTCGACCGCGCGGCTGAGCTGCGACAGGGCAATCACCGGCACACTCAGTTCCTTGGCCAGTGTCTTCAGCCCGCGGCTGATCTCGGAGATTTCGTTGACGCGGTTGTCCTGGCTGCGCTTCGAACCCTGCAGCAGCTGCAAATAGTCGACGATGATCAGCCCGATATCGTGCCGCCGCTTCATGCGCCGCGCCCGGGTCCGCAGCGCCGAGATCGAAAGTGCCGGCGTATCGTCGATATAGAGCGGCAGTTCGGCGAGGCGCTGGCTGGCGAATGACAGTTTCTGGAATTCCTCGCGCTTGAGCTTGCCCATGCGCAAAGCTTCGGAACTGATTTCCGCCTGCTCCGCAAGGATACGCGTGGCGAGCTGGTCGGCGCTCATCTCCAGGCTGAAAAAGGCCACCGGCGCACCGTAATTGAACTGCCCGCCATCGCGCATGAAATTGAGATGCTCCTCGGCGCAGTTGAAGGCGATATTGGTGGCGAGCGAGGTCTTGCCCATGCCGGGCCGGCCGGCGAGGATCACGAGGTCCGAATTGTGCAGGCCGGCGGTCTTCTCGTCGATGCTGGCAAGGCCGGTGGTCTTGCCCGACAGGCCGCCCCCCGAATTCATTGCTGCTTCGGCCATGCGGATGGCTTCGAGCGAGGCGGTCTTGAAAGTGGTGGCTTCATTGCCGCTCGACGCGCCTTCGGCGATGTTGAACAGGCTCGCCTCGGCCTCTTCGATCTGGCGCATCGGTTCGACTTCTTCCGATGTGTCGAGTGCGCCCTCGGCCATCTCCCGGCCGACCTTCACCAGTTCGCGCAGCAGTGCGAGGTCGTAGATCTGCTGGGCCAGCTCGCGCGGCGCGAGGAGGCCCTGCCCGTCGGCGGTCAGCCGCGCGAGATAGCCGATCCCCCCGAGTTCTTTCAGAGCCTCGTCCGCCTCGAAATAGGGCTTGAGCGTCACCGGGGTGACAATCATCTGCCGGTCGAGCAGCTGCGCGATGCGGTCGAAGATGCGCGCATGGACTGGTTCGAAGAAATGCTCCGCACGAATCGGCACCGGCAGGTCTTCCGCTACCCGGTTGTCGATCAGCACTGCCCCGATGAAGGCCGCCTCGGCTTCGATATTGGCGGGCATCTGCCGCCCCGCGGGGAGATGTGCGTTGCCCGTGTCGGGTTCGCGGGTCAGGAGATCAGCATTGGCCATCGCCGTCTGATGCGCGCCTTGCCCGATCATCGCAAGCGGTCTGCGCCTGGTCTGGTCCATTCCGGGCTGTGAATAACGGGCATAATGAAATCGCATTTGCCACTTCGCGCTGCACTTGCGAAAGGTCCGCCACGATGGACACGCGCCGCATATCCGACATCGCGCTCGACGAAGCGACGATCCTGTGGCGTAACGCCGATGTCGAGCAGGAACGGCGGGTCGCGATCTACGACCTGATCGAGGAGAATTCCTTCGAACCGGTCCGCTCTGCCGAACGCGGGCTCACCGGCCCATGGAAACTGCACCTGTCGGTCAGTGAAGGGCGGCTGCAGATGGCCATTCGCGACGGCAATGACGAGCCAGCGGAGACGCTGCTGCTCGGCCTTGCCGCATTCCGGCGCCCGGTGCGCGAATATTTCGCCATCTGCGATTCCTATTACCAGGCCATCCGCAAGGCGAGCGCGCAGGAAATCGAGACGATCGACATGGCACGCCGCGCGATCCATGACCGCGCCGCGCGGCAGTTGCTCGAACGGCTGGAGGGCAAGGTGGAAACCGACTTTGCCACCGCGAGGCGGCTTTTCACGCTCATCTGCGTGCTGCATATCAAAGGCTGAGGGGGGACACCGTTGGGCCGCAAACGCGCAATCTCGTGGCGCATGCGTATCGTCGCTTTGGTGGTGCTGGTCGTGCTCGCAGCCGGGGGCTGGCTGTGGTGGGACCAGCAGCACTGGGCCCCGGCGCGCGGCGAATATGCCGTCCAGGGCGTGATCGTCGGTGCCGGTGACGGGCCGGTCGATTTTCGCGCCCTGCGCGCAATCGGTGCCGATTTCGCCTATCTCGAGGCCAGCGACGGGGCGGATCAGAGAGACGCGGCATTCCCGCGCAATCTCGAGGCCGGACTGTCCGCCGGAATCGCGATCGGCGTGCTTCACCGCTACGATCCGTGCATTCCCGCCGATCGCCAGGCCGCCAATTTCGTGACCATCGTTCCGCGCGACGAGACCATGCTTCCGCCGGTCGTGGCGCTGGAGAAGGTCGCGGAAGGGTGCGAAACGCCGATGAGCGAAGGCGCGGTCGAAAGCGAGCTGACGACATTCCTCAACCAGGTGGAGGGCCATGTCGGCAAGCCGGCGATCCTCAAACTGTCGGAGGAATTCGAGGAGGGATACCGCGTCTCGGCCCGCACCGAGCGCGAATTGTGGCTCGCGCGCGACCGGTTCGAACCCGACTATGCCGGCCGGCCGTGGTTCCTCTGGACCGCCAACAGCGCGCGCATGACCGCGGCCGGCGACATGCCGCTGCGCTGGGTGGTCGCGCGGCGCTAGTCCGCGGCCAGCCCCTCCTCCGCAATCCATTCCACCAGCGCGGCGAGGCATTCGCGCCCGAGCATCATCGATCGTTCCGGGCTCCATCCCTGCTCCGGATCGGGGCAGGGCAGGTGGTCCTTGAACGGCATTTCGAGCGTCATCGCGCAGGCGCCGAACCGCTCCGCCACCTGGTTGGTGCTCAT
This sequence comes from uncultured Sphingomonadaceae bacterium, assembly GCA_964422665.1. Lineage (GTDB taxonomy): Bacteria > Pseudomonadota > Alphaproteobacteria > Sphingomonadales > Sphingomonadaceae > DASWIR01. The sequence goes on along the minus strand of CAYRCH010000025.1, from coordinate 14,294 downwards.
GGTGAGATTGGCCTTGCCCTTGCGCGCCGCCGGATAGCCCTGTTTCACCTGGAAATCGGGAGTCCGCCGGTCGAGGATCCGCTTGTAGCGCCGGAACCGCTCTCCCTGCTGCTCAGTCCATGACGGGATGCCTTCGAAGCCGGCGAGGAACACCGCCGGGATCGCTTCGTCGCCATGCACGTCGATGGCGAAATCGACCCCGCTTTCATCCATCGCATTGCGGATGGCGAGGACTTCGGGCGAACGCTCCGCGCTCGGCTCGTGCCATTCGCGATTGAGGTTGACCCCCGCGGCATTGGTCCGGAGATGACCGCGCCGCGAACCATCCGGATTGCAGTTGGGCACGAGATGCAGCCGGCAGTGGCGACGCAGGGTCCGCCCCACCGGGTCGGCGGGATCGGTCAGGCAATCGAGCGCGCCTTCCATCCACCATTCGGCCATGGTTTCGCCGGGATGCTGGCGGGCATAGAGCCAGACCTGCAGCTTGCCTTCGCCCAGTTCGAGGCAGTCGATCGGCTGCCCGTCGAGCGAGTGGCCGAGGCAGCGATAATCGACGCCTTCCGCCGCCGCGGCATGGGCCACGAGATCGTGATGCGCTTCCATCGAATAGGGCGCGAAATAGGCGAACCAGGTGATGTCGCTGGCGGGCGTGTAGCGGATGGTGAGCGTGCCGCCATCCTCCTCCCGGTCATAGCTGCTGGCGGCGCGCGCCCAGTAGAGCCGGTCTTCGGAAACACATGCGTCATAGCCCGGCCAGCCTTCGGGATAGGCGGAGCCGCCAAGATCGCCGATCTTCAGTTCCAGTTCGCGCCCGGCAGCATTGCAGACGCGGAAATGGAACCACTGGTAGAACTCGCTCTGGTGGTCGTTCGCGATCCTGAGGCGCGCGCTGGCGCCCCTGGCCGAGACCACTTCGATGTTGCCGCTGTCGAACCGGCTGTCGATCCGGATATCGCCTTTGCTCACCGGACCTCCACCGTCTCGCCATTGTTGCCGGGGAAATCGCGCAGCAGCGCCGCGGCCAGCTTGGGTGCGCCAAGCTGCGTTCCGGCGAGCGGGGAATCGGCCCGGACGGTGAAGCTGGCGCGGCCTTCCCATAATGTGCTGCCGCTGGCGCGGTCCCTGATCATCAGCTGCATTTCGGTGGTCATCTGTTCCGGCGGCGGACCGGAAAGATCGATGCCGATGCCCACGCCGACTCCCGAACCGTAACTGCCCGTGCTCGCGCCTCCGCCCACCGTCACCGGGCTGCCGTCGCGGCCCGGGCGGAAGGCGATCCTTTCGATCCGCAGTTCTGCCAGCTGGGCCGAATTGCCGCTGCTCACATATTCGTAGCCGAGGCCCTGAAGCTCCCTGGCCACAGCCGTGCGATAGCTGGCGAATTCCAGGCTTCCCGCCATCTCTTCGGACCCCGGGGCGGGCACGATTGCGATCGTGCCCTGGCCCAGCCGGGCAAGGGCTGCGGGGTCGTGGAAGCGGGTGACTTCGACCGGGCCGACCGGCGCCACGCAGGCGGCAAGCGCGAGCGGCGCGGCGATGATGCTGGCAAATCTGCGAATGTTCATTGTGCGATCCTCTTGCAGCCATGTTGCGCCGGGCCCCAAGGCGATGCAAGGTATGTCGCTACCCAATTGTTAACTCTGTTACGATAGCGCGAGAGGCCATGACTTCGAAATGCACCGTACTGGTGACCGGGGGCGCCGGCTATATCGGCAGCCATGCGGTACTGGCGCTGACCGATGCCGGATGGCCGGTCGCAGTGATCGACAACCTCTCCACCGGCTTTCGTTTCGCCGTGCCGGAAGGCGTGCCGTTCTATCATGGCGATATTGCCGATACCGACCTGCTGGCGCGCATCTTCGCCGAACAGGGCATGGGTTCGGGGAGCGGCGCGATCATGCATTTCGCCGGTTCGGTCGTGGTGCCGGAATCGGTCGAGAAGCCGCTCGACTATTATCACAACAATACCGCCAATAGCCGGACGCTGATCGCTGCCGCAGTCGATGCCGGCGTACCGCACCTGCTGTTCAGCTCGACTGCCGCGACCTACGGCGTTCCCGACTTCAGCCCGGTCGGGGAAGATGCGCCGAAGCGGCCGATCAATCCCTATGGCTGGTCGAAGTTGATGACCGAACGGATGCTGGCCGACACGGCAAGAGCGGCGCCCCTGAATTACGGGGCGCTGCGCTATTTCAACGTCGCCGGAGCCGACCCGCTGGCGCGCAGCGGACAGTCGACCGCAGGCGCGACCCACCTGATCAAGGTCGCGGTGGAAGCGGCGCTGGGCAAGCGCGACCATGTCGCGGTGTTCGGTACGGATTACGACACGCCTGACGGCACCGGCGTACGCGACTATATCCATGTGACCGATCTCGCTTCGGCCCATGTGCTGGCGCTGGAAGCGCTGATCGCAAGTCCGGCCACCAGCTTCACTCTCAATTGCGGTTATGGCCGGGGCTTTTCGGTGCTCGAAGTGCTCGATGCGGTGGACCGCGTGGCCGGCGTTACCATCGAGCGGCGATTCGGCCCGCGCCGTGCCGGCGACCCCGACGCGCTGGTGGCCGACAATGGCCGGATCCTGGGCAAGCTGGCGTGGCAGCCGCGCCATGCCGACCTCGATACGATCGTTTCCCACGCGCTGGCCTGGGAAGCAAAACTCGGCCAACTGCGCGCCGCCGCTTGACTTCGCTGGCGCGGCGGATTAACCGCGCGCCTTGATTTTCCGGGCACCGGGGGCATCTCCGGTGCCTGAATTTTTTCGAAGAGAACCGAATCATGAAAGTCCGCAACAGCCTCAAATCGCTGAAGAACCGCCATCGCGATTGCCGCGTGATTCGCCGCCGCGGGCGCACCTATGTGATCAACAAGACCAATCGCCGGTTCAAGGCCCGCCAGGGCTGAACGGGCGAAGGGCCGCGATTCGCCGCGGCCCGGTCGCTGAGAAGGGAGGCCCCCGTTCGCTGCGGGGGCTTTTTCTATGTCCGAAGTGCAGGCAGTGGTATTCGACGTCGGGCGGGTGATCGTCCAGTGGGACCTGCGCTGCCTGTTCGGCAAGCTGATCGCGGACGAGCGCGAACTGGAATGGTTCGTCTCCAATGTCGTCACCGAAGAATGGCACTTCCAGCATGATGCCGGGCGCGATCTCGCGGAGATGGTTGCGGAGCGAAAGGCGCAGTTTCCCGATTACCGGCACCTGATCGACGCCTATGCGACGCGCTTCTGCGAGACGATACCCGGGCTTGTCGAAGGCACGCCCGAACTGATCGGACGGCTGGCGGCGCGGGATGTGCCCCTCTTCGCGCTGACGAATTTTGGTGCCGAGTTCTGGGGCCAGTTTCGGCCGACGGAATCGCTCTTCGACCATTTCCGGGATGTCGTGGTTTCCGGCGTCGAGAAGGTCGCCAAGCCCGAACCGGGGATCTACGAGATTGCCGAGCAGCGCTTCGGCCATTCGGGCAGCGAACTGCTCTTCATCGACGACAATCCGGCCAATATCGCCGCTGCCCAGGCGCGCGGCTGGCACGGCCACCTGTTCTCCGACGCGAACGCACTGGAAACCGACCTCGAGGCGCGCGGACTGATCTAGCCGCGAATTTCCGCCCGCTTTGGCCTCCGCACCGGAGGGGCAGTGCGGAGGCCGGGTTCGCCCGTACCATCATGCACAAGCGAACGGGGAGCGGGCCTTCAATTGCCGTTGCAGCGCGCCAGTTCCGCCTCGTCCAGCGCGCCCTTGGCGCTTTCGAAGCGGGCGATCGGCCCGGCCTTGCGCTGCAGGCGGACGCAGACGGTAAGCGGACGCGAATTGGACTTGGCGGCAGTGCAGTGCGATCCCTGGCAGCGCCAGGCCAGCCCGTCGGCGACCAGGACCGGCTCGGCTGCGGGCTCCGCCAGCTCGACACGGTAATAGTGCCCGCCTTCGGCAGCGATAGCCGGCGTCGGCGCGAAGGCCGCCATGGCGAGGTGAGCGGCGAGCGCGGCTCCAGCCGCGGCGGCAAATTTGGGAGAGGGCAGTGACATCGCATGCTCCTGTTCGGTCAGACTCAGTTAAGTTGCGAATCGCTACCTAATTAAATAGATTTCAAGTTGCAACTTAAAACCTGTTGCGCCTTGTAGCCGGCAGGCGTCAGATGGAGAGACATGGGACACAGCCTCGATAGCCAGGGCCGGCCGCTGCGCGAGCCTTTGCGCGACATCGTCGATTGCGGGCTGCCCTCGGCGCTCGAAGTTATGGGAGAGCGCTGGTCGTTCATGATCCTGCGTGCCGCGTTCAACGGCATCTGCCATTTCGACGATTTCCAGGGCGAGCTCGGCATCGCCCGCAACATCCTGTCCAACCGTCTGTCCAGGCTGGTCGAGAACGGCATTTTCCGCCGCGAGCGCTGCGCCCACGATGGGCGCAAGATCGAGTACCGTCTCACCGAAAAGGGGATGGACCTGCTGCCGGCGATGATCGCGCTGCGCCAGTGGGGGCAGCATTATGGCGAACGCGCGATAGAGGATCCGGTGATCGTCGACGCCCGCGACCGCCAGCCGATCGGACCGGTCTCAATCCTCGCGCATGACGGGCGGCGGCTCAAATGGTCGGACCTCGATTTCGAGACCCGCGAAAAGCTCGGTCTGCCGCCCGCGCCGCCGCTCGCCAAGGGGGCGAAGCGCTAGCGCGCCCTCTCAGCGGTCAGAGGCGGTTGTTCACGAAATTGCCGGCCCAGCTGCGGCCGAGCGAGCTGGCGAGGCAGCTGACCACCGAGATCTCGCCATCGGTGTAGAAGATCTCGCAGGTGCCTTCGGCACTTTCGACGTTGCCTCGGCGAAGCGTGACCTCCTGCACTTCCATGCGGTTGCCGTCGGCCTTGCCGCTAAAGATCATGGTCGGGCCGAGACCGCGCGGGCCGAAAGTGATCACCATCCCGCCATCCTCGCGCGCGATTGTGAGCTGGTTGCAGATCGCCAGGACGGTTTCCAACTGCCGCTGTCGCACCGCCTCAGGATATTCGCAGCGCCCTTCCAGCACCAGCGTATCGCTGGCCGCGGCGGGCTGGATCATCAGGCTGGCGGCGAGGAGGGTAATAAGCATCAGGGAAGACCTAGTTTTCGGGGTTGAATATTTGCTGAGCGATTTCTCATGGCCGGGGTGCCTGCCGCCGGTAGCTGAGCGCTTCGGCCACATGGATCCGGCCGATTTGGTTCGCGCCGCCAAGATCGGCAATCGTCCGCGCCACGCGCAGCATCCGCGTGTAGCCGCGGGCCGAGAGGCGCATCGCCTCGGCCGCTTGCAGCATCAGCTTCCGCCCGGCCTCGTCGGGCGTGGCATGTTCCTCCAGCGCATCGCCGTCGAGCTCGGCATTGGAGCGCACCCCGCGCGCCGCCTGCAGCGCCCTTGCCGCCGCCACCCGCCCTGCCACCTGCGCCGAACCTTCCGCCGGGGGCGGGAGCGCGAGGTCGGCCGCGCTCACCGGCTCTACTTCGACATGCAAATCGATCCGGTCGAGCATCGGTCCCGAAACCCTGGACTGGTAATCCGCCGCGCAGCGCGGAGCGCGGCTGCAGGCAAGCGCTGCATCGCCCAGATGACCACAGCGGCACGGGTTCATCGCCGCCACCAGCTGGACCCGGGCGGGGAAGGTGACATGGGCATTGGCCCGCGCGACATCGACCTTGCCGGTTTCCAGCGGCTGGCGCAGCGAATCGAGCACGGGGCGCTGAAACTCCGGCAGCTCATCCAGGAACAGCACGCCCAGATGCGCCAGGCTGACCTCTCCCGGCCGCACGCGCAGGCCGCCGCCGGTGAGCGCGGCCATGCTGGCCGAATGATGCGGCGCGCGGAACGGGCGCGTCCGGTTGATGCGGCCGCCTTCGAGCGTGCCGGCGACCGAGGCGACCATGCTCACTTCCAGCGCCTCCGCCGGCGAAAGCTCGGGCAATATGCGCGGAAGGCAGCTCGCCAGCATGCTTTTTCCGGCGCCCGGCGGCCCAATCATCAGCAGATTGTGCCCCCCGGCCGCGGCGATCTCCAGCGCACGCTTGGCCGTCTCCTGCCCTTTCACCCGCCGCAGGTCCGGCCCGTGCTCGGGCTCGGCGATCTCGCCTTTCGCCGGTTCGGGCAGCGTTTGCGCGCCCTTGAGATGATTGAGCAGGCTGACCAGGTCGGGCGCGGCGCATATGGGGATGCCGCTGGCCCAGCGCGCTTCGGAGCCCTGCGCGGCGGGGCAGATCAGCCCCTTGCCGGTCTCGCTCGCATGCAGCGCGGCGAGCAGCACGCCCGGCGAGGCAGCGATCCGGCCGTCAAGTGCCAGCTCGCCGACTGCGATCCAGTCGCCCAGCTGCTCGGCATCGGTCACGCCCATCGCTCCCAGCAGGGCCAGCGCGATCGGCAAGTCGTAATGCGAGCCTTCCTTGGGCAGGTCCGCGGGCGACAGATTGATGGTGATTCGCTTGGGCGGCAGCGCAAGGCCCATCGCGGCGAGTGCGGCCTGCACCCGCTCACGGCTTTCGCCCACCGCTTTGTCCGGCAGGCCGACAATGTTGAAGCGCGGCAGGCCGGCGGCGACCTGGCATTGCACCTCGACAGCGCGCGCCTCCAGCCCCAGATAGGCCACTGTCGATACGAGTGCGACCAAAACTTCCCCCTTGCCCGGCGCGGAAAATAGCTGCTGCGTCCGCGCTGTCGAGCAAAGATCGCTCCGCCTCCGGCATTCTGTCCGCGCGCGCGACCGCTTGACTTGCCCGCGCCTCTCCCGTAACCGCGCGCCCATGATTCAGGCGGGCCGTCTCATGCGGGCGGCCCTTTGTATTGGCACCCCGCAAGCAAGGTGCCTGCAGGATTTCGAGGACGATACGATGAAGCGCACTTTCCAGCCGAGCAATCTCGTGCGCAAGCGCCGCCATGGCTTCCGCGCCCGCAAGGCCACCGTCGGTGGCCGTAACGTGCTGCGCGCCCGCCGCAATCGCGGCCGCAAAAACCTCTGCGCGTAATTTTCCCTCGCGGCTAGAGCGCTGTGCGCTCGCCTCCGGGCGGGCGGCCTAATGGCCGGCGGCCGTTCGGCCTTGCGGTCCGCTGGTAGCGGACCGAATCAGTTCCTACATTCCACAGCGTGATGGGCGATCCGCTAGCAGTCATCCGGCGCCGCGCCGATTTCCTTGCCGCCAATCGCGGGCTCCGCGTGGCGCGCCCCGGCTTCGTGTTGCTCGCGCGCCCGAACGAGGCGCAGGGGAAGCGCTACGGCGTCACGGTGACCAAGCGAATCGGCAATGCCGTGGTAAGGAACCGCATGAAGCGCCGCTTCCGCGAGTTGTTGCGCGATGCGCTGCCGGACGAGGGGCTGCCCGATCACGACCATGTGCTGATCGGCCGGGAAGGCGGGATCGAGCGCGATTTCGGCCAGATGCGGGCCGAACTGTCGGCTGCCTTGGCGCGGCTCGCCCAGGGCAAGGGCGATCCGCCGCGAAAGCCGCGCACAGGGCCGCGCCGGTGAAATACGTCCTCATCTTCATTGCCCGCCTCTGGCAATGGGGCCCCTCGCGCATCCTGCCGCCGACCTGCCGCTATGCCCCGTCCTGCAGCGAATATGCGATCCAGGCTCTCTCGCAGCACGGGGTAATCAAGGGTGGATGGCTGGCGACGAAGCGGCTAATGCGCTGCCACCCGTGGGGGGGACACGGCTATGACCCGGTGCCGCAGCCGGTGAAGCCAGACACTCCAGGCGGGGCAGCAGGGCCGGGTCGGCAATGAGCCAAACAGTCAATAGGGATCGTCCGTGGACAACCAGCGCAATCTGATCCTCGCGATCGTTCTCAGTGCCGTACTGCTGTTCGGCTTCGATTTTCTCATGGGGAAGCTCTATCCCCAGCCGGAGACGGACGGCCAGCCCGTCGCCGCCGCTCCGCTGGACGACAGCGCGCCGGCCGCATCGGACGCACCGCCACCGACCCATGTGCGCGATGGCGGCCTGACATCGCTGGCCGACATCGAGGCTGAGCGCGCGAGCCTCGCGCTCGACCTCGGCGCTCCCGAGCGTGTGCGGATCGAGGCACCTTCAGTGACCGGCTCGATCAACCCGGTCGGGGCGCGGATCGACGATTTGACGCTCAACGAGCACAAGCAGACCATCGATGAAGACAGCGGCCCGGTGCGGCTGTTCTCGCCCGACGGCACGCCGGCGCAGCATTTCGCGCAGCTCGGCTGGGTCGGGGAAGGTGTGCGCCTGCCCGATGCCGCGACGCGGTGGGATGCCTCGGGCGGGCCGCTGACGCCCGGCAGCCCGGTGACGCTCAGCTGGGACAATGGCGAGGGGCAGACCTTCACCATCGCCCTGTCGGTGGACGAGAATTACATGCTCACTGCCGAGCAGGCCGTGCGCAATAGTGGCGCCGCTCCGGTGGTGGTCCAGCCCTACGGCTTCCTCAACCGCACGAGCCGCACGGCCAGCAGCGACACTTGGAACGTCCATTCCGGCCCGATCGGGGCGTTCGACGGATCGGTCGATTTCGGCAACGATTACGACGACGTGGTCGAAGCGGGCACGGTCGCGGCGGGCGGCAGGCCCGACTGGATCGGCTTCACTGACATTTACTGGATGTCGGCGCTGGTGCCCGAAAGCGGCACGCGCCCTTCCGGCACCTTCCGCTCGCTGGGCAGCGAGCATTTCCGCGCCGATTTGATCTATCCGCCGGTGACAGTCGCGGCCGGCGGCAATGCGGTCACGACGACCCGGCTGTTCGCGGGGGCGAAGGAGAGCGAGATCCTCGGCGCCTATGACGATAGCGGGATCACCAATTTCGACCTCGCGATCGACTGGGGCTGGTTCTCCTGGTTCGTGCAGCCGATCCTGTGGCTCTTGGTCCAGCTCTACCGGTTTGCCGGCAATTTCGGCGTGGCGATCGTCCTGCTGACGGTGCTGGTGCGGCTGGTGATGTTCCCGCTGGCGCAGAAGCAGTTCGCCAGCATGGCGGCGATGCGCGCGATCCAGCCCAAGATGAAGGCGATCCAGGAACGCTACAAGGACGACAAGCCGAAGCAGCAGCAGGAAATCATGGAGCTGTACAAGCGGGAGAAGGTCAACCCGCTGGCCGGCTGCCTGCCGATCTTCCTGCAGATCCCGATCTTCTTCGCGCTCTACAAGGCGCTGATGCTGTCGATCGAGATGCGCCACAAGCCCTTCGTGCTGTGGCTTGAGGATCTGTCGGTGCCCGATCCGCTGCACTTCCTGAACCTGTTCGGACTGCTGCCATTCGATGTGCCTTCCTTCCTCGCCATCGGCCCGCTGGCCCTGCTGCTGGGCCTCACCATGTGGCTGCAGTTCAAGCTCAACCCGGCGGCGATGGATCCGATCCAGCAGCAGATGTTCATGATCATGCCATGGGTGCTGATGTTCGTGATGGCGCCGTTCCCGGCCGGCCTGCTGCTGTACTGGAACACGTCGAACCTGCTGACCATCGCCCAGCAATATTACCTCTATTCGAAACATCCGGAGCTGAAGGCGCAGGCCGACAAGGACCGGGCGGAGAAGGCGCAGAAGACCGAACGCGAAAAGGCCAAGGGGTAGCCCGCCGGCGCGCATGACCGAGGATGACGATTTCGCCGAGCGGGCACGCAAGCTCTTTTCCGGACGGGTGGAATTCCTGCTGTCGGCCCCGCAGCTCAAGTTCCTGCCCGATCCGGTGCTGCCGGAAATCGCCTTTGCCGGGCGCTCGAATGTCGGCAAGAGCTCGCTGATCAATGCCGTGACCGGTCGCAAGGCGATCGCCCGCGCCTCGGTGACGCCCGGGCGCACGCAGGAACTCAACTTCTTCGAGGTCGGCGATCCGGTGAAGTTCCGGCTGGTCGACATGCCGGGTTACGGCTTTGCCAAGGCACCGGTGAAAGTAGTCGAGAAGTGGAAGAACCTGGTCAACAATTACCTGCGCGGGCGGGCGGTGCTGCACCGCACGCTGGTGCTGGTCGACAGCCGCCACGGGCTCAAGCCGCCCGATCGCGAGATGATGAAGATGCTCGACGATGCGGCAGTGGGTTACCGGCTGGTGCTGACCAAGGCCGACAAGGTGAAGGCGAGCGATCTCGAGCGGGTCCGCGCCGCGACCGAGGCCGAGGCGCGCAAGCATCCCGCCGCCTTTCCGGTGATCCATGTCACCAGCGCGGAAAAGGGCATGGGCATTGCCGAACTGCGCGCCGCGATCTTGGCCGATACGGAGCTGCAGAGCGGGTGAACCTGTTGACGCGGCCCTGCGGCAACTTCAGGCCCTGAGAAATAAGTTATTGAAAAATAGAAGAAATAGGAAATCGCTCTACTCACGGACCGTGTGTCACGTGTCAACACCCTGTTCACCCTCGACAGCCTATCCATGAACGGATAGGTCGCGTGGGACAGGGGCAAGCGCTAAGGAACCGCGGTGAAGCTGATCATCGGCAACAGGAACTATTCGAGCTGGTCGCTGCGCGGCTGGCTCGCGGCCAAGCAGTCCGGCCTCGCTTTCGATGAGCTGACGGTCAATATCGCCGGCGAGGAATGGGAAGCGATCAAGCGCGAGAACGGCGATTTCCAGCCATCGGCCGGCAAGGTTCCGGTGCTGTGGGACGGCGATGCGGTGATCTGGGACAGCCTCGCCATCCTCGAATACCTTGCCGACAAGGTCGGGCGCGACCGCTTCTGGCCCAAGGACGAGGCCGCCCGCGGCATGGCCCGCTCGATGGTCGCGGAAATGCACTCTTCCTATCTTTCGCTGCGCCGCCAGTGCCCGATGAATGTCCGCCGCCAGGTGACCGGTATCGAACTGACCGAAGAGACGCGGCGCGACATCGTCCGCATCCTCGGCCTGTGGGCGGAGGCGCGGGCCCGCTTCGGCAAGGGCGGGCCGTTCCTGTTCGGCACTTTCGGCGCGGCCGACATCTTCTACGCCCCGGTGGTCAGCCGGTTCATCACCTACGGGATCGGCGTGCCCGGTTTCGCCACCGCCTATATGCAGGCGGTGTGGGAGCATGACTGGCTGCAGCAATGGCTCCAGGGCGCGGAAGACGAGGAATGGACGATCGAGCAGTTCGAGGTCCAGACCGCCTGATCAGGCGCTGCGCTTTGTATCGGCGTAGGGCGTTCCGTCCTTTCGGGTGTAGCCCTGCGGCGTGAACAGCATGTCGATATCGGGATAGGCGCCGTGATCCTTTGCCTTGTCGCCGGCGCTGATGGCGATGAAGCTGCAATCCTCGCCGGAGCGGTTCTGCAGGTGGTGGCCGTTTTCGGCCCCCGCCGGCCACACGCAGATGTCGCCGGGGCGCAGCACGGTCTCGCCATCCTCTTCCACCAGCACCGCTTCGCCCGACAGCATCACCAGCAGCTCGTCTTCCTCCGCATGCCAGTGGCGCTGGCTCGACCATGCGCCCGGCTTCAGCACCACATGGCTGGCGCCCATGCGGCTCAGGCCCGTCGCCGGCGCGATCCGGCGGTGCCAGCGCCCCGCGACGTCGCGCTTATAGGGTTCGGGGTAGCCGGTGGTGCAGGCCTGGGGGATGGTTTCGAGATCGAGCTTGGGCATGGCGCATCACTCCGTCTGGTCAGCACCGGCGCTCTGGGCTAACCCGCGAGGGATGGATAGCACCAGCCAGGCCACCGCAACAGCGGCCGAACTTGCCGAAAAGCTGATCGCCTGCCCCAGCGTTACCCCGGCGGCCGGCCTTGTGTTCGACTGCCTTGAGGAGATGCTCGTCCCGCTGGGTTTCGAAGTGCACCGCTTCGAAAAGGGCGATCCGCCCGA
>CAYRCH010000025.1:0-2452 GCA_964422665.1 uncultured Sphingomonadaceae bacterium | reverse complement strand
GAAGGGCGCGAAGGCCATGTCGCCTACCCGCATCTGGCGGACAATCCGGCGCCGAAGCTGGTGGCCATGCTGGCGGAACTCGAAGCTCTGGAGCTCGATAGCGGCACGGAGTGGTTCCAGCCCTCCAATCTCGAGATCACCGACATCGGCATCGGCAATCCGGCGACCAACGTCATTCCCAGCCGGGCCAGCGCGCGCATCTCGATCCGCTTCAACGATTGCCATACCGGCGAGGAGCTGGCGCAATTGGTGAGCGCCGTCGCCGAGCGGCATCGCGGCACGGCGCGGCCGGTCATCTCGGGCGAGCCCTTCCTGACCCCGCCGGGCGAATTCTCTTCGATCGTCGCTTCCGCGGTGGAAGCCGAGACCGGCCTCACGCCCGAGGCTTCGACCAGCGGCGGCACGTCCGACGCCCGCTTCCTCAAGGATCTGTGCCCGGTGATCGAATTCGGCCTGTGCAATGCCACCATGCACAAGCGGGACGAGGGCGTGGCGGTCGAGGATCTGGATACGCTGTCGCGGATATATCGCCGGATCGCGCTCGGCGCTCTTGCAATATAGGCGGTCCATTGCGAGCCTGCGCAGCCTGACCGAGCTGGCTGGGGGAACTCGAAGGTGAGCACCGACGCTTCCGAAATCGTGCAGGGCGCTGTGCCGGCCGGACATGGCCGTCTGCAATGGCGCATCCTGATCGGATTCGTCACCGGTCTCGCCGGGGGTTTGCTGGCCTATACATTCGCGCGCGACGCGGAATGGGTAGAGACGGTGGTCACCTACATTACCGGGCCCATCGGCCAGGTATTCCTTCGCCTGCTGTTCATGCTGGTGCTTCCGCTGCTGTTTTCCGCGCTGGTGGTCGGCATTGCCGAGATGGGCGAAGTGAAGGAGCTCAAGCAGATCGGGCTGCGAACGCTGGCCTATACGGTCATCGTTTCCAGCATCGCGGTCGCGCTATCGATCACGCTGGTCAACCTGATCCGTCCCGGCGCGGGCGTGGATCAGGCCGCTGCCGAAGACCTGCTGGCGCAGGGCGGCGAGGGCGCGGCCAGCATCGTCGAAGCCTCCGCCAACAGCGAAGCCGGCGTGGGCCAGCTGATCGCGATCGTGCCGTCCAACGTGATCAGCGCGATGAGCAACAACGACATTCTGGCGGTGATGTTCTTTGCCCTGTTCTTCGGCATCGGCCTGCTGCTGGTGCAGACCCGGCGGACCGAAACATTGAAGGACGCGATCGAGGGGGTGTTCGAAGTCTCCATGAAGCTGATCGGGCTGGTTATCCAGCTCGCCCCGATCGCGATCTTCTGCTTCATGTTCAATCTCTCGGCCCAGTTCGGCTGGGACCTGCTGGTCAAGCTGGCGGCGTTCGTCGCCGTGGTCCTGCTGGCGCTCGGCATCCAGATGTTCGGCGTGTTTCCGCTGATCCTCAAATTCATCGCCAGGAAGAGCCCCTTCGCTTTCTTCCGCGAGACCCGCGAGGCGAGCGTGATGGCCTTCAGCACCGCCAGTTCCAACGCCACCCTGCCTACGGCGCTGCGCGTGGCCGAAAACGAACTCAAACTGCCGCCGAAAATATCCCGCTTCGTCCTGACCATCGGCGCGACCGCCAACCAGAACGGGACCGCCATGTTCGAGGGCGTGACCGTACTGTTCCTCGCCCAGTTCTTCGGGGTGGAATTGTCCCTCGTCGATCAGGGCTTCGTGATGCTGGTGTGTATCCTGGCGGGGATCGGAACCGCCGGGGTTCCGGGCGGCTCGCTGCCGGTGATTGCGCTGATCCTCGCCGGTGTCGGCGTCGACCCGGCAGGGATCGGGCTGATCCTGGGCGTGGACCGCTTTCTCGACATGTGCCGGACCACGCTCAACGTGGTGGGCGACCTCGTCGCCGCGCAGGTCATTTCCGCGATTTCGAGCGAGGAGGTTCCAGCACCTTCGCCTTGAAGGCGCACAGCTCCACGACCGGGCAGCGCCAGCATTCGGGCGTCCGCGCCTTGCAGATATAGCGGCCATGCAGGATCAGCCAGTGATGGGCGTGGCGTCGGAAGGGCTGGGGGACGATTTTCTCCAGCTTCGCCTCGATCGCTTCCGGCGTCTTGCCCCTGGCGAGCCCGGTACGGTTGGAGACCCGGAACACATGCGTGTCGACGGCGAAGGTTTCCTCGCCGAACCAGCAGTTCAGCACCACATTGGCGGTCTTGCGGCCGACCCCGGGAAGCCGCACCAGCTCTTCGCGCGTCGAGGGCACTTCGCCGCCATATTCGTCCACCAGCAGCTGGCTCAGCGCGATTACATTCTTGGCCTTTGAGTTGAACAGGCCGATAGTCTTGATGTGGTCCTTGAGGCCGTCCTCCCCCAGCTCGAGCATCTGCTCCGGGGTCTTGACCTCGGCAAACAGGCGTTCGGTGGCCTTGTTCACCCCGATATCGGTCGCCTGGGCCGAAAGCGCGACAGCCAC
>CAYRCH010000024.1:14778-21510 GCA_964422665.1 uncultured Sphingomonadaceae bacterium | reverse complement strand
CTCCCCGCCTCAATACCCCCGGCTCACCGCGAACTGCGCGGCTTCCACCATGGCCCGGCGGGCGCGGCTGTCGGGGAAGATCGAGAGGGCGTCGCAGGCGCGCTGGGCGAAGTGGCGGGCGCGTTCGCGCGTCGCGGTGACGCAGTCGTGGCGGCGGATCAGTTCGACCGCGTGGGCGAGATCCTCGTCCTCGGTGCGGAAGCCGGCGATGGCTTCCTGCCAGAACTTGCGCTCCTGCTCATCACCGCGGGCATAGGCGAGGATGACCGGCAGGGTCATCTTGCCTTCGCGGAAATCGTCGCCGCGTTCCTTGCCCATGTCGGATGCGGTGCCGTCATAGTCGATGGCGTCGTCCACCAGCTGGAAGGCGATGCCGAGATTGCGGCCATAATCGTCGAGCGCCTGCTCCTCCGCATCGCTGCATTCGGCCACCACCGCGGCAATGCGGCTGGCGGCGGCGAACAGGGCGGCGGTCTTGGCACCGATGATGTGGAGATAGCGTTCCTCGCTGGTCTCGATCACGCGCTGTGCCGTGAGCTGGTCGACTTCGCCCTGGGCGATGATCGCGCTGGCCGAGCTGAGGATCTTCAGCACCTTGAGGCTGCCATCTTCGACCATCAGTTCGAATGCGCGGGCGAACAGGAAATCGCCCACCAGCACGGTCGCCGGATTGCCGTAAACGAGGTTGGCCGCTTCCTTGCCGCGGCGCGTTTCCGATCCGTCGACGACGTCGTCATGCAGCAGGGTGGCGGTGTGGATGAATTCGACCGCCGCGGCGAGCCGGTGATGGCGGCTGCCCTGGTAACCCACGACTTCCGCCCCGGCGAGAGTGAGCATCGGCCGCAGCCGCTTGCCCCCGCCGGAGATAAGATGCCCGGCAAGCGCCGGAATCAGCGGGATTTCGCTCTGCATCCGTGCGAGAATGATGGCGTTGACCGAGTTCATCGCGGTCGCGGTCAGCGCCAGGATCGGGTCCAGCGCCGGGGGGCGCCCGTCGCGGCACGGGAGGGGGACGACCTCGGCAGTCATTGCAGGACGCAATGAGCGTGCAGGGCCCGCTTGGCAAGCCGGATTTAGCTGTTAGGGTCCGCCCGATGGCCATTCAGACGCCCTTTCCACGACCGGATATCGCCCCCCAGATGAACCAGCCCGACGCGCCCGATCCCGTCCTTGCCGGCTTCCGCAAGAGCATCGACAATATCGATGCCGCTCTGATCCACATGCTGGCCGAGCGCTTCCGGATCACCCAGGCGGTTGGCCAGTACAAGGCGGAGATGGGGCTGCCGGCCAGCGATGCCGGGCGCGAGGCGCAGCAGATCGCGCGGCTGCGCGCGCTGGCGGTCGAAGCCGAGCTCGATCCCGAGTTCAGCGAGAAGTTCATCCGCTTCGTGATCGACGAGGTGATCCGCCACCACCGCCAGCAGGCGGAGGGGAAGTAGACCTAACCCGCCGCCGCGCGCGGCAGGCTGACACGGACCATCAGCCCGCCCAGATCCTCGCTCTCGTCCAGCGTGACGGACCCGCCGTAGATCTCCACCACGTCGCGCACGATGGCGAGGCCCAGCCCCGTCCCCGGCTTGCCTGTATCGAGCCTGGTGCCGCGGGCGAAAATCCGCTCGCGCTCGACGGCAGGAATGCCCTGCCCGTCATCCTCGACAAGGATGATGCATTGTTCGTGCTCCGGCTTGGCATCGATCGTCACGAACACGCTGCCGCCGCCATATTTGGCTGCGTTTTCAACGACATTTCCGAGAACTTCCTCGAGATCCTGCCGCTCCATCGCCACGCAGGCATCGCGCGAACCGTCCATGTCGAGCCGCACGCCCGGGTAAAGCCGGCTCACGGCGCGCTCCACGGCGGTGGCGGTCTCCCGCACCGGCGCGCGGACCACGCCGCCGCCGCGCCGGCCGACTGCGCGGGCGCGCGCGAGATGATGGTCGACCTGGCGCCGCATGACGCCTGTCTCGCGCATCACCGTATCGGAAAGGTCCGGCGCCCTCGCCGTCGCGGCGTTCATCAGCACGGTCAGCGGGGTCTTGAGCGCATGGGCGAGGTTGCCGGCATGGGTGCGCGCTTCCTCTGCCTGCTTTTCCGAATGGGCCAGCAGCGCGTTCAGTTCCTCTACCATGGGCTGGACTTCGAGCGGCAATGGATCCGTGACCCGGTTGCTGCCCGCGGTGCGGATGCGCTTGATCGCCAGCCGCACGCGCCGCAGCGGGCCGAGACCGTACCAGGTCTGCAGCCCGGCCATGGTCAGCAGCCCCAGACCGAGGCCGGCGAAGGACCAGATCAGGATCGCCCTTATCTCCGCGATCTGCCCGTCGAGCTCGCCGCGGGCGCCGGCAACCGCATAGAGCCACTGGGTGGAACTGCCCGGCAGTTCGACCGATCGCTGGACGATCCGCAGCGGTTCCTGGGGGAACTGGTTGCTGTCATACATGATCGGCTCCGGGTGGAAGCCCTCATCGCGAAGCTCGAGCGTCCGGTCCCAGAGGGAACGCGAGGGATAATCCTCCTGTCCTTCGCCGCTGATCTGCCAGTACATCCCGCTATTGGGTTCGAGGAACTGCTGGTCGCCCAGCGGACGGTTGAAGAGCACTTCGCCGTCCGGGCCGATCTCGGTCGAAGCGACCATGGCAGTGAGGATATATTCCAGTCGCTGGTCGAACTGCTGGGTCAGGAGCGAGGTGATTGTGCGTTCGAGCGCCAGCCCGCCCAGGAGCAGCAGGATGGCGATCCATCCCGCCGCGATCAGCATCATCCGCCGGGCAAGGCTGCCCGTATGCGGAGCGCCGGTATCGTCTTCGGCCTGCTCCTCCGGCACGGTGGGCGCGGCCGCGGATTCCGCAGCCAGGCGCGCGTCGCCGCCCTGCCCGCTATTCGCGGGGGGCGTCGTCGGGGTCGTCGAGGCTGTAACCGAGGCCACGGATGGTGGTGATGACATTGGCCCCCAGCTTTTTGCGGATGCGCGTCACGAACACTTCGATCGTGTTCGAATCGCGGTCGAAATCCTGGTCGTAAATATGCTCGATCAGCTCGGTGCGGCTGACCACCTTGCCCTTGTGGTGCATCAGGTAGGAGAGCAGCTTGTATTCCTGTGCGGTCAGCTTGACCGGCTCGCCCGCCCTCGTGACGCGGCCCGAACGCGTGTCGAGCCGGACATCGCCTGCGGTCAGTTCCGACGAGGCATTGCCCGAAGCGCGGCGGATGAGCGCGCGCAGCCGGGCGATCAGTTCCTCGGTCTGGAACGGCTTGGCGAGATAGTCGTCCGCCCCCGCATCGAGGCCGGCGACCTTGTCGGACCAGCTGTCGCGCGCGGTCAGCACCAGCACCGGGAAATTGCGCCCCTCCTTGCGCCACATGCCGAGCACGGTCAGCCCGTCGATTTCCGGAAGGCCGAGATCGAGAATAACGGCGTCGTAATCCTCTGTGCTGCCCATGAAATGGCCGTCTTCACCATCCGTCGAAAGATCGACGGCATAGCCGCTCTGTTCGAGCGTCGATTTAAGCTGCTGGCCGAGGGTTGGTTCATCCTCGACGATCAGGATCCGCATTGCCACTCCCCTGTCTGGTCGCGCCGGTGATTTGCGCTCTTAGGGCAAACGCGTCAACCGAGGCCGCGTTTCCGCCGCCGAATCAGAACTATCTTCAATTGGACCGGTTGATCACGCGGCCCGTGCGCGCATCGACATCGAGAAAGGTGACCCGGCCGTCGCGGATGAACTTGAGCCGATAGGCACCGGCCGCGCCGTCATATTCGAATCCCAGGTAATCATGGCCGCGCATGCGCGGCAGCGTACGCTGCTCTATCTCGCGTACGGAAAGCGCATTGCCGGCCTTCATCTCCTGCCGGGCATGCTGCTGGTCGGAGCGTGTCTGACCCACCGCTGGTGCGGAGCCCATGGTCACAACGACCGCCATGGCGGCGAGAAATCCTGCGATCCGTTTCATGATGCCTCAATGCCTATGCCTGAAGCATTGAACAAGAACTGAATGTTTCCCGCCGCCCCGGTTCAGCTAGCGCGTCAATTCGTATTTGACGGTAATGTTGACATTGGTGCCGACCAGCCCCGGCTGCACCGGCGTGCTGGCCTCGGCGGCAACATCCATGGCCGCGCGATAGGCCACCGGCATCGGCTGATAACCCGAGATGCTCTCGTTGATCTCCAGCAGCCTGAGCCCCGAATAGCCCGTCATCCCGGCATAATCCTGCGCCTGCGCCTGCGCACGCCCCATTGCCGCACGGCGTGCCTCGGCGCGATATGCGGTATCGTCGTCGATCGAGAATGACGGGCCGCCAATGTCGGTCGCTCCGGCGGCCACCAGCGCATCGAGCACCTCGCCCGTCTCGTCGATCTCGCGCAGCTTGACGCTGACCCTGTTCGACGCCTGGTAACCCCGGAACACCTGCTGCTGGGTGTTGCGATCGTAGTCGTAGCGCGGATTGAGGTTGATGCCGGTGGTCTGGATGTCGTCCTCGGCAATGCCCAGCGCCTTGATGCGGTCGACCACGGACGACATCTGCCGGGCATTCGCGCGCATGGCTTCCACGGCAGTCGGCGCATCGGTGGTGACCCCGGCGCTGACCGTGGCAATGTCGGGCCGCGCATTGACCGTTTCGGTGACCGACAATTCGATGACCGGGCCGCTGGACTGGATCTGGATTTCGGCGGCGACCGCCGGAACGGAAATCGAGGCGGCGACAATAGTCGCAAATGCAATACGCAACATGGCAATAACTCCTGTGATTGGCGCTGGCTGGCCTTGCGCCCATTACGCGCGGCTGAACTGCCCGTTCCTCGGATGGTGGGGCCTCAGGCCAATATCAGCCGGACGGAAAGGGGCGACCCGATCCGCAAGGCCAGGCGGCAAATCCCTCGGCGCTGCCGTCGCCCCATCTCAGAGCTCGGCGCATGTTGGCGGAGGCATCTCTAGGGCTGGGCCGGAGCCTCATCGAGGGCTGGCTTGCCGGCATTTATCTCCCTGCATGCGCGGCGAACTCCCTCGCGGCAGAGCCGGTTGCGCTCCAGTTCAGCCTCGTAAAGCAGCTGCTGGCGCGCCCGCTCCTCCAGCTCCCGCTGGAACCTGGCCTGCTCCTGTTCGAAGCGCGCCAGTTCCTCGGCGGCGCGAGCCCGTGCCTCGGCGAGGGCTGCCTGTTTACGGCGCTCCTCCTCTGCGATCCGGGCGACCTCGGCCTCCCAGGCGCGCTTGTCTGATTCGTATTTCGCCAGCTCCGCCTGCCACTCGGCCTCGCGCCGTTCGCGCTCGGCCGCCAGCCTCGACTGGTCACCTCCCGCATCCTCATCGGGTTCAGCCGGCCGCGCGGGCGCTTCCGAGAGATCGGCCATCTCGGGCTCGACCGGCTCGGCCGGCTCGCGCTCCAAATCCGGCTCAGCCGGGCCAAGCGGGCGGGCAATCACCACCGGCGATCCGGAAAATGCCAGTTGGCGGGCAGCCGGGCTGTCTTCCAGTACGATCGCGCGCTCGGCTATCAATCGCTCCGGATCTTGCGAGGACGAACAATAGGATTTGCGGTTGCTCTCGCCCGGATAATCACGTTTCCATTGCTCGGCAATTTCGTCCGAATAGGCGAAACCCGTCTGCATCTCGTCTATATCCGCGGCGCTGGTTTCCCGGATATCGCTGACATAGCGCGTTTCCGAACCGCTAAAATTCTGCACCACGCAATAGAAGTAGGTATTGGCGTGGGCCATGCCGGGAAAGCCGAACATGAGCATGGCCAGGACGACGCACCGACCAATCCGCTTGTTCAATCGCATGGTTACACCTCCCGGGCGTGACAACTCGTAAAGGGCGAATCTGCCGCATTCCCGTGGACTAGTCCAATCAAACAAATTAGCTGCGCGCCATGGCCCAGCCTCCCATCCTCAGCCTCGAAGAGATCGCACTCCACCAGGGAGAAGGGTGGCTGTTCGACGGCCTCGACCTGCATATCGGCCCGCGTGACCGGCTCGCGCTGATCGGCCGCAACGGCGCCGGCAAGACAACGCTGCTGCGCCTCATTACCGGTGCGCTGGAATCGGACCGGGGGCGCCGGACGCTAAAGCCGGGCGTCCGCATCGTGTTGCTGCAACAGGATCCGGACTTTTCCGCCTACGCCACGCTGATGGAATTCGCGCTGGCAGGGGAAGATGCCCCGCCGCGCCACGCGGTCGAGGCGATTGCCGGCCAGCTGGGCATCGACATGGAGCGCGATGCTGCGACCGCCAGCGGAGGAGAACGGCGCCGTGCGGCTCTCGCCCGCGCCCTCGCCAGCGAACCGGACCTCCTGCTGCTCGACGAGCCAACCAATCATCTCGACCTCGCCGGCATCGAATGGCTGGAAGACTGGCTGAACCGGTTCAAGGGCGCGTTTGTAGTGATCAGCCACGACCGGACCTTCCTGACCCGCCTGACCCGCGCGACACTGTGGCTCGACCGGGGCGCGCTGCGGCGCAAGGAGGTCGGCTTCGGCGGCTATGAGGCGTGGGAGGAAGACGTCTATGCCGAGGAAGCGCGGGCAACCGAAAAACTCGACGCGAAGCTGAAGATCGAGGCGCATTGGCTGCAGCGCGGCGTGACCGCGCGGCGCAAGCGCAACCAGGGGCGGCTCGAAGCCCTGCACCGGATGCGCGCCCAGCGGGCGGCGATGCTGAGCCCGGCGGGCACGGCCAAGCTGGCACTGCAGACCGACGAAGATACGCGTTCCAAATCGGTGATCGTGGCCGAGCA
>CAYRCH010000024.1:0-14678 GCA_964422665.1 uncultured Sphingomonadaceae bacterium | reverse complement strand
CTGCGCGATATATTGGCGGAAGGCGGCGACTGGATCGACGTGCGCGGCCACCGCAAGCATGTGCAGGCCTATCTCAAGGAATTCCTGTTCGACCCGAGCCTCGTGGACGCGAAGATCGGTACCTTGTCCGGCGGAGAGCAGTCCCGGCTGCTGCTGGCCCGCGAATTCGCCAAAGCATCGAACCTGCTTGTGCTTGATGAGCCGACCAACGACCTCGATCTCGAAACGCTCGACCTGCTGCAGGAAGTGATCGCCGACTATGCCGGCACGGTGCTGCTTGTAAGTCACGACCGCGACTTCCTCGACCGCACGGTCACCATCACGCTCGGCCTCGACGGCAGCGGCGATGTCGACATCATCGCGGGCGGATATGCCGACTGGGAAGCCAAGCGCAAGCAGCGGCCCGGCAAAAATGCGCCGGCGAAAAAGGCCGACAAGCCGGCCGCTCCGCCGCCACCGCCGCCGCAATCGCGCTCGGCCAAGCTCAGTTACAAGGACCAGCGCGACTACGACCTCCTCCCTGACCGGATCGAGGAACTGGACGCCGCCATCGCCCGGGGCGAGGAGATCCTGTCCGACCCCGACCTCTTCGCCCGCGACCCCGCCAAGTTCGAGCGGGTGATGAAGGGGCTGGAATCGGCGCGCGCCGAGAAAGACGCGGCGGAGGAACGCTGGCTGGAGCTGGCCGAGATGGTCGAGGGATGAGCGCCGGGCTCAAGAAGGAAATCGCCAACTGCCAGCTTTGCACCCGGCACCTGCCGCTGGGGCCGCGGCCGATCGTCCGCTTTTCATCGACAGCCCGGCTGCTGATCGTCGGCCAGGCACCGGGATCGAAGGTGCATGCCAGCGGCATTTCCTGGGACGATGACAGCGGCGACCGGCTGCGCGGATGGCTCGGACTCGACAAGGAAGTATTCTATGACGAGAGGCGCGTCGCGCTGGTGCCGATGGGCTTCTGCTACCCGGGACGGCGCGCGGGCGGAGATGCGCCGCCCCGCCCGGAATGCGCGCCGCAGTGGCACGGCAAGGTGCTCGCCGCGCTACCCGCTGACAGGCTGACCATACTCGCAGGGATTCATGCCCAGCATTATTACATGCCGGCCGAACGGCGGCTTTCCATGACCGAGCGCGTGCGCCGATTCCGTGAATTCCTGCCGCAATATTTCCCGCTGCCGCACCCGGCATGGCGCAGCCGCATCTGGATGCAGAAGAACCCCTGGTTCGAGGATGAGGTTCTGCCGGTGCTGCGCGAGAAAGTGCGCCGCGTGCTCAGCTGAATTGATGCGCCTCGATCGCGCTGACCGTTGCCGCGCCCAGTTCGGCATGAACCTTCAGCTTCACCAGCGCATTATGGCAGGCGAGGCTCATCCGCTTCACTTCCTCGTCCATCTCCTTGACCGTCAGCCCGGGCAGGAAATTGACGGTGTTGACCAGCACCAGCTTGCATTCATTCTCGTCCACCGGCTCGAAACGGTAGAGTTCATGCGAGCTTTCGAGCCGGCCGACCTGCGGGGTGATGCGGCAGTCGAATCCATAGGCTGCGCCCGGCTCCGCGTCGGTGACATCGAATTCGAAGGAGAGATCCGGCATAGCAGGCATGAACATGCGGAAGCGGCCGGGGCAGCCTTCGGCCGGTGCAACCGTGTTGCCGAGTTCGACCTTGGCGTTCTTCGGATCGGCCCAGTCGACCAGCCGGTAGACTTCCTCCGCCGGGCAATCGATCATCATTTCGACCGTGAACTGCACCGGGCCTTCCGGCGCCAGTTTCGGTTTGAACAGGCCAAACATCGTGCGGACTCCCTTCCCCCTGGTTCGCAAGGCCGGGTTACAGGCAAAAGGTTTCCAAGTTCTCCCGATTCCGAGGCGTGTCAGCCGAGGCGATAAAAATCCGCCACCCGCCCCAGCGCGAACTTGAGCACCAGCTTGCCGCTGCGCGCCGGCCAGCGGAGCGATTTTTCGGCATCGGTCACAGCGTCTCCGGCACAGACGACGCGCCAGAGAATATCGGCAAGGCCCCTGCCCGCCTCGGCAAGCGCGCCGTCGAAACGTTCCTTTGCCGCGATCTGCCTGTCTGAGGCGGAAATGCCCGGTGTCGCGATCCCCCTGATCCGCACAGGATCCCAGCGCATCGTGACCGACGATGCCAGCTGGGCCCGCTCATAGTCTCTCCGAAGGAGCTCCCCGGCCGCGAACTCACGGTCGTCGAGATGGCCGCGCGCGTGCAACCACCCGAGCGGGCTTTCCGCGAGATTGACCGTGACACTGCGGCGTCCCACGCGAGCGCCCCGAGAGCGGCGCGGTCCTTCCGGAGTGAGTTCCAGCTCGACCAACATCTGTTTCATGGGCGCGTCCTATGCTGCTTGCGTGGATAGTTGCGAATCGTCCCTTGCCAGATGGAACAATTTGTAGGAAAGCGAAAAACCGATTTGGTTATTTCTGGGAGGGGATTTTGATCAACCGGATCCGCGACATCCGCAAGGAGAAAGGCCTCACCCTGGCCGAAGTGGCTGAGGCTTGCGTTCCGCCCACCACCGCCCAGACCATCGGCCGGCTCGAAACCGGCATGCGCAACCTGTCGCTCAAATGGATGAACCGGATCGCGGCCGCGCTCGATGTGGAGCCCGAAATGCTGGTTGCCAGCGAGCAGGCCGCGCGCCCGCAGATCATTGCCAGGCTCGGAGAAGCGGGAGCCGAGGCCCTGCCCGCGCCGCGCGATGCGATCCTGCCGACCGAGCTTGCCTCCGGAGCGGATCTCGTCTGCCTTTCGATCGACGCTCCGCAGGGAGAGTATCGGAGCGGCGACCAGCTTTGGCTGAGGCGGATCTCGCCGGCCGATGCCGGCAATGCCATCAATCGCGATGTGCTGGCACCGCGATCGGGAGGACGCTTCGCCTTCGGACGGCTGATCGATCGCCAGGGTAAGCTGGTCGGCCTGCTCCCGCCTGGCGCGGGCCAGCGGCAGATCGTGATCGATGGCCCGCAATGGCTGGCGGTTGCGGAGATGCTGGTGCGCAAATTGTGAAGCGCCTGCTCTCGATTACCACACTCTATCCGAACGCCATTGCTCCCCGCTTCGGGACTTTCGTTTCGCGGTCATTGGAAGAACTGGCGGCACGGGGAGAGTGGGACGTGACGGTGCTGAACCCGATCGGCATTCCGGCCGTGGCGTTCGGCCGGTACCGCGACCTGGCATCTGCGGCGGTGGACGGTCTGGAAAACGGTGTGCAGGTCTATCGTCCCCATTTTTCGCTGATCCCTCGGATCGGGGCGCGGCTGAATGCCGCCTTCATTTCGCGGGCGGTGCTGCCGATCGCGAGGCAGCTGCACGCGAAGCAGGCGTTCGACCTTGTCGATGCCCAGTTCTTCTTCCCCGACGGACCGGCAGCCGCCAGTGTCGCGCGGGCGCTGGACCTGCCGCTATCGATCAAGGCGCGCGGCTCCGACATCACCTACTGGTGTCGCAAGGACTGGGCGCTGCGGCAAATCGCTGCTGCGGCCTCGCAGGCCGATGGGCTGCTTGCAGTCTGCGAGGCGCTGGCGCACGACATGGCAAGCTTCGGCCTGCCCGCCGATAAGATCACGATCCATTATACCGGCCTCGACCGCGAGCGCTTCTTCTTTCGCAATCCCGTGGAGGCCCGCGCGAGATTACTGGAAATGACCGGCATCGCCCTGCCGGACGATACGCCGCTGATCGCGACAGTCGGGGGGCTGGTGCCTCACAAGGCCCAGCACCTCGTCATCCGGGCGCTGGCGCAGTTACCGGGCACACATCTGGCCGTCGCCGGCACCGGGCCCGAGCTCGGCGCCCTTCGCTCGCTGGCGAGGCGGCTTGGAATCGGGGAGCGTGTGCATTTCCTCGGGGCAATCGACCACGAGGCCATGCCGATGCTGCTTTCCTCGTCGGCAGCCATGGTGCTGCCGTCGGAGCGCGAGGGGATTGCCAATGCCTGGCTCGAAGCACTGGCATGCGGAACGCCGGTGGTGATTGGCGATGTCGGCGGAGCGCGAGAAGTGGTGACCGGCCCGGCCGCGGGCAGGATCGTGCCGCGCGAACCGCGCGCCATCGCCCAGGCTATCGGCGAGCTGCTGGAATCCCCTGCACATCGGGAGACCGTCGCCGGCTTTGCCGCTCGCTTCAGCTGGACCGAGAATGCGGCCAGACTGGCAGAATATTACGACCGGCTGGTCGGCGGCTGACAGCGAGCGAACGTACGGTCAGATTTCGCCTCGCAGCGCTTTCTCCTGCTGATCGGCAACCGTTTCCTGGGGAACAAAACTGTCGGACGATACGCCCAGCCAGGTGAGGATCGGCCCGGCCATGTAGACCGAGCTGTATGTGCCAACGAAAATGCCCATGGTGATGGCAGCAGTGAATCCGAACAGGCTTTGCGGGCCGAGCGCCAGCAACGCAACGAGTGCGACCAGCAGCGTCAGCGATGTCATGACCGTGCGCGCGAGAGTCTCGTTCACCGACAGGTCGAGCAGTTCCACCAGCGGCATCTTTCGGTATTTCTTCAGGTTTTCGCGAATTCGGTCGTAGATCACGATCGTGTCGTTGAGCGAATAGCCGATGATGGTGAGAATCGCCGCGATCGTTTTCAGATCGAATTCCAGCTGGAAGAGCGCGAACATTCCCAAGGTCAGCGAGACGTCGTGAAGCAGCGCAAAAAGCGCGCCAACGCCGAACTGCCATTCGAACCGGACCCATATGTAGATCGCAATCGCCACCATCGCGAAGCCGAGCGCATACATCGCCGTCTGGAACAATTCGCCCGAAACCTTCCCGGACACTGCGGTCAGGTCGTCAATCCGCGCGCCAGGAAAATTGTCGGTGATGGTGGAGGTGACGCGCGATGTCATCTGCGCGGAAGCTTCGGGATTTTCCGCGACTTCTGGCGGCAGGCGGAAGCGGATCGAGACCTCGTTCGGTGCACCCGAGCTCTGGATCACCGATTCGCCGTAGCCGAGCGCATCGATACGCTGTCGCAATTCGTCCACGGGCGCCGCTTCGCTCTGGGTAAAGGTCACGCTGATCTGCTGGCCGCCGACGAAATCGACGCCAAGATTGAGCCCGCGGACGAGCACCAGCGCAATGCTGGCGACGATCACCAGCACGCTGAAAACAAAAAATGGCTTGCCCCAGCGCTGGAACTTGATGTTGGTATCGTCGGGGACAAGTTTGAGAAGTCGCATGGTCATCCCCGTCAGATATTGAGGTCCTGCGGCCGCGCCTTGCGCAGCCAGCCCGCTGCCCACATCCGGGTCAGCGTCACCGCGGTGAACACCGATGTGAACAGGCCGATAATCAGCACCACGGCAAAGCCCCGAACCGGGCCCGAACCGAACAGGAACAGCAACACGCCGGCGATGAAATTGGTGATATTCGCATCATAAATGGCGCGGCTTGCTTCCGTGTAGCCGTTCTCCACTGCGGCGATTACGCGTCGTCCGCGCTTTCGCTCTTCCCGTATGCGTTCGTTGATGAGCACGTTCGCATCTACGGCCGCACCGATGGTCACGACAAAGCCAGCGATACCGGGCAGCGTGAGGGTCGTATTCATGACCGCCATAATGCCGAACAGCATGAGCACGTTCACCACCAGCGCAACGTTGGCATACATGCCGAACCGGCCGTAGGTCACGGCCATCAGGAACAGCACGGCGAATGCGCCTACCCCAAGGGCGATAAGACCCTTGCGAATCGAATCGGCGCCCAGTTCCGGCCCGACAATTCCCTCCTGAACCACAGTCAGATCGACCGGTAATGCGCCAGACCGGAGCGAGATCGCCAGCTGGTTGGCGGATTCCACGGTGAAGCTGCCTGAAATCTGGGCCTGACCTCCAAGGATGGGCTCGTTGATATTGGGAGCGGAAAGCACCTTGCCGTCGAGAATGATGGCGAAGGGCCGATTGACATTTTCACTTGTGAGACGCGCGAAACGGCGAGTGCCGTCGGCGTCGAAGGAAATCGAAACGACGGCCTCGTTGGTTTGGCTGTCGAAACTTTGCTGAGCATTGGTGAGGCTGTCCCCGCGAATGCCGCCAAGCCGGCGCACAGCGATGGAAGTTCCTTCGAAATCCGTGCCCTCTGCATAGGGCACGATTTCGCTGCCGGGGGGAGCAATTCCCTGCGCTATGTCGGACTGCAGGGCGTTCACATCGACCAGCTTGAATTCGAGCTCAGCCGTCTCGCCGATCAGGGCCTTGAGAGCTTCGGGATCCTGCTGACCCGGGGCCTGCACCGCGATACGGTTGTCGCCCTGACGCAGCACCGTGGGTTCCAGCGTGCCAAGGGCGTCGATACGGCGCTCGATCACATCCTTGGCGCTGTCCATCGCCTGATTGACCGCCTCTTCCAGTCCGGAGGCGGTGGGCGTCAGGATCATCCGGGTTTCGTCAACGACAGAAAGGTCCCATTCGCGAACCATGCCCGGTCCGTTCATCAGGGGCAGCAGCAATTCGCGAGTCCGATCGACGTCGCTGGCGTTCTCGACGATGAAGGAAAGCTGCCGGTCGCGTGTGGACACGTCGCCAATGCTGATGCTCGGTTCGGCTTGCCGCACGGCATTGCGCACCGACTCTTCCATGTTCTGGAGCCGCTGGTTCGCGACCTCCTCCGGATCCGCTTCCAGCAGGATGTCGCTGCCGCCCGCCAGGTCGAGGCCGAGATTAATCTTCCCCGGATCTGGCAGGCTGGAAGGCCATCCCATGCCGCCGATCGCGAATAGCGAGGGCAACGATGCGGCCACTGCCGCCAGCGTCAGCCCCCACAGCCAGATACGTTTCCACGTGGGAAAATCGAGCATCGCCGTCAGCCCAGCCTAGCCATGCGCATCAATCGTTCGCCGGATCGGCACCCGGCGTGATCACGTCGCCGATGGTGCCCTTAACCGCCTTGACCCGGACGCCCTGGGCGATCTCGATCTCGGCATACTGGTCATCGACCTTGACGACCTTGCCCAGCAATCCGCCACCGGTGACGACCTGATCGCCGCGCTTGATGCCGGCCACCTTGGCCTGGTGCGCTTTCTGGCGCTTCATCTGCGGGCGGATGATCAGAAACCAGAAGATCAGGATCATGCCGATGATCGGAATGAAACCGGCCCAGCCCGGTGCCGCATCGGCGTTTGCGGCCCCCGCCGCCAGCATATCAAGCATTGGTCAAATCTCGCCTTCCACAGACAGTACGGCGGGAAAATGGGAAGCGCCGCCGATCCTGCAAGGCCGCCGGCACCGTCCTCTCCCCGGAAGCTGGCGCGACTAGCAGCAATGGATGGCACTGGCAACGCGCCCCCGTCCTGCGAGATCTTGCCGTTCAGCCGCTTGCCATGGGCAAACCTGCGCCCTATAGGCGCGCCTTCCACTGGATCGGGACGTAGCGCAGCCTGGTAGCGCATCACACTGGGGGTGTGGGGGTCGCTGGTTCGAATCCAGTCGTCCCGACCAGTGGCAATCCCCAAATCGCCGAGTTTCAGCGCCCCAAACGGGGCCTGAACTTTTTGCTGTCCTACACGAACCTATATGGTTCATAATTGTGCTCCGATTCGCCATTACCGGAGTTCAGCCATGGCCATTTTCGAAAGCCTGATCGGTCCCATCGCCTCGATCATCGACAAGATCATTCCCGACAAGGAAGAGCGAGCGCGCGCGAAACTCGAACTCCTGCAGCTGGAAGGAACGCAGGAGCTGAAGAAGCTCGAAGCCCAATTGTCCGCAATCGTCGCGGAGGCGAACTCTTCCGATCCATGGACCAGCCGGGCACGGCCCAGCTTCCTTTATGTCATGTATGTGCTGATACTCGCAGCCATCCCGATGGGCGTCATATCTGCCTTCTGGCCGGAGACCGCACAGAACATCGCGCGAGGCATGAACACCTATCTCGGCGGATTGCCAGAACCGCTCTATGTCCTGTTTGGCACGGGCTACCTGGGCTATACGGCAGCGCGCCAGTGGGGCAAGGCCAGGGGAGCCGCGATCTGACGCGTTTCATCCGGCCGCATCACCAGCTATGCGGCCCCTCGTTATGAGCCTTCAAGGGGGGCATATGACTGCTCACAAGATCTACGTACTCAACGGCCCCAATCTCAACATGCTCGGGATCAGAGAGCCGACGATTTACGGGTCGGAGACGCTCGACGATATCGCGCAGATGCTGGAAGCACGGGCGAAGAAGTTTTCCGAAGAGCAAGGTCTCGAAGTCGCGATCGAGCTGCGCCAGTCGAACCATGAGGGGCACCTCATCGACTGGCTGCACGAAGCGCATTTCGAAAGCGCCAAGGCAATCATTCTCAACGCCGGCGGCTATACGCACACCAGCATCGCTCTCCTCGATGCGATCAAGTCGATCGCTGTACCGGTGATCGAGGTGCATATTTCCGATCCGGAAACGCGCGAGCTGTTCCGGCACTTGTCCTATGTTGGCATGGGTGCCGTGCGCACAATCCAGGGGATGGGCACCGCGGGCTATGTCCGTGCTTTGGAAGAAGCAGTGAAGTTGTAGCAGAACGGCATTTTCGGGTTCGCCCCCTTGCCAGAGCGGGCCCTCACGCGCATAGCGGCCGCCCGTTCGACCAGCCAAGAGGAATGCATGGCCGACAAAAAGGGTTCCGCCGGACAAGGCTCCGGCATGAATGTGGATTGCAAGCTCGTTCGCGAACTTGCCGAATTGCTGGCCGAGACCGGCCTGACCGAAATCGAAGTGGAAGACGGCGAACGCAAGATCCGCGTCGCGCGTGGCCTGCCTCCGGTGGCAGCGGCCGCCGCTCCTGCCGTGGCCGTTCCCGCTGCAGCGCCAGCACCGGAAGCGGCAGCAGCGCAATCGCCGGCGCCGAGCCCGGCTGCGGATGCCGTCAAATCACCGATGGTCGGTACCGCTTACCTCTCGGCTGAGCCGGGCTCGCCGCCTTTCGTGAAGGTGGGAGACACGGTGAAGGCCGGCGATACGCTGCTGATTGTCGAGGCGATGAAGGTGATGAACCCGATTTCTGCCCCAGCTGCCGGGACGATCAAGGAAATCCTCGTGTCCAATGCCCAGCCGGTCGAATTCGACCAGCCGCTGATAGTGCTGGGTTGAACGAACCATGGCGATCGAACGCCTGCTGATTGCCAATCGCGGCGAAATAGCGCTGCGGATCCATCGTGCGGCGCATGAAATGGGAATCGAGACCGTGGCGGTTCATTCAACCGCCGATGCGGATGCCATGCATGTGCGGCTGGCCGATCATGCCGTGTGCATCGGGCCCCCGGCTGCCAGCGAGAGCTATCTCGACGTTGCCGCGATCATTTCCGCTGCCGAGATCACCCATGCCGACGCGATCCATCCCGGATACGGGTTCCTGTCGGAGAATGCGAAATTCGCCGAGATCGTGGAAGCTCACGATATCGTGTGGATCGGCCCGAAGCCCGAACATATCCGCACCATGGGCGACAAGGTGGCGGCGAAGCGCACCGCGGGCGCGCTGGGCCTTCCGCTGGTTCCGGGATCCGACGGTGCAGTCGAAACGCCGGAGGAAGCCGCCAGGGTCGCTGCCGATATCGGCTATCCGGTGCTGGTGAAGGCCGCCAGCGGAGGCGGCGGACGCGGCATGAAAGTCGTCGATTCTCCGGAGAAGCTTACCGAGCTGATGCGCCAGGCGCAGCAAGAGGCCAAAGCGGCGTTCGGCGACGAGACCGTCTATCTCGAGAAATATCTCGGCAATCCGCGCCACATCGAATTCCAGGTGTTCGGAGACGGAAACGGCAAGGCGATCCATCTGGGGGAGCGCGATTGTTCGCTGCAGCGTCGCCACCAGAAGGTGCTCGAAGAAGCGCCCTCGCCCGTCATAACCCCCGAAGAACGCGATCGCATGGGCAGCATTGTCGCAAAGGCGATGGCCGATATGGGCTATCGCGGCGCCGGGACGATCGAGTTTCTCTGGGAAAACGGCGAATTCTACTTCATCGAGATGAACACCCGCCTGCAGGTGGAGCACCCCGTCACCGAGATGATCACCGGGGTAGACCTCGTGCGCGAACAGATCCGCATTGCCGAAGGCCGGCCGCTATCGGTCAGCCAGGACGAAATCGAATTCAAGGGCCACGCGATCGAATGCCGGATCAATGCGGAGGACGCGTTCGACTTCACGCCTTCACCCGGCCTGGTGACCAACTATCATGCGGCCGGCGGGATGCATGTCCGCGTCGATAGCGGGCTCTATTCGGGCTACCGTATCCCGCCCTATTACGACTCGATGATCGCCAAGCTGATCGTCTATGGTCGCACAAGGGAAGGCTGCATCATGCGCCTGCGCCGCGCGCTCGACGAAATGGTGGTCGAAGGCGTGAAGACCTCGATACCGTTGCACGAAGCATTGCTGCGCAACCGCGATGTGCTGAACGGCGACTATTCGATCAAGTGGCTGGAGGAATGGCTCAAGGGCCGCGAAGTCGAAGGCTGAAACCTACCTTCTATTGCGGAAGGACCAACCGCACGACTGCCTTGCCGATGGCGGCCGCGGCGATCAAGCAACGGCCGCCGGGAGCAGTCGCCTGACGGCCGTCACGAAGGGTTCGATGCTGACCGGCTTTGGCAAGTAATCCTCGGCCCCTGCCTCGCGAATCTGCCGTTCCTCGCCCTTACCCACATATCCCGTCACAGCCAGCACCGGGATCGCGCTGAAGCGCGCGTCGGCCTTGAGCGCCGCGATCAGGTCCACGCCCGAAATATGCGGGAGCTGGATATCCATGATGATGAGGTCGGGATTGAACTTCTCGGCCGCGCTCAGCGCCTGACGTTCGTCGGGCACCTCCTCGACCACGAAGCCGCGTTCCGCCAGAACGGCGGAAAACAGCATCCGGTTGAGAAAGTCGTCTTCGACGATGAGTACGCGCTGTGGCATTAGGGGGCTTAACGCTCATTACTGCGTTCGGTGCCCACCTTCCGAACCGATTGATTCAATCGCCGTGCACACAAACCCCCGTTCGGACACGCCGGATCAGTCTATACTCCCGATTTCCTGATATTCCAACGCAAAGCTGGGATCGCACTCATAGGGGTAGACGTATTGCCCTTCCTGCTTGTGCCACTCGAGCAGGCGCGCGCCCGCATTGTCGAGCGTTTCGGGATCTTCGAACCACTGGATCGCATAGAGCGAATTGCCGTCCGCGCTGAGCCGGTAGCGTTCCACCATGCGCGCGTTTTCCGAATGGTCGAGGCCATTATTGGTGATTGTCGAGGCGGAGATATGGGTGGTTTCGATCACCAGATCCTCACCCTCCCAATGACCGATCGAATGGCCCATGGCCGAGTGCGGCGCATCTTCCGGGGGATGCTCGCGCCCATCCATGAACACCAGCCGCACCTGGTCGAAATACTCGTACTTTATGACGATCAGCTCGTCGGTCTGGTAGATTTCGAACGGAAACGGCCCCTGCATCGCATAGATCACTGCAGGCGGATGACACACGCGGGTAAGCGACATCTCATCGGCCGGATCCCACGCCTCCGCTTTGGCGAGCGTCTCCGGCTTTAGCTTCAGCCCGCCAAATTCGCCGCGAGGGAATTCATAGGCGCCGACATCCTCCAGAATAACCGTATCCGCGGGTACTTTCGCCTTGAGATCGTCGGGAATTTGGGGCGTCTGCCCAAAGGGCAGGTTCCAGAAACCTTCCAAGTCGGGACGCGCCGGCGCCTCCTGCGCGCTCGCGCCGGACACGGCGGACAGCGCGAGTGCGGCGGCGATCGTAACAAAAATGCACTTCATCCGTCGGTCTTGTCGAAAAAGCCGCGACCAATAGGGTTACCGGCAGCGTCTTTGGCGGAGCGTAGCCGCAAGTAGGGTTTGCCGTCACGCGCGGGCCAGCCATCGATCGTGATGCGGTCGCCCGCCTTCACGCTGGCGCGGGTCCATCCGCGGCGCATCAGCACCACGGGGGCGTTCGTTTCGCTGCGCCATTCGACATGCTTGCCCTGCTCGTCGACAACGTCGATCACGAGCAGGCCGTGCGGATTGGTGAAGCGGAAGCTCTTTACCGTCCCTTCCAGAGTGATGATCTTGTCCCCGTCGAAATAGACGGCGAAGGAATGGTGCGCCTGGGCGCCGGCCGCGAACAAGGTGGCCGCGATGGCGGCACATTTGAAAAAGGCTCTATTCATTGATTCCTCAACTTCCTGGCCTTTCCTAACATCGGATCGTGTGGATTGCCAGAACCTGAAGAGCTCACAGGGGCACCCCGGGCTCGTGCTTGGCCGAGCGGATAGTGAGCGAGGTCTTGACGCTCGCGACGTTGGGGGCC
The DNA here is from genome assembly GCA_964422665.1 of uncultured Sphingomonadaceae bacterium. Lineage (GTDB taxonomy): Bacteria > Pseudomonadota > Alphaproteobacteria > Sphingomonadales > Sphingomonadaceae > DASWIR01. The sequence continues at coordinate 2,402 of CAYRCH010000024.1, read as the reverse complement.
GGCGTGAGCTTGCTGGTCAGGAATTCCTGGAAGCTCTGCAGATCGCGGCTGACGATCTTCAATATGAAATCGATCTCGCCATTCAGCATGTGACATTCCCGCACCTCCGGCAGACCTTTCACATGATCCTCGAAGGCGCGCAGGTCCTCTTCCGCCTGGCTCTTGAGACTGACCATCGCGAACACGGTGATAGCAAAGCCGAGCTTGGCCGGGTCGAGTTCCGCATGATATCCTTGGATAACGCCTTGTTGCTCGAGCGCGCGAACGCGCCGCAGACAGGGCGGAGCCGTCAGCCCGACCCGCTGCGCCAGCTCGACATTTGTCACCCGGCCCTCAGCCTGCAATTCGGCCAGCAGGCGACGGTCGATTTCGTCGAGTGATGCCATTGGTTCCGACCCCCCTCCCGGTGCGGGCGCGCAGTCCGCATTCGGACAAGTTAATCTCTGCAAAGCCCGGCGCAAGAATTTGCCGGCGCGGGCCCTGTTGCGCGAAACATTATGAGTTATGACGGCCATTGTCCCGCTTTGCAACGCGGCAAAGGCCGCCATTTCGCCTTTTGCCACGGCGGCTAGTGAAGCCGCACGACGTCGCGCACGCTGCGCGTACGCGCAAGCGGGGTTCAAATGCATTTCGACGACCGGCTGACGACGGTTCTGCGCTCGCCCATCGCCGGCGAAGTGGCAGCGCGAACCCAGTTCAGGCAGTTGCTCGACCTGCTTGGCAGCACGCGCGCCGACCGCGACAACGGTGTGGCCGATGCAGCGTATGAACGGCTTGGAAACCTCAGCGGCGCCATTCCCGCCCTCGTGCGTGCGCAAATTCTGCGCGAGCCCGGGCTTCGCCTGCGCAATCCCAGGCTAGCCGAATGGCTGGCCAATCAGGAAGGCCAGGTGGCGGCCTCCGCCATGGCCGCGGCCCGCTTGAGCGAGGTCGAATGGCTCGCCATCATACCCCGCTTGCCCGTGAGTGGCCGCGGATTCCTGCGCCACAGGAGAGACCTTCCAGAGCGGGTGAAAGACTTGCTGACGCGTCTTGGCGTAGGCGATCTCGTGCTTCCCGAGCCGGAAGTACGAGAAGCGCTTAATGCCTCTGCTCGAAAGCTGGCGGAGCCGATCCAATCTCCGTCTGTGACGGCGGAACCTGGCGAAGGCATTGGCGCATTGGTGCGCCGCATCGAGGAATTTCGCAAGGCTCGCGCCGAGCGTCCTGCTGTGCCGGAGCCGGAAATGCGGGCGCCCAGGCTTCCATTTGCCGCCGAACAGGAACCGGGCCCGCCCCATCATCGCCTGCTGGCGGCGTTCGACTTCTCCACGGATGCGCGAGGCCGGATCAAATGGGCCGACCCGGCTGCGGCACCGATGGCCGTCGGATTGTCCCTCGCGTCGCTTGCGCCGCACTCCCCTGTTGCCCTGACCGAAGAAATGGCGCGGCTGTTTCACCATCGCCAGCCCCTCGCCGCTCAGGCCATCTCTATCACCGGAGCACCAGCAATCGATGGGGAATGGATCGTCGACGCAGCGCCTCGCTTCGCTTCCGAAACGGGATCGTTCGTCGGCTATCGCGGGCGGATGCGGCGGCCAATGCCGCCGGCGGACGACGAAACCAATCCCGAAAGCGACATCATGCGGCAAATGCTGCACGAAATGCGCACGCCGGTAAGCGCGATCCAAGGGTTTGCCGAAATCATCCAGCAGCAGATGTTCGGCCCGGCGCCCAATGAATACCGCGCCTTGGCGGCAGCCATCGCCGTCGACGCCGCACGATTGCTTGCCGGCTTTGAGGAACTGGATCGACTGGCCCGCCTGGAAGCGAGCAGCGGCGCTCTGGCTTCCGGAGAAAGTGACCTGCGCGAAGCTGTTGTCCTGACCGCACGGCGTCTGGAAGGTGCGATGAAGCACCGCTCGGCTGGGTTCGATCTGTCCGTCTCCGGTCCCAGCTTCCATATCGGGATTGCCCGCGAAGAAGTGATGCAGCTCGTCTGGCGCATCCTGGCTACTCTCGCAGGCCGCAGCGGACCGGGGGAAATGCTGGAACTGTCTCTCGCGGCCGATGGCGGGAAGGTCCGCCTGCGGGCAGAACTTCCGAAATCGCTGCGAACGGAGGATTCGTTGTTCGCCCGCTCGGACAAGCCCGTTCCCGGTGCTGTCAGCGCAGGCGCCTTCGGCAGCGGCTTCACCCTGCGCCTCGCACGCAGCGAAGCCCGCGCGGCCCGAGGGCTGCTGGAAAGAGTGGACGACGCCCTGCTGCTCGAGCTGCCGCTCTTGACCGGCGACAAGGGGACCAATAGCCCCTCTTGAGGAACCGGAAAGGCTATTGGGGCTATCCGCCGCCTGCGACTGCAAACCAGGAACCGGCACCGCGTGGACAAATCGATACTCCAGCCACCCGCACAATCTGCGCGA
>CAYRCH010000023.1:14630-21580 GCA_964422665.1 uncultured Sphingomonadaceae bacterium | reverse complement strand
CGCTTTCCTCCGCGCACGCGGCAGAAGGAATTGTGGCGCGTGGCCGAGGAGTTCATCGACCAGGCGTGGGACGATGCGACCGTGTGGGCGATCCACGAACAGGAGCGCGCCGGGCTCGACATCATCACCGATGGCGAGATGCGGCGCGAAAGCTATTCGAACCGCTTCGCCACCGCGCTCGACGGGGTGGATATGGACAATCACGGCACCGCTCTGGACCGCAGCGGCGAACCGGTGCCCGTGCCGCGCGTGGTGGGCGAGATCAGCCGCCGTCATGCGGTGCAGGTGCGCGATGTCGAGTTCCTGAAGGCGCATGTCAGCCCGGGCAAGGCGACCAAGATCACCGTGCCCGGCCCCTTCACCATGAGCTGCCAGGCGCAGGACGATTATTACGGCGATCCCGAGGCGCTTGCTGTCGCTTACGGCAGGGCGGTGAACGGAGAGATCAAAGATCTGTTCGCCGCGGGGGTGGACGTGGTCCAGCTCGACGAGCCCTATATGCAGGCGCGGCCGGAGCAGGCGCGCCAGTACGGACTAAAGGCGCTGGAAGCGGCGCTCGAAGGAGTGAACGGCACCACCGCGCTGCATATCTGCTTCGGTTATGCGGCGCTGATCCATGAGCGGCCGGCGGGCTACAATTTCCTGCCCGAGCTGGCGGGCTCGAACGTGATGCAGATCTCGCTCGAGACCGCCCAGTCGAATCTCGACTGCGCCATTCTCGAGACGCTGCCGGGCAAGACGATCATCCTCGGCGTGCTCGACCTTTCGACCCATGCGGTGGAGGAACCGGAAGTGGTTGCGGCGCGGATCAGGAAGGCGCTGCCCCATGTCGATGCCAGCCGGATCATCCCGGCCCCCGACTGCGGGCTGAAATATCTTCCGCGCGATGTCGCCTTCGGCAAGATGAAGGCGCTTGCGGAGGGGGCTGCCATAGTCCGCGCCGAACTGTCGTAATGGCCTTCAGGACCACTCACACGGGCAGCCTGCCGCGTCCGGATTATCTGCTCGAGCTGATGTTTGCCCGCGAGGGGGGCGAGGCGGTGGACGAAGCGCGGCTCGATGAGGCGGTCGAGCGGGCGACGGCGGACGTCGTCGCGCGGCAGAAGCAGGCGGGTATTTCGATCATCGGCGACGGCGAAATGTCGAAGCCCTCCTATGCCACCTATATCAAGCACCGGCTTTCGGGCTTTGGAGGCGAGGCCGGGCAATACGAGTTCCAGGACCTCGAGGAGTTTCCGGGGGCCAAGGCGCAGGTGTTCGGCAACAAGGGACGGGCCAGGCGCAGCGCACCGGCCTGCACCTCCGAAATCACCGTCAGGGACATGGAAGCGCCGCGGATCGATGCCGAACGGCTTGTGCGGCTGGCGGACGGGCACGAGAGCTTCATGAGCGCGGCCTCGCCGGGGGTCACCGCGCTGTTCTTTCCGAACCAGTTCTACGCCAGCGACGAGGAATACGTCTTCGCGCTCGCCGAGGGCCTGCGCCACGAATATGAGACCATAGCCGCTGCCGGGATTACTTTGCAGGTCGATTGCCCCGACCTTGCCATGGGCCGGCACGTGCAGTTCACCCAACTATCGCTGGAGGATTTCCGCAAGCGCATCGGCATGAATATCGCCGCGCTCAACCATGCGCTGCGCAACATCCCGGCCGAGCAGCTTCGCATGCATTTGTGCTGGGGCAATTACCCTGGGCCGCATCACTGCGACGTTCCGCTCGGCGATATCGCCGATATCGTCTGGTCGGCGAAGCCGCAGACCGTGCTGCTCGAAGGCGCAAATCCGCGCCACAATCACGAATTTGCCTTCTTCGAGGAGAATCCATTGCCCGAAGGCAAGGTGCTGTGCCCGGGCATGATCGAGCCGCAGAGCACTTATATCGAGCATCCCGAGCTGATCGCGCAGCGCATCTCCCGCTATGCCGATTTGCTGGGGCGGGAGCGGGTCATGGCCGGTGTCGATTGCGGCTTCTCTGTCCACGCAGGAAGCAACAGTCTCGATCCCGAGATCGTCTGGGCCAAGCTCGCCGCGCTGGCCGAAGGCGCGGAAATCGCGAGCAGGCGTTACTGGTAAGTCCGCATCGCCCCCGCTAGGAAACGCGCGCGCGGGCGTGGCGGAATGGTAGACGCCGGGGACTTAAAATCCCCTGAGCCTTGCTCGTGTGGGTTCGAGTCCCACCGCCCGCACGTTTCTATCGCTCACGGCAATTCGCTTCGCTCATGCCTCCGCGAGGGCGGCCTCCGGCCGACGCGCATTCGCGCTTGCGAACCCGGTGGGTTCGGAACGGCGCTTTTCAAGTGAAGAGGGAGTCTCTTGGCGCGATCCCCTAAAGAACATAAAGTGAACATTACGACTCGAAATCACCATGCGGCACGATTCGCCCCTTCGCCTGCGTCCGGAGCCAATCTCTTCCGGCCCGGATAAGCCTCCTGCCCCTCCGCCTGCCGCGGAGCGCGTTCCCCTGGGTATTGCCCATGCCGATGAATGGCTCGGCGGCGGGCTGGCTGCGGCCGGGCTGCACGAGACCTATGCCGCAAAGATGGAAGACGGGGCGGCGGCGATCGGTTTCGCGCTGGCGCTGGCGCGGATGCGTGCCGGGTCGAGCGCCGCACCGCTGGTCTGGCTGCGGCAGCGCGGACGGCCTTCCATTCCCTATGGTCCTGGTCTTCACCAGTTCGGCATCGCACCCGCGCAAGTGACGCTGCTCGCCCTGCCCGATACGAAAGCACTGCTGCGTGCCGCCAGCGACTGCGCGCGTGACGGCGCGGCGGCGGCAATATTGCTCGAGCTTACCGGGCGGCAGAAGCTGTTCGACCTCACCGCCAGCCGCCGACTGCTGCTGTCCGCCATGCGCAGCGGCACGATGCTGCTGCTGGTTCGCCATGGGGCCGAACCTTCGCCCAGCGCCGCGCAGACGCGCTGGCGCGTGGCCAGCGCTCCATCGCGGGCGCTTGCCGCCAATGCGCCGGGCCGCCCGGCCTTCGACCTGGCCCTGACGCGCCACAAGGGGGGACGCGACGGGCTGCAACTCATCCTGGAGTGGAACAATGAACAGGCGTGCTTCGCCGAACCTCCTGCATCCGCAGCCTCGCCTTTACATGGGGCTGTTCCTGCCATGGCTCCCGGCGGAGAACGCGCTGCGCAAAGGCCGCGCGCCGCCTGATGTGCCATTCGCGCTGGTCGAGCAGCAGCGCGGAGCCACGCGGATTGCCGCGATGGCGCAATCTGCGGCGCAGCTGGGGCTGGAACCCGGCCTGACGCTGGCCGAGGCGCGCACCCGCGTGCCCGAGCTGGTGGCGGTGCCCTTCGATCCGCAAGCGGACGGGGCGCTGCTGGGCGAAGTGGCCAAGCTGTGCGGGCGCTACACTCCTTCAGCCGAAGATCGCCCGCCCGCCGAGCTGGCGCTCGACATCACAGGCTGCGCGCATCTCTTTGGCGGGAAGGGTGGGTTGCAGGCCGATCTCGCCGCGCGTGTGAAGGCACTGGGCCTTACCTTGCGCAGCGCCTTTGCGGCGACCCCGGATGCGGCCTGCGCCCTGGCCCGTTTCGGCATGACGGAAATCGCCGACTTGCCGCTCGCCGCGCTTGGCATGGAAAGGGAGGTGCTGGTCGGGCTGCGCCGCGCTGGACTGCGCCGGATCGGCGAACTGGCCGGGCTTCCCCGCGCACCCCTGGCGGCGCGGTTCGGGCGGGAACTGGTGCAGCGCCTTGCCCGGCTCACCGAAGAGGAAGACCCGCATGTCACCGCCCGGCAAGTGGTGGAGACAATCCGCGAGGAGGCCCGCTTTGCCGAGCCGGTTGTGCGGACCGACGATGTGCTCGACGTGATCGCCATGCTGGTCGGGGCGGCCGCCGAGCGATTGCGCGAGCGCGACGAAGGCGCCCGGGCGCTGGCAGTGCGGCTGCATCGCGGCGACGGGCAGCTTGCCCAGCTCACCATCGAGTGCGGTTCGCCGACCCGTGACCCGCAAGTGCTCATGCGCCTGCTGCGCGAGCGGATCGAAAGCCTGGCCGATCCGCTCGATCCGGGCTTCGGCTACGATTTCATCGATATTGCCGTGCCGCATGCCGAGCATCTCGTGGAACGGCAGGACGGGCTGGAGCAGGAATGTGCGCCACGGCCTGCAATCGGTCCTCTGATCGACCGGCTGGCAGTGCGCCACGGTGCCGGCGCAATCCGCAGCTTCGCGGCGGGGGACAGTTACCTGCCGGAGCGTGCAGGCCGCCTTGTGGCCTTCGGTAGCGGGCAGGAATCCCCATGGCCGGAAGGCATGGCGGGCGATCCACCGCTGCGCCCGCTGCTGCTGTTCGATCCGCCCCAGCGTGTGCAAGTGCTGGCGGCAGTGCCTGACGGGCCGCCGCGCCTGTTCCGCTGGCGCGGCCGGGCCTACCGGGTCGCGCGCGAGGAAGGGCCGGAGCGGATCGCGCCCGAATGGTGGCGGCGGCGCGGCGGTCATGCAGAAAATGCCCGCCTGTCGCGCGATTATTACCGCGTCGAAGACGAGGAAGGGCATCGTTTCTGGCTGTTCCGGCACGGGCTTTATGAACGGGAGAGCAGCGATCCGGCCTGGTATCTCCACGGGCTGTTCGCATGAGCGGCGAGGATATCTTCGCCTATGCCGAATTGCTGGCGGCGAGCAATTTCTCCTTCCTTCGCGGTGCTTCGCATCCAGCGGATATGATCGCTCAGGCGGCCGCGCTTGGCCTGGCCGGGATAGGCATTGCCGACCGCAACAGCGTGGCCGGCGTGGTCCGCGCGCATGTGGCGTGGAAGGAACTGCGCGAGGCCGGGCTGGCGCGGGATTTCCGCCTGCTCGTGGGCGCGCGGCTGGTGTTCAGCGACGGCACGCCCGACATTGCCGCCTATCCGGTCAGCCGGCGCGGCTGGGGACGGCTCACCAGCCTGCTCACGCGCGGCAATCTGCGCGCGAAAAAGGGCGGCTGCATTCTCGGCCTCGCCGACCTTGCCGCCCATGCGGAGGATCTGCAGCTGATCGTGCTGGAGGCATCCAGTGCAGATGGGCAGGAGGCGCAGCGAAAACCGGTCGCCTATTGCCCGCCCCTGCCCCTGGAAGAGGCCGGCATCCCGGCTGGCGGCGATGCGCTGGAACAAGCGCTCGCCCGGCTGGCCCCGCTTGTGCCGGGCCGCGTCTGGCTGGGCACTGCCATGCTACGCCGGGGCGACGATGCGCGGCGGCTGGAACGGATGGCGCAGCTTGCACAGGTGCATGACGTCCCGCTGATCGCTCTCAATGATGCGCTCTATGCCGCTCCGGAGGATCGGCCGCTGCATGACGTCGTGACCGCGATCCGCCTCGGCACCACGGTGCAGGCGGCGGGGCGACAACTGCTTTCCAATGCCGAGCGGCATTTGAAGCCGCCGGAGGAAATGGCGCGGCTTTTCGCAGCCCGTCCGGAAGCGATCGCCGAAACCGGTCGCTTCATGAGCGGCATCGCTTTCACGCTCGACGATCTGCGCTACGAATATCCGCATGAGCCGGTGCCCTATGGGTGGAAGCCGCAGGAATGGCTCGAGCACATGGTGATCGAAGCCGCGCATAAGCGGTATGGCGCAGAACTTCCGGACAAGGTGAAGCGGCTGCTGGAAGAAGAATTCTCGCTGATCCGGACCGAGAATTATGCCTGCTACTTCCTCACCGTGCACGATGTGGTCCGCTATGCGCGCAAGGAGGGGATCCTGTGCCAGGGTCGCGGCTCTGCGGCCAATTCGATTGTCTGCTTCCTGCTCGGCGTGACCTCGGTCGATCCGATGCAGCACAATCTGCTGTTTTCGCGCTTCATGTCGTCGGAACGCAAGGAGCCGCCCGATATCGATGTCGACTTCGAGCATGAGCGGCGCGAGGAAGTGATGCAGTATATCTATCGCCGCTATGGCCGGCACCGCGCCGGAATCGCCGCCACGGTGATCCATTACCGGCCGCGCAGCACGGTGCGCGAAGTCGGCAAGGCGCTCGGCATCGGCGAGGATGTCACGGCCCGGATGGCGAGCACGGTGTGGGGCAGCTACTCCAGCGAATATAGCCGCGAGCGGGTGAAGGAGTGCGGCTTCGATCCCGACAATCCGGAAATTGCTCGGCTGGCCGACTTCGTCCAGCGGCTGCTGAACTTCCCGCGCCACCTGTCGCAGCATGTCGGTGGCTTCGTGCTGACGCAGGACCGGCTCGACGAAATGGTCCCGCTGCACAATGGCGCGATGGAGGGCCGCACCTTCATCGAATGGGACAAGGACGATATCGACGCGCTCGGCCTGATGAAAGTCGATGTGCTGGCGCTGGGCATGCTGACCTGCATTGCCAAGGGCTTCGAGCTGATGCGGCTGCACGACCTTGGCGACCACAATCTCGAAGTGGATATCGAGTGCGAAGACCGGGCAGTCTACGACATGCTGTGCAAGGGCGACAGTATCGGCGTGTTCCAGGTCGAGAGCCGGGCCCAGATCAACATGCTGCCGCGTCTTAAACCCCGGGAATTCTACGATCTCGTGGTGCAGGTGGCGATCGTGCGCCCTGGCCCGATCGAAGGCGACATGGTGCATCCCTATCTGCGCCGCCGCAGCGGCGAGGAAGCGGCCGAGTTCCCTTCTCCTTCCCCGCCGCATGACCCGAACGAGCTGCGCGACGTGCTGGGCAAGACATTCGGCGTGCCGATCTTCCAGGAGCAGGCGATGAACCTCGCCATCACTGCGGCGAATTTCACCAGCGAGGAAGCGAACGGGCTGCGCCGGGCCATGGCAACCTTCCGTAATCTCGGCACGATCGACAGGTTTCGCGGCAAGCTCGTCGGCGGGATGGTGGCGCGCGGTTACACGCAGGATTTCGCCGAACGCTGCTTCCGCCAGATCGAGGGCTTTGGTTCCTACGGCTTTCCGGAAAGCCATGCGCAGAGCTTTGCCCGGCTGGTCTATGTCTCGGCCTGGATGAAATGCCACCA
>CAYRCH010000023.1:0-14530 GCA_964422665.1 uncultured Sphingomonadaceae bacterium | reverse complement strand
ATGCGCAGAGCTTTGCCCGGCTGGTCTATGTCTCGGCCTGGATGAAATGCCACCACCCGGCGGTGTTCACCTGCGCCCTGCTCAACTCCCAGCCCATGGGCTTCTACGCGCCGGCGCAGCTCGTGCGCGATCTCATCGAGCATGGCGGAGAAGTCCGCCCGGTGGATGCCAATGCCAGCACCTGGGATTCGACGCTGGAGCGGCGCGAGGACGGCGCGCTGGCCCTGCGGCTGGGGCTGCGGCAGATCACGGGCTTTCGCCAGGAATGGGCCGAGGCGATTGCGGCAGCGCGCGGTGCGGCACGAGATGGGTGCTTCAGCTCGATCGAGCAATTGGCCCGCGCCGCCCGCCTGCCCCAGCGCGCCCTGCGCCTGCTGGGCGATGCCGACGCACTGGCCTCACTGGGCCTCGATCGCCGGGCGGCGCTGTGGGAAGTGCGCCGCATGCCCGATGGCGAATTGCCTCTGTTCGCCGCCAGCAATGCCCGCGAACTGGCGCAGGAACCTTGTGTGGCGCTTTCCCCGATGACGCTGGGCGAGCATGTCGCAAGCGATTACCAGCTCACCCGGCTGTCGCTGAAGGCGCATCCGATGGCGCTGCTGCGGCATGTCTTCGATGCCGATAGCGTAACTCCATGCGGGCAACTGCACCACATGAAGGGCGGCGAAAGGGTTAAGATCGCAGGAGCGGTGCTGATTCGTCAGAGACCGGGCAAGGGCACCGCCATTTTCATCACGCTGGAGGACGAAAGCGGGATCGCCAACATCGTGCTCTGGGCGAGCCAGCTCGACCGCTTCCGCCGGGCCGTGATGGCCAGCCGGCTGATGCAGGTCGAAGGCGAGGTACAACGCAGCCGGGAAGGCGTGATCCACGTAATGGCGAGCCATATTGCCGATCGCAGCGAAGTTCTGGAGCTGCTGTCCGAGACGCATCAAGCGGAGATCCAGCTCTCGCGGGCAGACGAGTTCGCGCATCCACAGCATCCGCGGTACAAGCGGGAAGGCGCGCCGCCCAATGCCCGCCATCCGCGCAATGTCCGCCTGTTGCCGCCCTCGAGGGATTTTCGGTGATCGACCCCAAAAGATGAATCCCGCTTCACCTTAGTCCTAAACCCTATGGCACAATTTGAAGCCCATTAACCGACCGATGCGATGACATTGGAGGGAATGCTCGCGTGATTGTGACAACGTCTTTCAAGGAATGCGGTAATGGCCGAACCCCTCCAAGGCATGAATCCGGCAGGTGAGGAACCCCTGTCGGCCGAAGCCGCCGACCAGCGCACTTCGCCACGCTTCACGCTTCTCATCCGCACAGCAAAACTGATCAACAGTCGCGGGGAATTCCTGTGCATCCTGCGCGACGCCTCCTCCACCGGAGTGAGCGTCCGGACCTTCCACAAGCTGGCGCCGGAACGGCGCATGCTGCTGGAAATGCCCAATGGCGATCGCCACGAGATCGAAACCGTGTGGGAACGCGATGGTGCGGCCGGGTTCCGGTTCACGCAGCCGATCGATACCCAGCGCATCATCGAAGGCCGCAGCCGCTTTTCGCGGCGCCCGGTCCGCCTGCGGCTCCAGGTGCCCGCCGTCCTGACCAGCAATGGCCGAAGCTTCGCCGCGGTGGTCCGCAATATCTCGCAGCAGGGTGCCCGGATCGACTGCCGCGAACTGCTGGCGCTGGAACAGAAATTGCGGCTCGATGCCGATGGCCTGCCCTCGATCCAGGCCAAGGTCCGCTGGCGCCGGGGCGAGGAATACGGGCTGGTCTTCGAGGATACGTTCCAGTTCGCGGAACTGGCCCAGCTCGCCAATGAACTGCAGGCGCGCGGCGGGGCGGATCCGCTGGTGCCGCCCGAGGAAACGGCCAAAACCTGCGTCTGACCGGCGCGGATTAACCGGCTGATAACCCTTTTCCTTCACTCCCGGGCAGGATCAATGACGGGGGTTTGCGGTGGGCGCGAAATCAGGCGGTTCGGACAAGGTGGATGTGGCGATTATCGGTGCGGGCCCGGCGGGCCTCACGGCCGGATACCTGCTGACCAAGGCCGGAAAATCGGTCGCCATCATCGAGAAGGACCCGACCTATGTCGGCGGCATCAGCCGCACGGTCGAGCATGAGGGCTACCGGTTCGACATTGGCGGGCACCGCTTCTTCTCCAAGAGCCAGCAGGTGGTCGACCTGTGGAACGAGATCCTGCCCGACGGTTTCATCCAGCGCCCGCGGATGAGCCGCATCTATTACGAGGGCAAGTTCTATTCCTATCCGCTGCGAGCCTTCGAGGCTCTGCGCAATCTGGGCGTGCTGCGCTCCGCCGCATGCATGATGAGCTATGGATGGTCGAAGCTGTTCCCGATCAGGGAGGTGAAGAGCTTCGAGGACTGGACCAGCAACCAGTTCGGCAAGAAACTCTACTCCATCTTCTTCAAGACCTACACGGAGAAGGTGTGGGGCATGCCCTGCAACGAGATGAGCGCCGACTGGGCGGCCCAGCGGATCAAGGGCCTTTCCCTGTGGGGCGCAGTGATCGACGGGCTCAAGCGTTCGCTTGGCCTCAACCAGAAGCCGAATGACGGGCAGGCGGTGAAGACGCTGCTCGAGACGTTCCGCTATCCGCGCCTCGGCCCCGGCATGATGTGGGACGCCGCGCGCGACCGGATCCTGGAGCGCGGCGGCACGGTCCATATGGGCCACGCGCTGAAGCAGCTCGCCAGCGACGGCGGGGAAGGCTGGCGCCTCACGGCGGCCGGCGCGGATGGCGACCTGGTGCTGCATGCCGGCCATGTGATCAGTTCTGCCCCCATGCGCGAACTGGCGGCCCGGCTGCACCCGCTGCCAGAGACCGTACCCAATGCCAGCCAGCTCAAATATCGCGACTTCCTCACGGTTGCGCTGATGATCCGGTCCGAGGACCTGTTCCCCGACAACTGGATTTATATCCATGACAGCAAGGTGAAGGTCGGCCGGGTCCAGAATTTCCGCTCCTGGTCGCCCGAAATGGTGCCGGACGAGAGCGTTGCCTGCATTGGCCTCGAATATTTCTGCTTCGAAGGCGACGGGCTCTGGTCGTCGTCCGACGAGGAGTTGGTCGAACTGGGCAAGAAGGAAATGGCCATCCTCGGACTGCTCGATCCCGCGAAGGTGATCGGCGGCGCGGTGGTGCGCCAGGAAAAGGCCTATCCGGTGTACGACGAGACCTACGCCGCCAATGTCGAGGCGATGCGCCGCGAACTGGAGGAAAAATTCCCCACGCTCCACATGGTCGGGCGCAACGGCATGCATCGTTACAACAACCAGGACCACGCGATGATGACCGCGATGCTCACGGCCGAAAATATCCTCGCGGGTGAACGGATCTACGATACCTGGTGCGTCAACGAGGACGCCGAATATCACGAGGCGGGAGCCGAAGGCGCCGAGAAGTCGCTCCGCGCCCGCGAGGCGATCAGCGAAGACCAGGCCGCTGCGCTGGGCTCGGTTCGCGCCGTTCCCGAACGCGTTTCCGCCAAGGATCGGAAGGCGGCCTGAAATGGCCTCGACCGCCTCTTCCAGTGTGGTCGCGCGATCGCGGCTGCTGGCCGGACGTGTCCTTGGCCTCGCGCCGGGCCGCTACCTTCTCGTAAGCTTCGCGGCGCTCTGCACCGACATTTCGGTATTCTTTGTCGCAATGGCTCTCGACTGGGGAGCGGTGATCGCTTCGGTGGCGGGATATTGTGCGGGAATCCAGCTGCACTGGCTGCTGTCCTCGCGCTGGGTGTTTGCCGGGCGGATGCGGGCCAGCGGTGCCCCGCGCCTCGGGCAGCAAGGCCTGTTCATCGCCAGCGCCCTGCTCGGCCTCGCCCTCACCACCGCCGTGGTCGCCGCGAGCCAAGCCGCCGGGATGCACCCGACGGCAGGCAAGGGCATGGCGATCGTCGGCAGCTTCTGCCTCACCTATCTGCTGCGCTCGGCCATCGTCTTCCGCCCCGCTGAGGACATTGGAGGGGAGGCGGCACGGTGAGCCACCTGCTGGACCGCCGCCGTTCGGCACTGACGGGCGAATTGCTGACCCGCGTGGCGCTCTGCTTCGCGCTTATCGCCACATTGATGCTGGTCACCAATTTCTCGGTGATCAGGGCGATGGACTATCCCGATCCGGACGATGCGCTGCGCATGGTGCAGGTTCGCGACCTGCTCGCGGGGCAGGGCTGGTTCGACCTTGTCCAGCACCGTATCGATACGCCAAGCGGCGGGATATTGATGCACTGGTCGCGGCTCGTCGACGTCCCCATCGCGCTGATCGTGCTGCTCCTGACGCCCATCCTTGGCCAGGGCGCGGCGGAGATGGTCGCGGCGATTGCCGTTCCGCTCGTCACCTTTGCCTGCGCGCTGCTCCTGGTCGCGCGGATCGCCTGGCGCCTGATTGGGGGGGAGGCGGCAGGGCTCGCATGCCTCTCCATGGCGCTTTCGGTACCTGTGCTCGCCCAGATGCGCCCGCTCAGGATCGACCATCACGGCTGGCAGATCGTGATGCTGCTGGTGGCAGTCAATGCGCTCCTGTCCCGCTCATCGCGCCTTGGCGGGCTGGTGGCCGGACTGGCCGTAGCGGCGATGCTTTCCATTTCAATCGAGGGATTGCCCATGGCCGCCGCCATTTGCGGGATCGCCGCCCTGCGGTGGTTCCGCAATCGCAAGGATTGCCACTGGCTGACCTGGATGATGGGCGGGCTGACCGGCGGGAGCGCTTTCTTCTTCCTCGGCACGCGCGGCCTGGGCGACCTCGCCACCTATTGCGACGCCATTTCGCCCTATCATATCGCCATCTTTGCCGTGGGGACCCTTGCCTCCTGGACGCTCGCCCGGCTCGAACCGCTCCCCCGTTTGACGCTGACTGTCGGATTCGCCGCGATGGGAGCAGCCGGAATCGTCATCTATGCACTTGCGGCCCCGCAATGCATTGCCGGGCCCTTTTCCACGATCGACCCTGTCGCTGCCAGCTTCTGGCTGGCCGGGGTGCGCGAAGGCTTGCCGATCTGGCGCCAGGACCTGCCGCTCGTGCTCCAGATGCTGATCCCCGCCGCAATAGCGATCTGGGCCTCGCTCAAGCTGGCCGGGCAATCAGGGGGGTGGCTGCGCCGCTGGTGGATAGATTACACGCTGCTTCTGGTGGCGGCCCTGCTGGTCACCCTGCTTGTCGCCCGCGCGGGCGGAGCACTCGGGGCGCTTTCGGCCGTACCGATCGGCTGGCAGATCGGGCAATGGCTTCGTGCTTCGCGCAACTCGCGCCGCTCTTCACGCCGGCTGGCCGGGATGGCGGCGACCTCGCTGGTGCTGGTGCCTTCCTTGCCGGTCGGCCTGATCGGGCTCGTTGACGGCGCGCGCGCGGAAGCGGTCGAAACTGCACCCTCCATCGCCCGCGTTACGGATTGCAGGCTGCAGGATGTCGCACATGCGATCGAGCGCCTGCCTGCCGGGGAGATCATTGCCGCGCTCGACCTTGGACCTCAGATCCTTCTCCATACAAGCCACAGCGTGGTCGCCACCAGCCATCACCGGGGCGATGCCGCGATCCGGTTCCAGATCGACAATTTTTCGGCCGATCCGGCAGAGGCCGGGCGTCAACTGCGCGCACGCGGCACCCGATATGTGATGATGTGTCCGGGCCTGAGGGAGCAGGCGCTCTATGCAATGCGCGCGCCGTCGGGCTTCATGGCCGTCTTGCAGGATAATCGGGCGCCTGGCTGGATGGCGCCGATTGCCTTGCCCGAGAATAGCGGTGTGAGGATGTGGCGGGTTACGCCGGAATGAATTTCATCGCCACGCCGTTCATGCAGTAGCGTTTCCCGGTGGGGCGGGGGCCATCGTCGAACACATGGCCGAGGTGACCGCCGCAATCGGCGCAATGCACTTCGCGCCGCGGATAGCCGAGCTTGAAATCCGTCGACAAGCCGACCGCACCGCTGTCGATCGGTTGCCAGAAGCTGGGCCAGCCGGTGCCGCTGTCGAACTTGGTGTCCGAGGAGAACAGCCGGTTGCCGCAACCTGCGCAGGTAAACACCCCCTTGCGCTTCTCCTTGTCGAGCGGCGAGCTGAACGGACGCTCCGTTCCTTCCTCGCGCAGGACTGCATATTGCTGCTTGGTCAGGCGTTTGCGCCACTCGGCCTCGGAATAGGAAACCTTGTATGTCGCGGCATTGGCCGGGCCGGAGCCGCAGGCCGCGGCAAAGGGCAGCGCGGCCGCAGCCGCGATCCATGCGAGACTTCTGCGCCGCTCAATCCTGTCGAACCGTTGCATGGCTTTTCTCCTACCAAATCGAGCCTGCCCGCAAGCTGAACGGCCCGACATCAATCCCGCTGCGGGCGAAGGCGGGCGAACAGCCGTCGCCGTTCCCTTCTCGGGCCGGACTGCATCACCCGCCGGCGGAAGAGCTGGGCGCCGAAATGGATGAACGCCACTACCCATATCACCTGCCAGCCGATGGCCAGGGCGTGCAGCCACAGGTCGTCGTCCATCGCTGCCTGGCCCAGCATGGCATAGGGTGAGGAAAGCGGAAACAGGATCGAAATCCATTGGAGGGTGCCGCCCGTCTCGGTCAGGCCAAGGCTTGCCAGGAAGAACACCAGCACCTGCGCCATGGTCACGGGCATGGACATTGTCTGCACTTCGCGCACCGTGGTGGCGAGACTGCCGATGGCGAGGAAGATCGAGCCGAGCAGCAGGTAGCCCATGGTGAAATAGAGGATGCCGAAACCGAAAAAGAGCGGCCAGCCAACTCCCGGCGGCGCCAGCGCGGCCAGGCGTTCGGCGATCATTCCGTCCTGCCCGCCCGCTAGCACGATGGCGGCGCCGGTCGTTCCCCACACGGCGACACCGACCAGCGACACTGCCAGCATGGCGAACAGCTTGCCGAGGAAAACGGCGTCCATCGGAATGGCGGCCGCAAGGATCTCTATGATCTTGTTGGCTTTCTCCTCCACGAGATTGGACAGGACCATGCCCGAAAGCAGCATGATGAGGAGGAACAGCACGGTCTCCGCGCCTTGTGCGGTCTGGAGACGCGCCGTGCGTAGGCTTGGTACGCTGCTGGCGGCGGCCACCTTCTCGACCTCGGGATAGGCAGGGGGAGCGCGCGCCAGCGCGGTCGCCGCCACCAGCGAAACCGGGCCGGCATAACGATCGAGCCGGCTTTCGGGCGCGGTCAGGCGGGGCTCGGCCGGCGTCCCGCTGATCACCGCGGCATAGTTCGTTCCGCCCTGTTCGAGGAAGAATCTCGCATCGAAGCCGGTGCCCTCTTCCAGTGTCTCCACCACTTTCAGTCGCGGCAGGGCGCCGCCGAGCTGTGGTTCGATACGGCGATAGGCGGCCAGCATAGCTTCGGCGTCCTCCGCCGTCATGGCGATGCCGATGGAAGGCGGCTCGTTCGCGGCCGCGACGCGTTGTCCGATTCCCCCGGCGAGCATGAAGACGATCACCGGGAACAGCGGGCCGAGCAGGAAGAAGATGAATGACCGGCTGAACAGGATCGCAGTGAAGTCCCGCCGCGCGATGGTGAATGCGGCGCGGGGGAGCGAGAGACGCTCGCTGGGCTCGGTCTCGCGGCTCACCGGAAATGCATCCCTTCGATCTCCTGGCCCATTTCCGCAGCCACCGCTTCGCCGGCGATCGCGACGAATGCATCATGCAGGCCTGCGCGCTCGATCGACAGCGAGACGATGCCTGCCTCGCCTTCGATCAGCGCCCGCAGCAGGGGCTCGACCCCGCTGGGAGGGAGGTCGAAATACCAGAAATTGCCCTCGCGCCGGGCGTCCTGGGGCAGCGCTGCCCGCCACGCGCCTTCCGTGGCACGCGTTTCTAGGCGCACCTGCGGGGGGATGCGATCGCGCGCTTCGTCCACCGCTCCGGCGAAGGACACCTTGCCGTTGGCGATGATGGCCACGCCTTCGCACAGCCGCTCGGCATGGGCGATGACGTGGGTCGAAAAGATGACCGTGGTCCCGCGATCGGCCAGCGAGCGGATCATTCGCTCGAGCTTGCCCTGGTTCAGCGCATCGAGGCCCGAAAAGGGCTCGTCGAGAATCACCAGCCGCGGTTCATGCACCAGCGTGCCGAGCAGCTGCACCGTCTGCGCCATGCCTTTCGACAGCTGCCGGATCTGCCGCTCGGCGGCCTCGCCGAGCCCGTGCTGCTCGAGAAGCGCGCGGCCGCGCCTGCGTCCTTCGGCCAGCGGCAGGCCGCGCAGCGCGCCCATGAAGGCGATCGCGTCATAGGCCTTCATCGCAGGGTAGAGCCCGCGCTCTTCGGGCAGGTAGCCGATCGCCCCCGCGATCTCGTGCGGATCGTCATGGCCGAGCACGCGGCGCAGCCCTTCGTCCGGATCGATGATCCCCAGCAGCATCCGCAAAGTGGTGGTCTTGCCGGCGCCATTGGGGCCGAGGATGCCGTAGATCGCGCCTTCCGGAATCGAAAGGTCGACGCCTTCCACGGCCATTGTGTCGCCGAAACGCTTGACCAGGCCGCGCGCTTCGATCGCCAGCCGCCGCGACCCGTTCCCCTGTTTGCCGGCGGCCCCGGATTGGCTTAGCGCTTCCATCGGCGCGAGTTAGCCTCGGTGACGGAAGCGGAGCAACACTGAACTTGGTTAAGAACGAGGAACTGGATCAATTGAAGGCGCGGCTGGTGGAGCAGGCGCATGCGCTGGGCTTCGCGGCAGTGGGCTTCGCTCCGGCGGAGGAGGATCCGCTTCGTTCGCGGCGGCTGCAGCAATGGCTGGCGCAGGGCCATCACGGCACGATGGAGTGGATGGAGCAGCGGGCGGAGGTCCGAAAGAGCCCACAATCCATGTGGAGCGAGGCCAGGAGCGTGATCGCGCTGGGCATGAGCTACGCGCCCCGGGTGGATCCGCTGGCGCTGGAGGGTGAGCCGGAGAAGGCGCGCATTTCGGTCTATGCGCAGGGCCGCGACTATCACGACACGGTCAAGAAGGCGCTGAAGGCGCTGGCGCGTTGGCTGGTTGCGGAAGTGCCGGGCACCGAGCTCAAAGTGTTCGTCGATACTGCGCCGGTGATGGAAAAACCGCTCGGCGAGGCGGCGGGTCTCGGCTGGCAGGGAAAGCATACCAACCTGGTGAGCCGCGAGCATGGCAGCTGGTTGTTCCTGGGCGCGATCTACACCACCCTGCCCTTCCCCGCCGATGCCCCGCATGGCGATCTGTGCGGCTCGTGCCGTGCGTGCCAGGAGGCATGCCCGACCGACGCGTTTCCCGCGCCCTACCGGCTCGATGCGCGGCGCTGCATTTCCTACCTCACCATCGAGCACAAGGGTCCGATCCCCGAGGAATTTCGCCAAGGGATCGGCAACCGCATCTATGGCTGCGACGATTGTCTGGCGGTGTGCCCCTGGAACAAGTTCGCCGATGCCGCATCCGCCCACCAGGCCTTCCTCCCGCGCGAGGAACTGGTCGCCCCGCGGCTCGACGAATTGCTGCTGCTCGACGACAGCGCGTTCCGGGCGAAATTCTCCGGCTCGCCGATCAAGCGCATCGGGCGGGACCGGTTCGTGCGCAACTGCCTGATCGCCGCGGGCAATAGCGGGAACTTGGCGCTGCTGGCGCCGGTGAGGGCGTTGCTGCGCGATCCCGACCCGGTGGTGGCCGAAGCGGCGCAGTGGGCCGCCCGGCGGCTTACAGCATCTGCTTGAGCGGCACGTCGATGTCGGCGAGCATCGCCGGGTCCACTTCCGCCCTTGCTTCCACCAGTTTCCGGCCCTGCGCGTAATCGGCAGTGCGGTTGACGCAGTCGAGCGCGGCCACGCGCCCGCCGCGCAGATAGACCACGGAAAACTTCCGCTCGGCCGGATCGCCGCGCAGCACGGCCTCGTCGTAATCCTTGTTGAAGCCGACCGTCTGCAGCCGCAGATCGTACTGGTTGGACCAGAACCACGGCACCGAATCGTAACGCGCCTCCTCCCCGCAGATCGTCAGCGCCGCCACCTTGGCCATGTCATGCGCGTTCTGCACGCTTTCGAGGCGGATCACCTCGTTCTCGGCATAGGGATTGGCGTGGGCGGCGCAGTCGCCGATGGCATAGACATCGGGCAGGCTGGTCCGGCACCTCTCGTCGACATCGACCCCGTTGGCGCCCGCAGCCCCGGCGGTGATCAGCGGCCCGATCGACGGCACGATGCCGATGCCCACGATGGCCATGTCGCAGGGGATGGTCTCGCCGTCCGTGAGCGTGATCGATGCGAGCCGGCCGTCCGCTCCCTCCAGTCTCTCGACATCGGCGCCGAGCCGGATATCGACGCCTTTCCGGCGATGCTCGGCGGCGTAGAATTCCGACAATTCCTCGCCCGCGACGCGCGCCAGCAACCGGTCCTGCTGCTCGATCACCGTGACCTCGCAGCCGAGCGAGACCAGCACGGCGGCCGCTTCGAGCCCGATATAGCCGCCGCCGATCACGACGACGCGCCGCGCCCCCGCCGCCAGGTCGGCGCGGATCCGGTCCGTATCGGCGCGGTTGCGAATCGCGTGGATGCCGTCCAGGTCGGCGCCGTCGCGGTCCAGCCGCCGCGGGTCGCCGCCGGCGGCCCAGATCAGCGCGCCATATCCCATCCGCTCCCCGCCGCCGAGCTCGATTTCCCGAACCTCCGGATGCACCGAATCGACATTGCGCCCGAGCAGCAAATCGATGCTGCGTTCGCGCCAGAATCCGGCCGGCCGCACCATGATCCGCTCGAACGGCTTTTCGCCGGCCAGATATTCCTTCGAGAGCGGCGGCCGCTCATAGGGCAGGTCGCGGTCGCGCGAGACCATCGCCACTGTTCCGGTGAAGCCTGCCTGGCGCAGCGCGATGGCGGCCTGTGCCCCGCCATGGCCCGATCCCACGATCACCACATCCGCCTTTTTCATGCGCTGGCCGTCGGCAGAATCCGTCGCTGCGTCAACCTCGGAATCAACCCTGCAGGAGATGGCGTGCCTGGCTTGCGACCTGCGCCAGCATCGCCGGGCTGACCGGGGCGGCGCGCTGGGCGCGCCCGATCATGGCGCGGAACCGGGCGACCGAAGCCTCGTTTGCAGCGGCCCAGTCCGCCACCGCCGCCGCCGGGTCGGCCTTGCTGGCGCGCTTCTTCACCAGGCCGCGCAGGAAATCGAGCCGCATCTGCTGGAAATCGCGGGCCAGCCCGCCCACCAGCAGCCGTTCCCACGGGTCCGACGGGGCCATCACCGAAGCCGTGCTCTGCGCCCAGTCGAGGCCCAGCCGCGCGCCGAGATCGGTGAAGGCGCGGGTCAGCGTGACCGGCGACACGCCCGTATCCACCGCCAGCCGGGCGAGGCCGATCGCCCCGTCCATGTCGAACAGCTGCGCCACCATGTCGGCGATCCGCTCGGGCGCGCCGGCCTCGGTGAAGCTCGTGCGCAGCCGCGCCGTATGCGCGCGCACTTCGGGCTTGAGCAGGGCTTCGGATGCTTCGCGCAGCTGCGCCACGCCTTTCTGCAGCTCGCCCACCAGCTCCGACGGGTTCTGCGTGGCGGCGCCGGCGCGCAGCACGTCGGACATCTGC
Organism: uncultured Sphingomonadaceae bacterium; assembly: GCA_964422665.1. Lineage (GTDB taxonomy): Bacteria > Pseudomonadota > Alphaproteobacteria > Sphingomonadales > Sphingomonadaceae > DASWIR01. The sequence continues at coordinate 2,994 of CAYRCH010000023.1, read as the reverse complement.
CCGCGCATGGCCATTGCGACATGCTCCAGCAGCAGCAGCCGCGCCGTCTCGTTCATGGCGGAACGGTCGATGGCGGTCCAGATGGCGTCCACCTCCAGCAGGTGCTCGGCGCAGACGAAGGCGCAGGCGATCGCGCCCAGCCCGGCGCCTTCCTCCTCGGCCAGCTCGAAGGGATGGATCAGGCCGAGCCGGTTGATAACCTTGTTGGCCAGCTTGGTGGCGACGATTTCGCGGCGCAGGCGATGGGCGAGGATGTCCTTGCGCCAGCTCCCCCGCATCTGCTCGGGGAACGCTTCCAGCAGCAGCGGGACCAGCGCCTCGTCCTGCGCGCAGCTCGACGCTTCGATCGCGTCCTGCAGCGCCAGCTTGCCGTTGGAAAGCAGCACGGCGAGTTCGGGCCGGGTCAGCCCATGCCCGTCGGCGGACCGGCGCGCCAGCGCCTCATTGTCGGCAATGCCGTCGGTCCGGCGGTCGAGCTCGCCCAGCTCCTCCAGCGTTTCGATCAGCCGCATCTGCGAGGCGACCGCGCGGGCGCCGCCCGCTTCGGCCTGCGACAGGGCCAGCGTCTGCAGCCGGTTGTCTTCCAGCACGATCCGGGCGACCTCTTCGGTCATGCTCTCGAGCAGCGCCTCGCGGCGCTTGTCCCCCAGTCTTCCGGACCGCCGCGCCGGTGCCAGCGCGATCTTGATATTGACCTCATTGTCCGAACTGTCGACGCCGGCCGAATTGTCGATGAAGTCGGTATTGATCCGGCCGCCACCCTCGCCGCCCAGCAGGGCATATTCGATCCGGCCGGCCTGGGTGACCGCCAGATTGGCGCCTTCGCCGATCACCCGGGCCCGCACATCGCGCGCATCCACGCGCAGCGCGTCATTGGCCCGGTCGCCCACCTCGACATGGTTCTCGCCTGCCGCCTTGATATAGGTGCCGATGCCGCCGAACCAGATCAGGTCGACCGGCGCCCGCAGGATCGCGGCGATCAGCTGGTCGGGCTCCAGCTCCTTGGCTTCCACGCCCAAAGCCCCCCGCATCTGCGCCGAAAGCGGGATCCGCTTCATGCTGCGCGCGAAGACGCCGCCGCCCTTGCTGATCAGCTTCCTGTCGTAATCGTCCCAGCTGGACCGGGGCAGGCCGAACAGCCGCTTGCGTTCCTTCCACGCGGCCGCCGGATCGGGATCGGGATCGAAGAAGATATGCCGGTGGTCGAAGGCGGCGACCAGCTTGATCGCCTTCGACAGCAGCATCCCGTTGCCGAACACGTCGCCCGACATGTCGCCGCATCCGGCCACGCGCACGCTCTCGCTCTGCACGTTGACGCCCATCTCGAGGAAATGGCGCTGCACGGAAATCCACGCGCCCCGCGCGGTGATCCCCATCGCCTTGTGGTCGTATCCGTTGGAGCCGCCGCTGGCGAAAGCATCGTCGAGCCAGAAACCGGCCTCGCGCGCGATGCCGTTGGCGACGTCCGAGAAACGCGCCGTACCCTTGTCGGCAGCGACCACCAGGTAGGGATCCTCCCCGTCGCGCACGACTACGCCTTCGGGCGGCACTATCCGGTCATCGACGAGGTTGTCGGTCAGCGAGAGCAGGCTGCGGATATAGATCTCGTAGCTTGCCTGCCCCTCGGCCGCCCAGCCTTCGCGGTCGCGCGCCGGGTCGGGCAGCTGCTTGGGATAGAAGCCGCCCTTGGCCCCGGTCGGCACGATGACGGCGTTCTTGACCCGCTGGGCCTTCATCAGCCCGAGGGTCTCGGTGCGGAAATCGTCGCGCCTGTCCGACCAGCGAATGCCGCCGCGCGCGACCGGCCCGGCCCGCAAATGGATGCCTTCGACCCGGCGCGAATAGATGAAGATCTCGCGCCAGGGCAGCGGCCGGGGCAGGCCGGGCACGCTGGCCGAATCGAGCTTGAATGCGAGCGCGATGTCGGGGCGGAGAGCGAAGGCATTGGTGCGCAGCACCGCCCCCATGGCGCCGTGATAGAGCCGCAGCAGGCGGTCGTCATTGATCGCGCCGACACCGGCCAGCCCTTCGCGAATGGCCTTCTCCGCGGCTTCCCCGGCTTTTTCCCGGTCGCCCGCAAAGCCCGGATCGTGCCGCGCCGCGAACAGCTCCACCAGTCCGTGCGCGACGCGCGGCGCGCGGATCAGCGCATCGACCACCGTGTAGATGGTGAAGCCCATGCCGGTCTGGCGAAGGTAGCGATAGAATGCGCGCAGCCAGTTGGCGGCCTGCGCGCTCAGCGCCGTGCCGATGACCAGCCGGTTGAACACGTCGTCCTCGGCAATGCCGTTGAGCACCGCGGCGATCGCTTCCTCGATGACTCCGGCGCGATCGAGGATCGGCGCTGCATTCTCCCCTTCGCCCAGCGCGAGGAGGAAATCGTGGATCGTCCCGTCATGGCCGTCTGCGAGACTTGTCGGCAGCTCGGCGAGCACGCGGAAGCCGAAATTCTCCAGCGCCGGCACCGCATCGGACAGGGGCAGCGATCCGCTGTGCTGGTAGATCTTCAGCCGCAGCTGGCTGGGCGCGTCGCTGACGAGCCGGAACAGGCGCACGTCGCGGGCAGGCTGCCCGGCGGACTGGCTCGCCCCGAGGCTGCGCAGGCGGGAAATGTCGATCGCCGCCTCGGCGGCGCCATAGGTGGTGCGATAGCCCAGCGGGAAAGCCTCGGCAAAACGTGCGGCGAGGGCGGCGGCGCGGGCCGGTTCGTGATCCCGTGCCAGCTCGGCTTCCACCGCCTCGGTCCAGCCGCGCAGCATCCCCTGGAGCTGCGCGTCGAGTGCGGCTTCGTCCGGCGGGGCCTGCCCGTCGCGAATGTCGAGCACGAAGCGCAGCAAAGCGAGATTGCCGCCTTCGACTTCCAGCCCCCAGTCGAGCACATGGGCGTCGGCTGCCTTTTCCAGCAATTGCTGGATCTGGAGCCGTGCCGAGGTGGAAACCAGGTCGCGCGGCAGCCAGACGAAGGCGAAGAGATGGCGCTTGAGCGGCGCCTCG
>CAYRCH010000022.1:15533-22065 GCA_964422665.1 uncultured Sphingomonadaceae bacterium | reverse complement strand
CGCCGCAGGATCTCGCGGTGACGATCTATCGCGATCCGGGCCGCGGGCCGATGGGCGCGATGAATCGCGATTGGCCTCAGGGCTTTGCGATGATCAGCGAAACTCGCACGGTCACTCTTCCACCCGGCGAATCCACTATCCGTTTCACGGGCGTGGCCGAGGGAATGGTGGCGGTTAGCGCGATCGTCACCGGTTTGCCCGGCGGGACGATCGAGAAGAATCGGAACGCGGACTTGCTGAGCCCCGCCTCGCTGGTCGACGGGATGCTGGGCAACCGGGTGCGGGTCACCCGCACCAACCCCGCCACCGGGGAACAGGTGAGTGAATCGGCGGTCGTGCGCACTCGCGCTGATGGCGGTATCGTGCTGCAGACTGACCAGGGCTATGAGGCGGTGCGATGCTCGGGTCTGCCCGAAAGGCTGACTTTCCCGGCTGTGCCCGAGGGGCTTTCGCCGCAACCTCTTTTCACCATCGATACGCGCGATCCTGGTGGCGGGACCTACACAATCCAGCTGACCTATCTCGCCTGGGGCTTCGACTGGCAGGCGCATTACGTGGCCAAGCTGCAGAAGGCGCGCCGCGGTCATGATGCGGAAATGCAGCTCATCAGCTGGCTAACCCTACTGAACGACAACGGACAGAGCTTCGACAATACGGAGTTGATGGTTGTCGCGGGCACTCTCAATGTTGAAAGCGATTACCAGGAGCTCTCCGACCCGCCCGAGGCGAGGCCGCTGCGGCTGACCTGCTATCCGCTGGGAAGTACGTCGGCAGGATCGCCTGTCGGACAGGAGTTAGTCGTTACGGCACGGCGGATGGTGGGGGATGAGCAGCGCATGAGAGCGCAGGCGGTGCCCGCGCCGCCGCCCATGGCGGAAATGGCCGCCGAGGCTGCCGCCGTGATGAAGGCTGTCGAAGAGGAACTTGGCGATCTCAAGCTCTACCGGGTGCCGGAACGCGTGACCGTGTCGGCCAAGGGGCTGAAGCAGATAGCCTTTCTCGAGAGGGATCGGGTCGAGGGTGACATTGTCTATACCGCGCAGTGCAGCCCGTGGGACGAGCAGTCTGACTTCAACGAGACCGGGTTGCTGTTCCGCACCGAGAATGACGAGCAGCATGGACTGGGGGCCGCGCTGCCGATGGGCGGGGTAACGGTTTTTGAGCCGACTTCGGAAGGCGAGTTGCTGCTCGCCGAAACGAATTTGCGCGACCATGCCGAAGGGCAGGATGTCGAAATCGAATTGGGCGGCAGTCCGCAAGTCCGCTTCTCTTGCGCGCGCGCGGCCGACTTCGACTGGGACAGCAACCAGCGCATGTGGTTGCCCATGCGGGTGACCGTGACCAACGCCAATGACCGGCCGGTGCGGATGCGCCTGTCGATGGGGCAATCGGGCGACTGGAACGTGCGTAATGCGCGCGGCGCCTATCTCAAGGACGGGCAGCGCATGGTCGAGTTCGATGTGTCGGCCAACGATTCGCGTGAATTCGGGTGGGAAATGCGTTCCGCCTACGCCGAGGCGGACGAGTAGGACCGCCTGATTCCTGCGGATTTCCGGGGCACGCGAAAAAATTTCGTTCCTCTCTTGTTCTAGTGGAACAAACCAGATACATACTGCCGCAGTTGATGAAGCAGGGATGATCCCTAGCCAAGCGATGGAGGCCTGTGTCATGGCGGCGGAACTGAAGCTGGTAGAAGGCAAGGATGTGAACTCGGACCGTCAGAAAGCGCTCGACGCAGCGCTCGCACAGATCGACCGTGCGTTCGGCAAGGGCTCGGCAATGAAGCTGGGCAGCCGCCAGGCAATGGAAGTGGAGGCTATTTCCACCGGTAGCCTCGGGCTCGATATCGCCCTCGGCATTGGGGGTCTGCCCCGCGGCCGCGTGATCGAGATCTACGGGCCGGAAAGCTCGGGCAAGACCACGCTGGCGCTCCACGCCATTGCCGAAGCGCAGAAGACCGGCGGTACGGCCGCTTTTGTCGATGCGGAACATGCGCTGGATCCGGTCTATGCCAAGAAACTCGGCGTCAATATCGACGAGCTGATCGTCTCGCAGCCCGATACGGGCGAGCAGGCGCTGGAGATCGTCGATACGCTGGTGCGTTCCAATGCGATCGACGTGCTGGTGGTCGATTCGGTCGCCGCGCTGGTGCCGCGGGCTGAAATCGAGGGGGAAATGGGCGACAGCCATGTCGGCCTGCAGGCCCGCCTGATGAGCCAGTCGCTCAGGAAGCTCACCGGTTCGATCAGCCGCTCGCGCTGCATGGTGATCTTCATCAACCAGCTCCGCATGAAGATCGGCGTGATGTACGGTAATCCCGAAACCACCACTGGCGGCAACGCCCTGAAATTCTACGCTTCTGTCCGGCTCGACATTCGCCGTACCGGGCAGATCAAGGATCGCGACGATATTGTCGGCAATGCCACACGGGTGAAGGTGGTGAAGAACAAGGTCGCGCCGCCCTTCAAGCAGGTCGAATTCGACATCATGTATGGCGAGGGTATTTCCAAGGTCGGCGAGATTCTCGACCTCGGCGTCAAGGCCGGCATCGTCGAAAAGTCAGGCAGCTGGTTCTCCTATGACAGTGTCCGGATCGGGCAGGGCCGGGAGAACGCCAAAATCTATCTCAAGGAAAATCCGGAGATTTGCGACCGGTTGGAAGCCGCAATCCGCGGCCGCACCGACCAGGTGGCCGAGGAGATGATGACGGGACCGGACGCGGAACCGGAAGACTGATCCTCAGCTCCCGGGCCGATATCCATCCCATCCCATTCGGCCCGGGACCTTACGGAAAGCCGGCGCAATGCTCCCCCAAGGCATGTGCCGGCTTTTTCCCGTTCGTCATTGCGGAGGTGTGCGATGCTTGCCGGAATATCGTGGGCGACATACACATCCGGCATGAACGCAGATGAATGGGCCGGAACCACCGGTAAGAGCTGGGCGGAAGAATGGAAGCGCACCGATCGCAGCTTCTCCATGCTGACCGAGCATCTTCTCGACCGCATACGGTCGCTGAATTTTTCGCGGGTGCTGGATGTCGGGTGCGGAGCCGGGGAACTGTCGCTCGCCATAAGCCGTGCGCATCCTTCGGCCCAGGTCGTCGGCGTCGATGTTTCTCCGCCGCTGATCGAGGCGGCACAGCAGCGCGGCGAACGCCGGGGAAATGTTTCCTTCGTCCTTGGCGATGCGGCAGGCTGGAGACCGGATCCCAAATTTCCCGCAGAGCTTGTCGTTTCGCGGCATGGGGTAATGTTCTTCGAAGATCCACCAGCAGCCTTCAGGAACATTGCCGAGATCGCAGCGCCGGAGGCGCAAATGCTCTTCTCCTGCTTCCGCGCGCCGTCCAATAATCCATTTTTCACGGAAGTCGGTGCCTTGCTTCCGGAGTCAGCGATGCCTCCACCACCGGGAACATTGGGACCTTTTGCCTTTGCCGATTCCGGCCATGTGTCGACGATACTGGAACGAGGTGGTTGGCGCGACATCGCCTTTGAACAATACGACTTCGCAATGATCGCAGGGGCAGGGCCCGATCCGGTGGCGGACGCGGTGGTTTACTACTCGCGGATCGGTCCTGCGGCGCGGGCCATGCGCGAATTGCCGCCCGACCGGCACGAAGAGTTCCAGGCGCGCCTCGCATCGCTCATGGCAAGGCACTGCCACGAAGGTATCGTCGCACTTCCGGCGTCCACCTGGATCGTCACCGCCCGGAAAGCGTGAAATCTCCTGCCCGGATGGTATGGCCTCTGAAAACGATCACTGTGGCCAGTGCAATCGACTTGCCGCCGCCCCGGCCAGCCCCTAACTGCCTATCACGATGAACAGCAGCAACGACATACGGCGCACATTCCTGGATTTCTTTGCCGAGGCCGATCATCGGATCGTGCCGTCCGCACCTCTTGTGCCCTATAACGATCCGACTTTGATGTTCGTGAATGCGGGCATGGTCCCCTTCAAGAACGTCTTTACCGGACTCGAAACCCCGCCCGCACCACGGGCGACGAGCAGCCAGAAATGCGTCCGCGCCGGCGGCAAGCACAACGATCTCGACAATGTCGGCTATACGGCGCGGCATCTCACCCTGTTCGAAATGCTCGGCAACTTCAGCTTCGGGGACTATTTCAAGGAGCGAGCGATCGAACTGGCCTGGGGGCTTGTGACCAAGGAGTTCGGGCTCCCCGCCGATCGGCTTTCCGTAACCGTTTATCACACGGATGACGATGCTTTCGACCTGTGGCGCAAGATCAGCGGCCTGCCGGAAGAGCGGATCATCCGCATCGCGACCAAGGACAATTTCTGGGCCATGGGTTCCGATGGCCCATGCGGCCCCTGCTCGGAAATCTTCTGGGACCACGGCCCCGAGCTCGCCGGCGGACCGCCGGGTTCGCCCGACGAGGACGGCGACCGCTTCGTCGAGATCTGGAACCTCGTTTTCATGCAGCACCTGCAGGCCAATGACGAGATCGTCGGCGACCTGCCGCGGCCGAGCATCGACACCGGCATGGGGCTGGAGCGCATGGCCACGGTCCTGCAGGGCGTGCACAATGTGTTCGATACCGATACGTTTCGGCACATAATCCAGGCGTCGGAAGAGCTTACCGGCGTCAAGGCCGAGGGGGACCAGGCAGCGAGCCACCGCGTGATCGCGGATCACCTGCGGTCCACCAGCTTCCTGATCGCCGATGGCGTACTGCCTTCGAACGAGGGGCGTGGCTATGTGCTGCGCCGGATCATGCGCCGCGCCATGCGCCATGCGCATCTCCTTGGCTCCGAAGAGCCTCTGATGCACCGCCTGGTTCCCACGCTGGCGGGAGAGATGGGGCAGGCTTATCCGGAACTGGTTCGGGCACAGGCCCTTATCGGCGAAGTGCTGGAACGCGAGGAAACCCGCTTCCGCCAGACACTGGCGAAGGGTCTGCGTCTGCTCGACGAAGCAACGCAGCATATGGGCGAAGGCGATCGCCTGCCCGGCGATACAGCATTCAAACTCTATGACACTTACGGCTTTCCCTATGACTTGACCGAAGACGCGCTGCGCGTGCGCGGGATCGGCGTCGACCAGGCCGGCTTCGACGCGGCCATGGCCGAGCAAAGGGCAGCCGCCCGTGCTGCCTGGAAGGGCTCCGGCGCAGCCGCCGAAGACGATTTGTGGTTCGACATCGCCGAACGCGAAGGGGCAACCGAGTTTACTGGCTATGCTTCCACCAGCGGCGAGGGCACCGTTGTGGCCCTGATCGTGGATGGCAAGGAAGTGCGGCAGGCCGATGCCGGAAGCGACGTGATAGTGCTGACCAACCAGACGCCGTTTTACGGCGAGAGCGGTGGTCAGATGGGCGATACCGGCTCGATTACCGGCGACAAGAGGCTGGAGATCTCGGTTACGGACACGTCCAAACCGCTGGGCCGTCTCCATGCGCATAGCGGGCACATCGATGCGGGAAGCATTGCCGTGGGTGATACGGTACATCTCGAAATCGACGCGGCGCGGCGCGATCGAATCCGGGCCAATCACTCCGCCACTCATCTTCTGCATGCCGCGCTCCGCAACCAGCTCGGCGAGCATGTCACGCAGAAGGGCTCGCTGGTGGCGGAGGATCGCTTCCGCTTCGACTTCTCCCATCCCAAGCCGCTGACTCCCGGCGAGATTGCCGCGATCGAAGAAGAGGTGAACGCCGAGATTCGCGCGAATGAGGAGGTGGTCACGCGGCTGATGAGCCCGGACGATGCCGTTGCCGCGGGAGCGCTGGCGCTGTTTGGCGAGAAATATGGCGAAGAAGTTCGCGTGCTCTCGATGGGCCGACAGAATTCGGGCGGACGCAATTATTCCGTTGAGCTCTGCGGCGGCACCCATGTGGGCGCGACGGGCGATATTGCGCTGTTCCGGATCGTTGCCGAAAGCGCGGTAAGCTCCGGCGTGCGCCGCATTGAAGCGCTGACAGGTGAAGCAGCACGCAAATGGCTGGTAAAGCGCGACGAAAGCCTCAAGTCGGTGGCCGGCATTCTGAAGTCCGCGCCGGAGGAAGTCGAAACGCGAGTGGCCGCACTGGTCGAAGAGCGCAAGCGCCTGGAAGGCGAGCTGGCCGACGCCAGGAAGGCGCTGGCACTGGGCGGCGGGAGTGCGTCAGCGTCCTCGCCCGCAGAAGAAGATGTTGGCGGGGTGAAATTCTCCGGTCAGGTGTTCGAGGGTCTCGATCCAAAAGATCTGCGCGGGCTGCTCGATGATGTGAAAAAACGTTTGGGTTCCGGAGTGGCCGCGATTGCTGCCGTCAATGAGGGACGTGCCGCCTTCGCAGTGGCGGTTACCGAAGACCTGATCGGCAAATTCGATGCGATCGAGCTCGTCCGTGCGGGCGTGGAAGCGCTAGGCGGAAAGGGCGGAGGCGGCCGTCCTGACATGGCTCAGGGCGGAGGGCCTGATGGCGACAAGGCCGGGGACGCGCTCGCCGCCGTGAAGGACGCAATCAGCCGCATTCCGGCCTGACCGAGGCACAGCTGTCACTCCCGGTGCATGCTTTTGCGCTGGAGATGATGT
>CAYRCH010000022.1:3868-15433 GCA_964422665.1 uncultured Sphingomonadaceae bacterium | reverse complement strand
CTGACCGAGGCACAGCTGTCACTCCCGGTGCATGCTTTTGCGCTGGAGATGATGTTCTGAGCCGCGAGGAGTATCGGGCGCGTTGCCGTTGCTGGCTGCGTCTTCGTTTTCCGTTTCGTGCTGCACGTTCTTCGGCTTGAATTTTTCCGCATTTTCCAGCGGCTTGGTCGGGTATTTGGTGTCGGCCATTGTGGCGTTCCTTTCAGGACATCAACGGCCGACCCACGCGTGATGTGCGAGAGCTAGGGAAACTCATAGACTATTGGCCCAGCCCATAGGGTCCCACAGCAACTCCGATCAGGATGATACCGATGATCGGAGTGATGCGGAAACGCGTGAACAAAGGGATGACAATCCCCGCCGCCCCCAGGATCACCAGCGCATCCGAAAGGAGGGAGGAAAGGATTTCCCCGTGCATGATGGTCAGGTTTCCCGGGTCTGGACTATTAGCAGGGCATGGAGGCGCAACTAGTGGAAATGCCCGTGGCCGCCCGAGGCAGTAAGCTTATCCGCCGCCCGGCCTGCCCTTGGTGACGGGCGCGGGTCCTTCCACTTCGGCTGTGGGGGCCGCGTTTTCTTCCCATTCGATACGATAGAGGTCGAAACGTCTGTCGGCGAGGTTGCGCACGGTGCCCTCGGCGCGAGCCCAGCTAAGGTCGGCCAGATTGACGTCGCTGATCGTCAACGTTTCGACATTTTCTGTGGCCTCTGCCGCGATCCCATCGCGTGCAAAGGGGAAGTCGCAGGGAGTCAGGATACAGCTCTGAGCATACTGTATGTCCATGTTGGCAACGTTCGGCAGGTTTCCGACATTGCCCGAGAGGACAACGAAACATTGGTTCTCGATCGCACGCGCCTGCGAGCAATAGCGCACCCGCATATAGCCCTGACGGCTGTCGGTAGCGAACGGCACGAAGATGATGCGTGCACCTTCGTCCACAAGGCGGCGGGCGAGTTCGGGAAATTCGCTGTCGTAGCAGATGAGGATGCCGATCGGCCCGCAATCGGTCTGGATCACGTCGATCGAATCGCCGCCCCTGATATTCCACCAGTAAGCCTCGTTGGGTGTCGGGTGCATTTTCTCCTGCTCATGAACCGATCCATCGCGCAGGCAGACATAGGCGACATTGTGGATGTCCCCATCCTCCATTCGGGTGGGATGCGAGCCGCCAATGATGTTGATATTGTAGGTCAGCGCCATTTGCGACAGCGCATTGCGGATGCGCGGCGTATAGCGGGAGAGGGCTTCGATGGCTTCGATGGGGGAGAGTTCTTTCTCTTCCGCACTGAGGAGCATCAGGGTGAAAAGCTCGGGAAAGAGAATGAAGTCAGCCTCGTAATCGGCTGCCACGTCGACAAAATATTCGACCTGGCCGATGAATTCATCGAAATCCTTCACGGCGCGCGCCTGCATCTGGCAAGTGGCGATGCGCACGCTCTCCACGCCGCGGGGCACGCGCGGCCTGGTGCTGTCCTCCTGGTCGACAAACGGATTGCGCCAGACCATGTGAACGGCGAACGCCTTGGAGCGCTTGTCCTCGGGAAGGTAGTTCTCAAGGATACCGATGGGTTCGAATCCGTTGGCCAGTTGGAACCGCAGCACGGGATCGTGGAGTTTCCCGGCGATCAGTTTGTCGAGATAGTCCTGCGGACCCTCGACCCTGCGCCAAAACCGGCTGAGGTTCGGCATTCGTCCGCCGAATACGATCCCTTTCAGTTCGAGCTGTTCAGCAAGAGCACGCCGTTCCTCGTAAAGCCGCCGGCCGATGCGCGTGCCGCGGACCTTGGGATCCACGCACATTTCATAGCCATAGAGCCATTCACCGGCCGGATCGTGCCGGCTGCCGAAGCCGTTCCCGGTGATCTCGTCCCAGCTATGCGGCTTTAGCGCCTTGTCGCCGCCGATCCGCATCGACGCACAATAACCGACGAGCTTGCCGTCGAGGATCGCGACGAAGCATCCTTCGGGGAAGTTGTTAAGCTGTCCCCGGATCTCGCCCAGGCTGTAGGCCGGCAGGTCATCATAGGCACGGCGCACCAGCGCGGCGATGCGGGAAGCATCGCCAGGCTGGGCCTGCCGCAGTTCAAGCCGTGCCTTAGATGGGGCCGCGGCCATGGAAGGTCAGGCCCAGCCCGCCATCTCCGCTTCCAGATTCTCCACAATCGCCTCGAAGAACTGCTCCGTTGTCATCCAGGCCTGATCCGGACCGATCAGCAGTGCGAGATCCTTTGTCATCTTGCCGCTTTCCACGGTCTCGATGCAAACCTTCTCCAGCGTTTCGCCGAAGCGCACCACGTCCGGGGTATTATCGAATCTGCCGCGATATATGAGACCGCGTGTCCACGCGAAAATGCTCGCGATGGGATTGGTGGATGTTGCCTTGCCCTGCTGGTGCTGGCGGTAGTGGCGGGTAACGGTGCCGTGAGCGGCCTCCGCTTCGACCGTCTTGCCGTCGGGCGACATTAGTACGGAAGTCATCAGCCCGAGCGAGCCGAAGCCTTGCGCAACCACGTCGGACTGCACGTCGCCATCGTAGTTCTTGCAGGCCCAGACGAATTTACCGCTCCATTTCAGCGCTGCGGCAACCATGTCGTCGATCAGACGGTGCTCGTAGGTCAGCCCGGCCTTGTCGAATTTCGCCTTGAAGCCTTCGCTTTCGAAGACATCCTGGAACAGGTCCTTGAAGCGCCCGTCATAGGCCTTGATGATCGTGTTCTTGGTCGAAAGATAGACCGGCCAGCCCCGATCGAGCCCATAATTGAAGCTCGCCCGCGCAAAATCCCGGATCGAATCGTCGAGATTGTACATCGACATGGCGACGCCGCTGGACGGGAAGTTGAACACTTCGCGGTCGATGACCGTTCCGTCTTCGCCCTCGAATACCAGTCGCAGCTTGCCCTTGCCGGGGACGAGGAAATCGGTCGCCCTGTACTGGTCGCCGAACGCATGGCGGCCGACCACGATCGGGTCGGTCCAGCCGGGCACAAGGCGCGGCACGTTGGAGATGACGATCGGCTCGCGGAAAACGACGCCGCCCAGTATGTTGCGGATCGTGCCATTGGGCGACTTGTACATTTCCTTGAGGCCGAATTCCTCTACGCGGGCCTCATCCGGCGTAATCGTCGCGCATTTTACGCCAACGCCATATTGCTTGATCGCGTTGGCGGCATCGACGGTGATCTGGTCGTCCGTCTCGTCGCGCTTCTGGATGGAAAGGTCGTAATATTTCAGGTCGACATCGAGATAGGGAAGGACCAGCCGCTCGCGGATCCATTGCCAGATGATTCGCGTCATCTCGTCGCCGTCGATCTCGACGATGGGGTTTTCGACCTTGATCTTCGCCATGGTGGCTCCTGTTGCCTCGAATGTCGGAATTTGCCGCGCTCTTAAGGGGCGCCAGCGAGCGGCGCAAGGCAGCGCAAAAGGAAAAGCCCGCCGCAAGGGCGGGCTTGACCGATGGTGGGCGTAGGAAGGATTGAACTTCCGACCCCTGCGATGTCAACACAGTGCTCTACCACTGAGCTATACGCCCGGACCATCGGTGGGCCGCGCATCTAGCGGCCGGTTCACAAGGTTTCAAGGGAATTCCCGCTCCGGCAAGATGGTCTTGCCGAGGGCAGGTCAAAGCTGGGCAGCGAGCTGGTCTTCGAACACGCGTTCCACCTCGAGCACGAGGTCCCTGAGATGGAATGGCTTGGATAGCACCTTGGCCTGTGGTGCTTCCCGATTGGCCTTCAAAGTGACTGCGGCAAAACCGGTGATGAACATCACCTTCGTTTCCGGAGCGACTTCGGCGGCCCGCTGGGCCAGTTCGATGCCGTCCATTTCGGGCATCACGATGTCGGACAGCAGCAGGTCGAATTCGCGGCTCTCGAGATAGGGAATCGCAGCAGTCCCGCGATCCACGGCGACGACATCGTAGCCCGCCTTCTCAAGCGCGCGAGCAAGATACACGCGCATTGAATCATCGTCTTCTGCTAGCAGAATTCGCAGCATCTTCTTCTTCTGGCTCCCGGCTGATCTGCGCGTCATAAGAGGGTTTCCGTTAAAAAGTCCCGTGCCGCTTTTCTCTTGGCCAGCTTTGAGACAGTCTGGCATGGGAAGGTGAAGTCAGTCCAGCCGAACTGGGGAAAATGCAGAATTCATCTGTGCATCGTGGAGGAAGCATCCCCGGCAGCGACGGCCGGGCGGCGTTCACTCTGTCCCTGGCAAACCCTTCTCCGATCCCTGTGATCATCGCTGTGCCCCATGCCGGCCGGTCCTACCCTGCCACGCTGTTGAGCAGGATGCGCTATCCCGAGGAGGCGACGCTCAAGCTGGAGGACCGCTATGTCGACCAGGTGGCGGAAGCGGTAGCACGAAATACGGGCGCGGCCCTGCTTGTCGCGCATGCGCCGCGTGCCATGATCGATCTCAATCGTGCGGTCGAAGACATGGATTGGGAAATGCTCGACCGGCGCGAACGCCCGCCGGGGGTCGGCCACGCCGGTGGACGGCGCGCGCGCAGCGGATTGGGTCTGCTGCCCCGCCGATTGCCCGGGCTGGGCGAGCTGTGGAAAGGCCGAATCGATTTGGCCGAGCTGGATATGCGGCTCGACCAGATCCACAGGCCCTATCATCAGACGCTGGCCAACGCGCTAAATGTACTGCGCGACCGCTGGGGCGCGGCCTTACTGCTTGATCTGCATTCTATGCCGCCGCTGGCTGGCCGCGTGTATCGGGAGCCCGTGGCTGATTTCGTGGTTGGTGATCGTTTTGGAGCGTCGTGCGACGGAAATCTGTGCGCGCTGACGTTCGATTCGCTCGGGCGCAAGGGATGGAAGGTGGCGCATAATCGCCCATATGCGGGAGGCTATGTGCTCGACCGGCACGCCCTTCCCGGACGATCGCTACATGGTTTCCAGCTTGAGATTTGCCGTTCTCTTTATCTCGATTCGAAGCTCGAGAAGCCGGGGCCAGGTTTCGCGCAGGTCGTCGACCACCTGGCCGACCTGGTGCGGCACCTGGCCGAAGAGGTCGCATCATTGGGACGCGGCATGTCGATGGCTGCGGAATAGCGCCAGTTCACGAAATTCATGAAAAATGACCACCTCGCGCGATGCACGAGGTGGCCAAGGTTCAGGGAGGAGGTGCTTTCGCACCTATCCGGTCGGCTATGAGGGAAACCTTCCGGACACATCCAAGATAGGACGGCTGCACCTCCAGTTCAAGACTTAGTCAATACAGAAACCGGATTGTTTAGGACTTGGCCGGTTCTGCCTTCTTCGACGCCTTCTTTTCCGTAGCGTTATCGGCAGGCGCGCCGCCGGGAGCCGCCGCCATCGGTCCCTTGCCCTGCTGCGCCTGGCGGGCAAAAATGAAGCGCATCCGGTCCAGCGAGAAAAGATGAGCGAAAATCAGCGGCAGCAGGCCGTTCTGGTTCCACGTACGGAGCTGGTCGCCGCGTAATTCGCGCAGCTTTTCCTGGTTCACCATCTTGAAGCCGCGATAGACGAACGGCTGATTTTCGCCGTCACCGCGCTGGATTGCGATTTCGCCATCCATCAGCAAATCGTGCTTCTTCAGTTCATCGACCATGGATGCCGTGCGCATTCCGGCAGCCTCGAAGTTCTCGCAGAACTGGAGGATTTCCTTCGTCGTATCGGTGGGCTTGCCTTCTTCATCGAACAACGGACGGCCGTCCTTGAATTCACCCAGCAGGTCCGGAGTGGGATCGAAGCACAGCGACATATCCTCATTGTCCTTGTTCAGACGGACGAGGAGATAGGGATAACGGCGGATATAGGCCGGAACGTAGAAGTCCTCTTCCACCGCCTTTCCGGTTTCGTCGAAGAAGGTGTTCACGCCCTCATGCAGACCCATCAAAGCAAGCGGCACCGGATTCTCGCCGTTCGAGAATACGATGGGGAAGTTGCGCTGCGCCTGGGTAAATTCATCCGAAGTGATCGGGATTGCATGTTCCTTGGCAATCCACGGTGCCCGGTCAATCGATCGCGTCTGCCATTTGGCATGATCGCGCGTGTTGAGGGGCATCAGATCTTTGTAGAGCAGGGGCAGGTTGGCTTTCGGCGCGCTGGCCATGAGGCATCTCCGGAAAAATCAGCATTGGGCGAGGCGCCCCGGCTGTTGTGCCGAGTTGCCGCGAAAGCGGCGGCTTTAAGGGTTCACTTCGCCGCGTGCAAGCGGGACAAGCTTGCCCGGGTTGAGCAGTGCATGCGGGTCGAGCGATTGCTTGATGGCCCGCATCATGGCGAGAGAAACCGGATCGCCCAACCGGCCCAGTTCGTCGCGCTTCAGCTGGCCGATTCCATGTTCGGCGCTGATCGATCCGCCCCACTGAGTGACCAGATCGTGCACGAATGAACTGATCGCCTTTCCATCGGTTTGCTCCCACTCGCCGCGGGCGGCGCCCTGAGGTGCAAGAACGTGAAAATGCACGTTGCCGTCTCCCAGATGACCGAACGCGACGGCTGTCGTGCCCGGAAAACGGCGTTCGACTTCCGGAACCGCAGCCTCCACGAATTCCGGCATCCGCTCCACCGGCACCGAGATGTCATGCTGTTGCGCCGGGCCGAGCGCGCGTTCCGCCGGTGCGATCTCGTCGCGCAGCATCCAGAATTGTTCCGCCTGGGTCTCGTTTGCGGCGATGGTCCCGTCCTGCAGCAAACCCTGCTCGAAACCGGTTTCGAGTATGGTCTCCGCAAGACTGCGAAGTGCCTCAGACTCTGCCCGGCTTTCCGCGACGAGTTCGATGAGCGCATGCCAGTTATGCTCGCCCTGTAGCGGGGCACGGCTGCCCGGCACATGGCCGAGTACGGATTTGAGGCAATGCGCGGGCATAACCTCAAAACCCTCCAGGGCCCGGCCAGCGCGCTCTTCGCATTCGCGAAGCAGAGCGCCCGCATCAACGATGGAATTGAGACCGACCCAAATAACCGTACGCTCAGCGATTGCTGGCCGCAGCAAGAGAGTGGCTGCGGTCACGATGCCGAGCGTTCCTTCCGATCCGATCAGCAATTGCTTGAGATCGAAACCGCGATTGTCCTTCTTCAGTGGCACAAGCGAGTCGAAAATGCTGCCATCGGCCATCACCGCTTCGACGCCCAGTACCTGGGCTCGCATCGATCCGTGGCGCAGCACCTGAGTGCCTCCGGCATTGGTCGATATCAGGCCGCCCACGGTCGCGGATCCTTTCCCTCCCAGAGTGAGCGGGAAGCGGAGTTGCTCGGCTTCGGCGGCTTCGTGCAATGTCTGGAGTACGACCCCGGCCTCGCACACGACCTGCCTGGCCCGCGGATCCATCTTCCGGATGCGGTTCATCCTGCGCATGGACAGGAGCAATGCCTCGCCGCTCTGGTCCGGTGTCGCGCCGCCTGACATCCCGCTGTTCCCGCCTTGCGGGACGATCGGAATCCGGTGCCGCGCGCAGAGTTTGATCAGGGCCGCGACCTGCTCCGTCGTTTCGGGCGAAGCGAGGGCGAGGGCCGCACCGTGAAAGCGGCCACGCCAGTCCGTCAACCATGGCTCCATCAGGTCCGGATCGCGAGTAACGCCCCGCTGGCCCAGCAATTCTGCGGCCTGGTCGAAAAATGCATCGTGGTTTGTCATTCCATCTCATCTGCCCGATTGCGCCGCAGCATTCCAGAACGCAGTGATGTGGATTTTCTATTCCGGTGGATGGATTAAGCCGTCATTCAAGCGTGGGCCCTATGGCCGGGACCAAGGAGCGCAAGCAGCACAGTCCGATGTCTTTTTCGAAACGCCTGATCCTGGCGGCCCTGATCTTGCCGATCACCGCCGCCGTTCCGCTGCTTACGATGGCGCAGGACGGTTCCGCCCGGTCGATCCAGTTATCAAGCGACGCCGGCTTGATGCCGTCCCACGAACGCTTTCCCGAGGTGATGCGGTTCAGCACCGCAGCACCCGAATTCACTTCGCCGCAGCAGAACCAGGTCCGCATCGAACAACGCGTGATAGTTCGCATCGCTCCGATGGCGGAGCAGGTTCGCCGGCAGATCCGAGAGCAACAGCAGAGCGATGAAGCGCTGGTGCTGGCCGAGCGTCCGCTGGCCGATTGTGTGCCGCTCAACAGCATTACCGGCGTGGGGTCCGCCAATGATAACCGGCTGGTATTCCTGATGCGTGACCGGAGACTGGTCAGCGCGCGGCTGGGCCGTACCTGCAGCGCGCGCGACTTCTACTCCGGCTTCTACGTCGACCGGCACGCGGACGGTCAGCTTTGCGTAAAGCGAGACGAATTGCACGCGCGCAGCGGAGCGACCTGCGCAGTCGAAGCGCTTTACCGGGTGGTGGCTCGCAAGGAGTGAGCGCCGCTTGACTTTCGCGCGCGCATTGGCGAAGGCGCGCGCGGCTGCCCGTGATGCTCGTACGAGGCACCGAAAACACCGCCTGGCTCTTGAGGACAGGCCCGTATCCGGAACCAGCTATCTATGAAATTTGCCGATCTCGGCCTGTCTGACGATTTGCTGAAAGCCGTGGAAGCGGCGGGTTATGATGAGCCTACGCTGATCCAGGCACAAGCCATACCGGCGATCCAGATGATGAAGGACATCATCGCCATTGCCCAGACGGGCACGGGCAAGACGGCCAGCTTCGTGCTGCCGATGATCGACATCCTGCATCACGGCCGCCGCCGCGCGCGCATGCCGCGCAGCCTGATCCTGGAGCCGACCCGCGAACTTGCCGCGCAGGTGGCGGAGAATTTCGAGAAATACGGCAAGAACCACGACCTCACCATGGCGCTGCTGATCGGCGGGGTGCAGATGGGCGACCAGGTCAAGGCGCTCGACGAAGGTGTCGACGTGCTGATCGCCACGCCGGGCCGGCTGATGGATTTGTTCGAACGGGGCAAGATCCTGCTGACGGGCTGCGAACTGCTGGTGATCGACGAGGCGGACCGGATGCTCGACATGGGCTTCATCCCCGACATCGAATTCATCTGTTCGAAGCTGCCGACCACTCGCCAGACATTGCTGTTCTCGGCCACAATGCCGCCCCCGATCGAGAAGCTGGCGGACAAGTTCCTTTCCAATCCCAAGCGGATCGAGGTCGCCCGCGCGGCCAGCACCAACAAGGACATCGCCCAGCACAAGGTTTTCGTCGAAAACCGCAAGAAGCGCGAAGTGCTGCGCGAACTGCTGCGGACCGACGATGTCACCAGCGCGCTGATCTTCGCCAACCGCAAGACGACCGTGCGCGAGCTCAACAAGAGTCTGCGGCAGCACGGCTTCGCCAGCGGGGAAATCCACGGCGACATGGATCAGGCGAGCCGGATCAAGGAACTCGACCTGTTCAAGAAGGGCGAGGTCAACATCCTGGTCGCCAGCGACGTCGCGGCGCGCGGGCTCGACATCAAGGGCGTCAGCCACGTGTTCAACTTCGATACGCCATGGCACCCGGACGATTATGTCCACCGCATCGGGCGGACGGGCAGGGCGGGGGCCAAGGGCCGCGCCTTCACCTTCGTTTCGCCGGAAGATGCAGAAGCGATCGCCAATGTCGAGAAGCTGACCGAGATGAAAATCCCGGTGTTCGAGATGGGCGGCGGTTCGAAGGGCGAAAGGCCGGAAAAGGCCGAAAAGCCGGAACGGCGCGAACGCAGACCGAAGCGGGAGGAGCGCGGCGAAGACGCGCCGCCGAAGGCTCGCGAAGAATCGCCCAGGAAATCCGATCGCAAACGCGCGGAGAAGGATACCGCAAAGAAGCCGAAGCAGTCGCGCCGTGAGGATCCGGTCGAGGAGGATGACGACGACGGCGAGTGGAACGGCCCGGTACCCGGTTTCCTGAGCCAGTCGGTGAGCTGATTCCGGCCGCGCCGCGCTCGCGCATGGCGGGCGGGCTAGCTGATGAAATACAGCCGCGGCGCAGGCGCCGTTGACGCCAAAGGGCCGGCGCAAAAATGCGCAAGCCCCGCATGGGCGGGGCTTGGCCGACGGGACTTACCGAATCAAAGAGCGGCGGCGATGGTGGCAAATCGCCGCCGTGTAGGAAAGCCGAATTCCACTCCCGGCGGCCTTGCCTCCGGGGCGCGGGTCGTGGCTAGGGTCGGCCGCGATCCGTCACACCGGGAATATCTGGTTCAAGGTCAGCATATTCCGGCTCGTGGACCTCCACCACGCCTCGCCCGAGATGGCTGTGTCGCCGCCCGTAGAAGAAATACACCAAGGCGCCCAGCGACCCCCATGCGGGCAGCATGATCATCGCGGCCGCCGGCAGGTTGAGGAACAGGAACAGACAGCCGAGGACCGTGGCCGGCCCGATCAGCCAGACGCCGGGAACGCGAAACTTGCGCGGAAGGTCGGGGCGTGTGCGCCTGAGGATGAGGACCGCCACTGCCACCATCAGGAAGGCGTAAAGCGTTCCGGCATTGGATATGTCGGCAAGCTGGCCCACGGGGAAGAAGGCGGCGGCGACGGCAACGACCGCCCCGGTAATGGCCGTCACCACATGCGGCGTACGCCATTTCGGGTGAACCTGGCTCAGTCGCTCGGGCAGCAAGCCGTCGCGGCTCATGACGAAAAACACGCGCGTCTGGCCGAACAGCAGCACCAGGATGACCGAAGGCAGCGCGAGGAAGGCGGCGATCCCGAGCAGGTTGCCGACCGTGGAAAAGCCGATCTGGCGCAGCACATGCGCAAGCGCTTCGTCGGAACAGACCAGCGCGGCGGCATATTGCGGCAGCGCGCACTGTCTCGCGAGTTCCTCCGACCCGGCCGGGAATGGAACGCCGGCGGCACTCATGATCGGCTGCCCGCCAATCGTGCCGATCGCGCCCGCCGCGACCAGGATGTAGAATATGGTGCAGAAAAGCAGCGAGCCGATCAGGCCGATGGGCACGTTCCGCTGCGGATTGCGCGTTTCTTCCGCCGCCGTGGAAACGGCATCGAAGCCGACATAGGCGAAGAAGATCGTAGCGGCGGCGCCCACGACGCCGAGCCCGCTGCCGAAGCCGCCGAAAACGCCCGCCGGCAGGAACGGATTGAACTCGGCGATGTCAACGCGCGGCAGGGTGAGGGCGATGAAGGTGGTGAGCGCCGCGACCTTGATCACCACCAGCGCGGCGTTGAACCGGGCACTTTCTCGCGTTCCGAGCATCAGCAGCCAGGTGACGAGCAAGGCGATCGCCAGGGCGGGCAAATTTATCAGACCCCCCTCGGCACCGCCGAGCACCAATGGCCCTGCGCTTAGCCAAGTGGGAAGCGATATGCCGAGGAACTCTCGCAGGATCGTACCCGTGAAATAGCCCGACCATCCGACGGAAACCGCGGCCGCGGCGATCGCATATTCCATGATCAGCGCCCAGCCGACCGTCCATGCTAGGAACTCGCCCATCGTGGCGTAGCTGTAAGTGTAAGCGCTGCCTGCCACGGGGATGAGCGAGGCAATCTCCGCATAGCAAAGCGCCGCCAGGATGCAGACCCCGCCGGCTATGGCAAAGGCCAGCATCAGGCCCGGCCCGGCCTTTTGGGCACCGGCGGCGGTCAGCACGAAAATGCCGGTGCCGATGACGCATCCGATACCCAGCAGCATGAGCTGGAACGCGC
>CAYRCH010000022.1:0-3768 GCA_964422665.1 uncultured Sphingomonadaceae bacterium | reverse complement strand
AAAATGCCGGTGCCGATGACGCATCCGATACCCAGCAGCATGAGCTGGAACGCGCCCAGCGAACGGTGGAGCGACTTCCGCTCCGCCGCCGCAACGATAGCCTCAAGCGGCTTAACCCTGCCAAGGATCATATATGGGTAAGGTCCCCCAGGCCTGCCGCGGGCCCTCCCCGCTCAATCAGCCGGATCGCAAGTGTGTAATATGTCCCGGTGCAAGTGCAATCGGGATTTTGGGAGCTGCAATTATTTGCGCATCGGGCCGTCAGCGGCCCTGGGCCCAGGCCACCGCGTCGACGCCCGCCGGGAGATTGCGCGGGCATGCGGGATCGTTGGCCGCCCGCCACACCGCTTCGGCGACGTCGGAAGGGCGGGTCGCCTCGTCCGGAGACAGGTTGGCATGTTGCCGGAATGCCTGTTCGACCAACTCCATATAGGGCTCGGCGAACCCGCCCTCGCGCTCGATCTCTGCTCGCGCATTCTCGGCAAATGCCGTCTCTCCGGACTGGCCGGGAATGACCGCGTGTGCGCGCAGGCCGAACTGCTCGATCTCCTCGGCAAGCGAGGCGGTGAAGGCATTCACTGCTGCCTTGCTCGCTGTGTAGGCTGCCAGCAGCGGCAGTGCCTTGAGAGTGGTGCTCGATGTGACGTTGACGATCACGCCAGACCGTCGATCCCGCATCTGCGGAAGGACCGCGCGAATCATCGCCATGGTCCCGAACGTATTGGTTTCGAACAGCCGCCGGACGATTGCCATCGGCGTGCCCTCGGCGGCGTTGAGCCAGCCGATGCCCGCATTATTGACCAAAACGTCGATCTCGCCGGCCTCGGCCACAGCAGCATCGATGCTTTCCTGGTCGGTAACGTCCAGCGGCAGGACGCGCAGATTGTCTGCCGGAGGCAAAGCGCTCGCTTCGGGGTTGCGCATGGTCGCGACGACATTCCAGCCGAGCCTGTGGAAGAGGCGGGCGGTCTCAAGGCCGAAGCCGGTCGAGGCGCCGGTGATGAGGACGGTTTGCATTTCTGGTCTCCTTGCTTGCCATTCGTGGCATGAAGACTAAAATATGAATGATTCTTCAGGTTTGGAATTCGCATATGGCGCGCCCGTCACCAGCCCTTCTCGAACCGCGGAAAACCCCGCGTCAGGCACGTTCCGAAGCCACGGTGGAAGCAATTCACACGGCCACCATTCAGGTTTTGCTGACCGAAGGTCTGACCCGGCTGACCACCACCCGGGTTGCGGAGCGCGCCGGGGTCTCGGTCGGCACGATGTACCAGTACTTCCCGCACAAGGAGGCGCTGCTCTTCGCGCTGGTTCGGCAGAAGCTGGACAGGGTTGCTGGGGCGATGGAGGCAGCGGCCATCACGCTGGCCGGCCAGAAGCTGACGGCCATAGCGGAAGGGCTTGCGGAAGCGTGGCTGGAGGCGAAGACCGACGACATTGTCGGTTCTCGTGCGATCTACGGCGTCGCTGCGGAGTTCGACATCACCGATGTGACACGCGAAGCATCACAAAGGCTCCTGCGAACGGTCGAGGACCTGCTGGCTTCGGCGAGCGATGCCGCAATCGAGAACCTGGCGGACACCGCCTTCATGCTGCTGGCGGCAATGGGTGGCGCGGTTCGCACCGTACTCGAACGCGGCGCACAGGATGCCGAGCTCGAAGTACTGCGCGCGGAGTTGCCGCGCGTGTGCCGCGCCTATCTGGCAAGTGCCGCAACGAACCGCGCGTGCGAGACAGCCGCCCTCACGCCAGCCTGACGAAGCTGTCGATCACCCGCTTAGTGCCGCTGGTCTCGAAGTTGATTTCCAGCTTGTTGCCCTCCTGCCCGGTGACCGTGCCGTAGCCGAACTTGTCGTGGAACACGCGCTGGCCGACGGCAATGTCGCTGCGCGGCTTGGCGGCGAAGCTGGCGGCGCTGCGGCCGGGTTCCTTCAGGCGTTTGGGCGCCGGGTCGTATCCGGTCGAAAGCGCGCGCTGCCAGCCGGGGCCGCGCGTCGTGCTGCGTTCGGGGCGGGCGGATGAGACATGAGCGAAGGGATCCTCATGCTCGGTCCAGTTGGCGCGCCACATCGATGCGCCGCCGGTCAGCGAGGTTTCGCGCTCGACGTGATCCTCGGGCAGTTCCTCGACGAAGCGCGAAGGTATCGAGCTGGTCCACTGGCCGTAGATGCGCCGGTTGGCGGCATGGAGGATGGTGCAGCGCCGCCTTGCGCGAGTGATGGCGACATAGGCCAGGCGGCGTTCCTCCTCCAGCGCGGCCAGCCCGCCTTCGTCGAGCGCGCGCTGCGAGGGGAACACGCCTTCTTCCCATCCGGGCAGGAACACGTGGTCGAATTCCAGCCCCTTGGCGGCATGGATGGTCATGATGGTGACCTTCTCCACATCGTCGGCCGCGTCATTGTCCGTCACCAGGCTGACATGTTCGAGGAAGTCGCCGAGTGTCTGGTAATCTTCCATCGCGCGGGCGAGTTCGGACAGGTTCTCCTGCCGCCCGGCGCTTTCGGCCGAGCGTTCGGCGGCAAGCATCGCATCGTAGCCCGTCTCTTCCAGCACGGTGCGCAGCAGTTCGGCGGGGCTGACCTGCTCCTCCATCTGCCGCCAGCGGAGGAAGCCGGCCATCAGCTGCCCGATGGTGGCGCGGGCGCGGGGCGGCAATTCGTCGCTGTCGGCCAGTTCCAGCGCGGCGGCGGCGAGCGGGATATTCTGCCGGCGAGCATGCTGGTGCATCTTTTCGAGCGTCTTGGCGCCGAGCCCGCGCTTGGGCTGGTTGTAGATCCGCTCGAAAGCGAGGTCGTCCTGCGGCTGCGCGATCACCCTGAGATAGGCCAGCGCATCGCGGATTTCCGTGCGTTCGTAGAAGCGGAAGCCGCCGATGATCCGGTAATTGAGGCCGATCTGGATGAAGCGGTCCTCGAATTCGCGGGTCTGGTATTGCGCGCGCACGAGGATCGCCACCCGGTCGAGTGGGGCGCCTTCGCGTTCCAGCCGCTCGATCTCCTCGCCCACGCGGCGCGCTTCCTCGGGCGCATCCCAGACGCCGATCACGCGGAGCTTCTCGCCGCCCGGCACCTCGGTCCACAAGGTTTTGCCGAGCCGCTGGCTGTTCTCCGCGATCAGGCCGGAAGCGGCGGCGAGGATCGGTGCGGTGGAGCGGTAGTTCTGCTCCAGCCGGATGACCTTGGCCCCGGGAAAATCCTTCTCGAAGCGCAGGATATTGGCCACTTCCGCGCCGCGCCATGAATAGATCGACTGGTCGTCGTCCCCGACCACGCAGATATTCTTGCGGGTCTGGGCGAGCAGCCGCAGCCAGAGATACTGGACGGCATTGGTGTCCTGGTATTCGTCCACCAGCACATATTTGAAGCGCTGCTGGTACTGCTCCAGCACGTCGCGATGGGTGCGGAAGATGTTGAGCATGTGCAGCAGCAAATCGCCGAAGTCGCAGGCATTCAGCGCCTTCAGCCGGTCCTGGTAGAGGCCGTACATCTGCGCCCCGCGGCCATTGGCATAGGCCTCGTTCTCCACCGCATCGAGATCGCCGGGGTTGAGCCCGCGGTTCTTCCACCGGTCGATCAGCCCGGCCAGCTGGCGTGCGGGCCAGCGCTTCTCGTCCAGGTCGTTGTCGGCGATGAGTTGTTTGAGAAGCCGCAGCTGGTCGTCCGTGTCGATGATCGTGTAGTTGGACTGGAGCCCGACCAGCTCGGCGTGGCGGCGCAGCATTTTCGCGCAGATCGAATGGAAGGTGCCGAGCCAGGGCATGCCTTCGAC
>CAYRCH010000021.1:15762-22382 GCA_964422665.1 uncultured Sphingomonadaceae bacterium | reverse complement strand
ACGATGCCGAGGATGGCCGAGAGCGCGAGGTTGTTCACCACCAGAGCGCCTTCACGGCTTACCGCGGTAAACCTCTCCCCTTCCGCGATCGCTCCCGCGCGAAGGGCAAACAGCAGCAGCGCGCCGCCGACATAGAGCGCCAGCAGCACGAGGATGAAGGTGCCGCGTTCCGGATCGACTGCAAATGCATGGACGCTGGTCAGGATGCCGGAGCGCACCAGGAACGTGCCCAGCATCGACATGGCAAAGGCGACCACGCCCAGCATGATCGTCCAGGTCCGCAGGGCATCCCGGGCGGCCAGCACGCTCGCCGAATGGATCAGCGCGGTAGCCGCAAGCCACGGCATCAGCGAAGCGTTCTCGACAGGATCCCAGAACCACCAGCCCCCCCAGCCGAGCTCGTAATAGGCCCAGTAGGAACCGGCCGTGATGCCGAGAGTGAGGAATATCCATGCACCCAGCGCCCAGACCCGCATTGCCCGGGCGAAATCGGGCGTGACCTGCCGCGTCACCAGCGCCCCGACGGCAAAGCTGAACGCGACCGAAAGACCGACATAGCCGAAATAGAGCGTCGGCGGATGCATCGCGAGCCCGATGTCCTGGAGCAGCGGATTGAGCCCCAGCCCTTCGGGCGGGACGGGATCGATCCGTTCGAACGGGTTCGAGGAAAACAGCAGGAAAGCGTAGAAGCCCGCCGCAATCGCCGCTTGCGCGGCGAGCGTCGCCATCATTGTCCGTTCGGGCAGGCGGCGTTCGAGCAGCGCGACCAGCGCCCCGGATGCGGCGAGAACGGTCACCCAGAGCAGCATCGAGCCTTCGTGATTGCCCCACGCTCCGGAAAGCTTGAAGATCAGCGGCTTGGCCGAGTGGGAATTCGTTGCGACCAGCAATACCGAGAGATCGGTGCGCAGGAACAGCAACAGCAAGGCGGCGAAGGAGGCCAGGGCCAGCGCGCCCTGCAGGACAGCCGAGGGCCGCACCAGCGCCGCAAGCGGGTGATCCGTGTCCCGGACGCCGAGCACGCCCCCTGCCAGTTGCAGCAGCGCCAAGACGGCTGCCAGCCACAGGGCGGCAAGGCCGAGTTCGGCGATCATTCCGTTTCTGCAATGGTAGCGCGGACCTGCTCGGCGTTCATGTGCTCGAGCTCGCGCGGCATGTAATTCTCGTCATGCTTGGCCAGCAGGTTCTCCGCAAGGAACGTGCCGTCAGGCTGCAAGCTGCCCTCGGCAACCACGCCTGAACCTTCCACGAAAAGATCCGGCACGATGCCGGAGAAGCGAACCGGCACACGCGCCTCTCCATCTCCGACGATGAATTGGATGGTCACGCCGTCGGCCGCGGTCTGGAGCGATCCCGTCTCGACCATCCCTCCGAGCCTTACCGCCTGCCCGAATTCGGGGGGATCGGCGGCGATGTCGCTCGGCACATAGAAATAGCTCGCCTGGCTCCGCAGCGCCCACGCGGCCAGCAGCGCCGCGCCGATCAGGGCGACCAGCGCGATCCCGAGCAGCACCAGCCGCTGATGTTTGGCCCTGAGCTTGCTCATCGCCGCTTCGCCTCGTCACGGCGCGCCTCGGCGCGCTTCATCGCCAGCCAGCTCCAGCCGACCAGGATCAGGGTAGCGATGATCACCACGGCATAGGCCGCGATCACGAAATTCCACTGGTCGAGAGCTTCGCGCATCAGGCCATTCCTTCCGCGGCGCCGGAGGCCCGGCGGCGGAGCCGGGCTGCCGCCTGTGCCTCCGCGAGCAATTCGCGCATCCGCATCAGCACCACGCCGCCGAAGATGAGCGAAAAACCGAGCGCGCCGGCCAGCAGGCCGTAAAGATACTCACCCGACATGGCGGAACCGCCGGTCGAGATGCTCGGCGGCTGGTGCAGCGAATTCCACCACAGAACCGAATAGTGGATGATCGGAATGTTCACTGCGCCCACGAGCCCGAAGATTGCCGCGATCCGGCCATTGCCGCCTTCGCGGTCGAGCGCGCCGGCAAGCGCGATGTATCCGAAATAGAGGAACAGCAGCACCAGGAAACTCGTCAGGCGTCCGTCCCACACCCACCAGGTGCCCCAGGCGGGACGCCCCCAGATCGATCCGGTAAGCAGTCCCAGCGCAGTGAATACCGCGCCGGGCACCGCCGCCGCGCGCGCAGCCAGCGCTGCCAGCGGGTGGCGCCATACCAGCTCGACAAAGCTGGCGATCGCGATGGTCGTCCATCCCGCCATTCCCAGCCACGCAGTGGGCACATGGATGAAAAGGATGCGCGCCGTCTCGCCTTGCAGCCGTTCCGGCGGGGCATAGAACAGGCCATAGACGACCACGAGACTGGTGATGGCGACGCCCAGCAACAGGCACGACGGCATCAGCCAGCGAGCGAGCCGCAGGAACCGGGCGGGATTGGCGAAACCATGCATTGGATCAATAGCGCTTTTCGCGGGTCGCTTTGGCAGGTGCAGGACCGGCCCGCAAGGGTGAAGGACCGAGTCAACCAGCTGCCGGGCCGCGGCCGATCAGTTCCTGCGCCATCCGGTCGGCAACCTGGTCGGGCGCGAGCCCCGTATCGGCGCTGCCGGACCAGATCTCCTCCAGCCTTTCGGGAATACAGGAAATGCGTTCCCGAACCTTGTCGGCAGTGCAGGATTCGCCCTTCATCCGACACAGATATTCGAGGCTGACATTGATGATCCCGCCGCTGTTTATGACGTAGTCCGGCGCGTAGAGGATGCCGCGCCGCGCGAGTTGCTCCCCATCGCCAGACCGGGCCAGCTGATTGTTGGCGCCGCCCGCCACGATCGCGCAATCCAGCCGGGCGATACTGTCATCGTCCAGGATCGCGCCCAGCGCGTTGGGGCTGAATACGTCGCACGGAACTTCCATGATTTCATCGGGTGAGACCACCCGGGCGCCCACCTCGCCGGCCACCATCGCAGCGCGCGCAGCGTCGATATCAGCAAGGGTGATTATCGCCCCGGCTTTCGCCAGCTGGCGAGCCACTCCTCCTCCCACGCTGCCCACGCCCTGGATGGCCACATGTATCCCGTCGAGATCGCTGCGACCGAGACGGAATCCGATTGCAGCCTTGATCCCGGAAAACACGCCCATCGCCGTAAAGGGTCCGGGGTCGCCGCCAGCCTCCCCCTCGTCCACCGGGAGGCCGCAGACATGGCGGGTTTCACGCCCGATGGCGACCATGTCGGCTTCGCTCATCCCGACATCTTCCGCTGTCACGTAGCGCCCTTCCAGCCGTTCGATGGTTCGGCCGAACGCCGCCAGCATTTCAGACGTCTTGCGGCCATCCGCACCTGCCAGGATCACCGCCTTGCCCCCGCCCATCGGGAGGCCAGCCATGGCGTTCTTGTAGCTCATCCCGCGTGACAGCCGCAGCGCGTCGCGCATCGCATCGTCGGCATTTGCGTAGCGCCAGAAACGCGTCCCCCCGGCAGCCGGCCCGAGATGCGTCGAATGAATCGCGATGATCGCCTTCAGCCCGGATGCCGGATCATCGACGAACTCCACATGCTCATGAGCATCGAAATCGGGCAGTGTCGTATAATCGGCCATCGCTTCCAGCCACCTTTCACGCGAATATCCGCGCGGAGAACAGTCTCCGGCACGCGGGTGGCATGGGGCGATTGACGGGGGTTGAACCCGCGACCTCCGGTACCACAAACCGGCGCTCTAACCAACTGAGCTACAATCGCCATGTGCCAGCCGCATCGTGCCGACGGCGCGCTGTCAGGCAGGTGCGCAGGGCCCGTCAAGAGGCTCGCCGCACAGGCGCGTGCCTGTTGCACACAGCGCCCGCCATGCAAAGCGAAAACTTCGTTCGCGGCTTCTCCACGCAACAAGATTGCGCGAGGCGCGATGCATCCTGTCATTGAACCTGCGCACGAAGAAGCTAATCACCGCACCATGCTTGCACCTGGCGAATCTTCCTTCGAAGTCCTGCGGCGTCGCCCCGGGGTGAAACGCGTGCCCTCGCCCAAGCTGGACCTGTTCATCGTCGACGATTTCCTGCCGCCCGATATATGCGTCGACCTGATGGCGCTGATCGACCGTGACCGGCGCCCGTCGACCATCGCCGATTCGAACGGCGACAATTACTTTCGCACCAGCGAAACCTGCGACCTCCCGGCCGACGAGCCGGCCGTGCGGAAGCTGGAGGAGCTGCTCTTCCAGTTCAACGGCATCTCCCCGGAACATGGGGAGCCGGTCCAGGGGCAGCGGTACGAAGTCGGCCAGGAATTCAAGGCGCACACCGACTGGTTCAATCCCGATGGCGCGGATTGGGAGCAGTTCTGCAGCGTCGCAGGACAGCGGACTTGGACCTTCATGATTTACCTGAACGATGTCGAATCGGGCGGTGCGACGCGGTTCAAGGTGATCGGAAAGACCGTGCAGCCCGAACAGGGCAAGCTGCTTGGCTGGAACAACCGGAATCCCGACGGCAGCGGCAATGTCTCCACGCTCCATCACGCGATGAAGGTCCGCAAGGGGCTGAAATACGTCATCACCAAATGGTACCGGGAAAGGCCCTGGGGATGGGCCAGTGCCTGATGAAATGATCGAGCGGCGCGGCAGTTGCCACTGCGGCGCCGTGCAGTTCACGATCCGAACGCTGGCGAAACTCACCGGTTCGCGCTGCAATTGCTCGATCTGCGCCATGAAGGGCGCGGTAATAATCTATGTTCCCAAGGCGGATCTAACCGTGAGCAGGGGCGAAGAAGACCTCACCTGCTATCGGTTCAATACCGGCGTTGCGCAGCATCACTTCTGCTCGCACTGCGGGATTCACTGCTTCCACCAGGCGCGCTCCGACCCCGGCCAGTATGCAATCAATGCCGCATGCCTCGAAGGCGTGCGGCCTTATGAAGACTTTCCCGAAGTCGGGGTTGCCGACGGCCAGCGACATGCGCTCGACAATGACGGCATAAGGCGAATGGCCGGAACTCTTCGCTTCGACCCGGCGTCCAAATGAAAAGGGCGGCTCCGCGGAGCCGCCCCTTCGCTTCCGTTTCCGGAAAGCCGATTACTTCTTCTTGAGCGACAGCCCGCCGAAACGCTTGTTGAACTGGGCCACGCGGCCGCCATCCTGCAGGCGCTGCGTGCCGCCCGTCCATGCCGGGTGGCTGGTCGGATCGATTTCGAGCGTCATCGTGTCGCCTTCGCTGCCCCAGGTGGAGCGCGTCTGGAATTCGGTGCCATCGGTCATCTTGACCGTGATCATGTGGTAATCGGGATGCGTATCGGCCTTCATGGCGTAAGTCCTTCCGTGCGTCAGCCGGTGCCGACCGGCCCTGCAATTATCGGGAAAGCGGCGCGCTTAGTTGCATCGCCGCCAAAAAGCAAGCGTCAGGCGTCGTCCCCGGGCGGATCGGCCACCATCGCGGTAAACTCGCACTCGCACGTCGTCTTGCCGTCCACGCTGGCGCGCCCTTTGAACTTGTAGACGCGGCTGCGCTTCTGGAGGAACTCGACTTCCAGATCGAGCAGGCATCCGGGGGTCACGGGCGCGCGGAACTTGGCATTCTCGATGCCCATGAAGAACACGAGCTTGCCTGTGCCGGCGAGTTCGAGCGTCTCGATGCCCAGGATTGCCGCCGCCTGGGCCAGCGCCTCGATCTGCAGTACCCCCGGCATGATCGGCGCACCGGGGAAATGGCCCTGGAAGAATTCCTCGTTGAAGGACACCGCCTTCAGCGCATGGATTCTCTCGCCCAGTTCAAGCGCCCTGACCCGGTCGACCAGCAACAGGGGATAGCGGTGCGGCAGGGCCTTGAGCACCTTGCGGATATCATAGGCCCCCTGGGGTGCCGCATCGCTCATTACGCTTCCCCTGCGCTGCGGTCAGCGGCCTTCGACCTGGCCGCCCTGGGCGGGCTGCGACTGCTGCTGTTGCTGTTGCTGCTGCTGGGCCTGCATGGCCGCGAGCATTAGCACCTGCTGCACCTGCTGGAACAGCTGGACCGAATTGCGGCCCGGCTCCCAGCCCTCCGGCGGGGTGGTTGCAACCGAGGTAACCCGCGCATTGAGCGCCGCCGCAACATCTTCCGTGATGTCCACATTCGGACCATAGACGATCGCTTCGGGGTTGAGGATCAAGGTGATGCTGTTGCTGTTAACCACCTGCTCCAGCGCCGCGCCGTACTGGGCAGCGACCTGTTCCACGACGTAAACGCGCGCGCGCTGCATTGGCGCCTGCACCTGGCCAATCTGCTGATCGAGACCCTGGATTTGCTGCACGACAGAGGAATTGTTCTGCTGCGCCGCGGCCACTTCCTCGTCGGTCAGCTGTCCGTCGCTGTTGGTGTCGAGCTGCTGCGCCAGCGAAGTGCGCTGCTGCTGAAGCTGTTCGATCTGGGTCCGCTGCGCCTGGAAGGTCGTGCCGATCTGCTGGTAGGCAGTCTGCAGGGCCTGGCTCTGCGCTACAACGATGGCAGGCTCGACAGTGGCAATGCCGTTGACCTGGGCCGCCGCGGGCGCCGCCGACATGATGGCTGGGATGGCGAGGCCGGCCAACAGAGCCGGGGTCAAATTTTTGATCATCAGAATTGTGTTCCTACGTTGAACGAGAATCGCTTGGTATCGTCGCCCTCCTCCTTGAGGAGCGTATGGGC
>CAYRCH010000021.1:0-15662 GCA_964422665.1 uncultured Sphingomonadaceae bacterium | reverse complement strand
GGCGGAAGATCGAGAAGATCGGGCTGGGTCACATTGAACAGGGCGCCTGCATCGATGAAAATTGACGGCCTGAGACCCAGTTCGCGCGCACCCGTCCCCAGCGGGATTTCCAGCTCCGCCCGTGCAAGGTAATAGGCGTTGCCGCCCAACGCGTCGTCGCTGATACCGCGACGGTCGTCGTCGAGCTGATCGAGCGAGATGGGCGTGTCGACAACGCCGTCATCATCGGTGTCGATATAAGGCAGACGCAGCACGCGCGGCCCGATGCCGCGAATGTCGAAACCACGAATTTGCGGCTCACCCAGCTGGAAGCGGTCGGTCAAGCGGACGTCGTCGCCGCCCCAGCCCTTGATCAGGCCGGCTTCGGCCGAGACGGAGAACACGAACCCGCGTCCGAGCGGCCAGTAACGGGCGGCGTTGGCACGCAGCCGCGCATAATTCACGTCGCCGCCAAGCCCGGCAACGTCAAGTGTCAGCGCCGCACTCAGGCCGCGGGTCGGGCGAACGGCATTGTCGAGATTGCGATAAACCAGCGAAGCACCGACAATCGAGCTGAGCCGCTGGCCCAGGGCGTCGCAAAGATAGCGTCCGGCGAGGATCGGTTCGCAGCCCAGCACGCCATCGCCATCGAAGTCGCCGAAGAAGCGGCTTTCGTCGACCGTCACGTCATCATAGTTGAGCGTGTAGCTGCCGATCAGGCTCATATATTCGGTCAGCGGGATGCCCGCGCGGACGCTAAAGCCGGTCGTCGCCTGCTTGAACGTGTTCTGCCGCTCGCTGCTGAAGAAGTTGAAGCTGTTGTAATCGCGCCGATACACATTGACGCCGAGCGAGAAGTTCTTGTCGAACACGTAAGGTTCGGTGAAGCTGATCTGGGCGCTGCGCGAATAGCGCGACCAGTTGAGGCTGGTGCCGACGGTCTGGCCGCGGCCGCGGAAATTGTTCTGCCGCACCGAGCCCTGGAGCACGAAGCTTTCAAGGCTGGAGAAACCAGCCGAGAGCGACAATTCGCCGGTGGGCTGCTCCTGGACGTTAGCCTCAAGCACGATCCGGTCAGGCGTGCTGCCCGGCTTCTGCTCGATTTCGAAATTCTCCTGGAAATAGCCCAGCGAATTGATGCGGTTGGTCGAGCGCCGGACCTGCAGGGAGTTGAAGGCATCGCCTTCCGCCACCCGGAACTCGCGGCGAATGACCTTGTCCTGGGTCAGCGTATTGCCGTTGATTTCAACCCGCTCGATATAGGTCCGGGGCGCTTCGTTGAGCACGAAGGTCACGTCCATGGTCAGATCTTCGCGGTTGCGATTGATCTGCGTGTTGGCTTCGGCAAAAGCATAGCCGAACGTGCCGGCCAGCTCGGTCAGCTGTTCTTCTGTATCGTCGATCTGCTGCGCATTGAACCAGTCGCCGGTCTTCATCGGCACATTGGCGGACAGGCTCTCGCTGGAGAAGTCGCGAATCTGGCTCTCCACCGAGACATTGCCGAATTTGTAGCGCTCGCCCTCTTCCACCACATAGGTGATGATGAAGTCGCGCTTGTCCGGGGTGAGTTCAGCTACTGCCGAGATCACGCGGAAGTCGGCATAGCCTTCGGTGAGGTAATACTGGCGCAGCTTCTGCTGGTCGAAAGCAAGGCGATCCGGATCATAGCTGGTGTTCGAGCTGAATATCTTGAGCAGGCCGGATTCCTTGGTGACCATCTCACCCTTCAGCCTGCCGTCCGAAAACGCCTCGTTCCCGAGGATATTGATCTGCCGAACCTTGGATTTGGGACCCTCCGTGATCTCGAAGATGATATCCACGCGGTTCTGGTCCAGCGTGACCATCTTGGGTTCGACGCTCGCGGCAAAACGCCCCTGCCGCTTGTAAAGCTCGATGATGCGGGCGACGTCGGCACGCACCTTGGACCGGGTGAAAATCTGCCGGGGAGCGAGGTTGATTTCCGGGCGGATCTTGTCGTCCTTGATCCGCTTGTTACCCTCAAGCACGATCCGGTTGATGATCGGATTCTCGGTGACTTCGATCACCACGGCGCCCGCATTGTTACGAACCTGCACGTCGGAGAATAGCTCGGTGGCGTAGAGATCCCTCAGCGCCTCGTCCGCCACTGCCTGCGTATAAGGCTCGCCAGGCCGCATGCGGATGTAGGAAATGATCGTCTCCGGCTCCAGGCGCTGGGCACCCGAAATCACGATCGAGCGGATCATCTGCTGTGCCGGTGCCGGGGGCGGCGTGGCATCGTCCTGCAACGGGTCTTCCGCCTCTGTCGCGACGCCTTCGTCCGCATCCTGTGCGAACGCGATCGCGGGCACGCCAGCGAGGATCGAGCCGCACATCAGCGCAGCGGCGAAATGCGAATTTGCAATTGTCTTGGCCGTCCGGCTCATTTCCCGTCCATTCTCCTACACGGCTCCCCGTCCCGATCGGCCGCTTGTCGCTGGCTGCCTCAATACGGCCGCAGGAGGCCCGCCCTGTGCCCTATGCGCGGAAACCGATCAAGCGAAGTCGGGAAGATTCAGCCGTGTTTCGCCACCTTTCCCCGCTCTAACTGCCAAAAACCGACAGAGAGGCGACGTCGTTGATCGTGACGAACAGCATAAGTGCGATGACAAAAGCCATCCCCGTGCGGAACGCCCACTCCTGACCCCGGGCGCCGACAGGCTTCCGACGGACCGCTTCGGCCGCGTAGAAAGCCAGGTGCCCGCCGTCGAGCGCGGGAATTGGCAGCAGGTTAATGAATGCCAAGTTAATTGAAATCATCGCCACGAACCATATGAACGAGGTCCATCCGAGCGACAGCTGTTCGGCGGAAAACTTGGCGATTTTGACCGGTCCGCCCAGTTCCTCCACGGGCCGGCGGCCGGTAATGATCTGCCACACGCCGGTCACCATCATATTCGTGATTTCGCCGGTCTGGCGCACCGCGAGCGGGACCGCCGCCGCCGGCGAAACGGGTGCAATCACCCGTTCGGCAGCGCCCACGCCAAGGCGGCCGGTGCGGAACTGATTGCCGAAATTGTCCGATTCGACGAGCGTGTCGATCGTCACCGGCAGATCGATCGTGCGTCCTTCGCGCTCGAGCCTCAGATTCACCCGCTCGCCGGGGCGGATCGAAATGATCTTGGCGACATCCTCGAAACTGCTTGTCGCGTTGCCGTCGACTGCGACAATCTTGTCCCCGACCTCGATACCGGCCCGTTCGGCCGCGGATTCTTCGACCACCGTGTCCACCACCGGCGGGGTGACCGCCTGGCCATAGGCCACGGCAAATCCGGCAAGGATGAGGATCGCGACAAGGAAATTGGTCACCGGACCTGCGGCGACGATCAGCGCGCGCTGCCAAAGCGGTGCGAAGTGGAAGTTGCCGCCGCGCTCGGCAGGCGGGATGCGCGACAATTCCTCGGCATCGGGCATGCTCGCGGGGTTCATGTCGCCCTTGAACTGCACATAACCGCCCAGCGGCAGTGCGGAAAGCTTCCAGCGCGTTCCGTGCCTGTCGGTGAAGCCGGCGATTTCCTTGCCGAACCCGACCGAAAACACCACGGACCTGACACCGAACAGGCGCCCGACGAGATAGTGTCCCAGCTCATGCACGGTCACCAGCGGACCGAGCACGAGCAGGAAGCCGACGATCCACATCCAGAAGGGTGGGCTCTCGATCATTCAGGCACTCTCCAGCATGCGGCTCGCCTCCCGGCGGGCCTCGCGGTCGATAAGTATCACATCGGAAAGGTTGGCAGGAGGTTTAGGCAATTCCCGCTGCAGCATCTCCTCGACCTGTGCGGCGATGCGGCTGAACCCTATCTGACCGGAAAGAAAGGCCGCGACCGCAATTTCGTTGGCCGCGTTAAGCACCGCCGGGGCAGCTCCGCCCGCTTCCAGCGCCTCCCTCGCCAGCCGCGTGGCCGGGAAACGCTCCTCATCGGGCGCGAAGAAAGTGAGTTCGCCGAGTGCCGCCAGATCGAGCGGCTTGCATGGCGTTTCGATCCGCCGCGGCCATGCCAGAGCCGACGCAATCGGCACGCGCATGTCCGAAGGGCCAAGCTGCGCCAATGTAGACCGGTCGCGATATTCGACCATCGAATGGATCACGCTCTGCGGATGCACGACGATCTGCAGCCGCTCCAGCCCCACGGGGAACAGGTGCCATGCCTCGATCAGTTCGAGCCCCTTGTTCATCATCGTGGCGCTGTCGACGCTGATCTTGGCGCCCATGTCCCAGTTTGGGTGCGCCACGGCCTCGGCGGGGGTGGCAGCAGCGATCCGCTCCATGCTCCAGGTCCGGAACGGTCCGCCGCTTGCGGTCAGCGTGATGCGGCGGACATCGGCGATGTCGTTGCCGGCCATGCACTGGAAAATCGCATTGTGCTCGGAATCGACCGGCAGCAGGGTGGTGCCATGCTCGGCCACGGCAGCGGTCATCACATCACCCGCGGAAACCAGCGCTTCCTTGTTGGCCAGGGCGACGATCCGCCCCTGCTCGATCGCAGCCATTGTCGGGGCGAGGCCCGCGCAGCCGACAATCGCCGCGAGCGTGACATCCGCCCCCCGCGCGGCAGCGTCGCACAACGCCTGCGACCCGCCCGCCGCTTCGATGCCGGATCCCGACAGCGCCTCGCGCAGTTCGGGCAGGCAGCTCTCATCGGCGACGACCGCGATTTCGGCGGAGAATTCCTTTGCCAGCGCGGCCAGTTCCTGCGCCTGGCAATTGGCGGTCAGCGCGACCACCCGCCACGCTTCCCGGTCGCGCCGGATCAGGTCGAGCGTCGAAGCGCCAATCGAGCCGGTGGCGCCGAGAATGGAAATGGAGCGGGTCATGTAGCGACAGCCTGTAACAGCATCACCAGTCCGATGACGAAGGCGACTGCCAGCAGCCCGTCCACCCGGTCGAACAGCCCGCCATGGCCCGGTATGAGATTGCCCGAATCCTTCACGCCCGCTTTCCGCTTCATCCAGCTCTCGAAGAAATCGCCCGCCTGGGCGACGATTGCGGCCAGGATGCCGATCCCGAAAAGCGGCAGCGCCAGAACTTCGTAGGGCCGATCATTAAGTCCCGCGAGAAATATGCCCACCAGCGTCAAACCCGACAAGAGCGCCCCACCGCCCAGTCCCGCCCAGGTCTTGGACGGACTGATCTTCGGCGCGATTTTCGGCCCGCCAATGGTCCGCCCGGCGAAATAGGCGCCCACGTCTGTTGCGATCACCATTGCCACCACGGTCAGCACGCTCAAAAATCCATTCGCTCCCTCGCGCAGCGCCATCAGCGTCGCCGCCGCAAGGCCGATATAGAGGATGCCGGCAATGTTCCACGCTGCCAGCGCCGCAGGACCAGCCGCGAATGCCTGCACCAGGCGGCGCCATTCCCACAGCACGCCAGCCGCGACCAGCGCCGCGAAGATCCTCCAGGGCCAGCCACCGAGCCACAGCACTCCACCCGCGACGGCGAGCATCACCACGGCCGAGGCGGTGCGCACCCCCAGGTCCGAGGTTTTCACCTTTACCGGAACCTCGACCGAATTATCGTCCGCCAAAGCGCCGCTCCCGTTCCGCGAAGCTTGCCAGCGCCTCTTCCAGGTGGGCGACGGTGAAATCGGGCCACAGCACATCGGTGAACCACAATTCGGCATAGGCCGCCTGCCACAGCAGGAAATTCGACAGGCGAACTTCCCCGCTCGTCCGCACCAGCAGGTCGAGCGGCGGCAGGCCCGCCGTATCGAGGTTTGCGGAGATCGCTTCCGCCGTCACTTCGCCCTGCTGAGCCGCCTTCGCCGCCGCGCGGGCGATTTCCTGCTGCGATCCGTAATTCAGAGCCACGGCCAGCGTATGCTTGCCGCCCGCGGTCCGCTCCAGCGCATCCTCGAGCATTTCGACGATGTCTGGGGCCAACGCCTTGTAATCTCCAATGATTTTCAGCCGGACATCATTGGCGATGAATTCCGGCAGGTCCGACTTGATGAACTTGCGCATCAGCCGCATCAGGTCGGCAATCTCTTCCTCCGGCCGCTTCCAGTTCTCCGAAGAGAACGCATAGAGCGTCAGGCATTCGAGCCCGAGCGGGCTCAGGCCGCGGACGAGATTGCGCACCGCCTCGACCCCGCGCTGGTGGCCCATTGCGCGCGGCAAATGGTGCCGCTTCGCCCAGCGGCCATTCCCGTCCATGATGATGGCGACATGCCTCGCCGCAGTCATTGGCACGCTCTTGGGCCCGATTGCCTCACTGGGTGAGGATTTCCTTCTCCTTGGCCGCCGCCGCTTCTTCGGTTTCCTTGACGAAGCGGTCGGTCAGCTTCTGGACTTCCTCTTCCATCCGCTTGCGGTCGTCCTCGGAGATTTCCTTCTTCTTCTCGTCTTCCTTGAGCGCTTCCATGCCGTCGCGGCGGACATTGCGGATCGCGATCTTGGCGTTCTCGGCATATTTGCCGGCCAGCTTGGCCAGTTCCCGGCGGCGCTCCTCGGTCAGGTCCGGCAGCGGCAGCCGGATGGTCTGGCCGTCCACGCTGGGATTGAGGCCGAGATTGGCATGGGCGATGCCCTTCTCCACCGCGGTGACATTGGCGCGGTCCCAGACCTGCACGCTCAGCATGCGCGGTTCGGGTGCGTTGACGGTCGCCACCTGGTTGAGCGGCATCATCGCCCCGTAAACCTCGACCTGCACCGGATCGAGCAGCGAGACATTCGCCCGCCCCGTCCGCAAGCCCGAAAGGTCGCCCTTCAGGCTGTCGAGCGCACCCTGCATCCGCCGCTCTATGTCGGCCTTGTCGTATTTCGCCATGTCAGGCGTCCTCCTGCACTATCGTCTGTACGCCTTCGCCGGCCAGCACGCGGGCCAGGTTTCCCTTTTCGCGGATCGAGAACACCACGATCGGGATCCCGTTGTCGCGGCAAAGCGCCACGGCGGAAGCATCCATCACTTTGAGATTGTCGGCCAGGACGCGGTCGTAACTCACTGTATCGTAACGTTTCGCGTCCGCATTTTTCTTCGGATCGGAGTCGTAGACTCCATCCACGCTGGTTCCCTTGAGCAGCGCATCGCACTGCATCTCCGCCGCGCGCAAAGCAGCGCCGCTGTCGGTGGTGAAATAGGGCGCGCCCACGCCTGCCGCGAAAATCACCACGCGGTCTTTTTCGAGATGGCGCTCTGCGCGCCGGCGGATCACCGGCTCGCACACGGCGTCCATCTGGATGGCGCTCTGCACCCGCGTATGGACCCCCAGCTGCTCGAGCGCGCTCTGCATCGCCAGCGCATTCATCACCGTCGCCAGCATGCCCATATAATCCGCCTGCGCCCGGTCCATGCCCTGCGCCGCGCCGGCCATCCCGCGGAAGATATTGCCCCCGCCGATCACCAGCGCGATTTCGAGCCCGGTTTCCTTCGCCAGCTTCACTTCCTTGGCGAGCTCGGTGACCACGGCCGGATCGATCCCGTACTGCTGTTCGCCCATCAGGACCTCGCCCGACAGCTTGAGCAGGACACGTTTCAATTTCGGCAGGGCCATTGGGCTTGTTCTCTATGGGCTGGTTGGGCGGCGCCCTTATAGAGCACGCCGTGCCGGTGCCAAGTATCAGGTACCAACTATCAGGGGCGAAGTATCAGGACCTTACCGCTGCGAGCTTGGCAATCCGGGCTCCCATGTTAAGTCCTGCGGAGGGTTCGCGAGTTTGGGGGGCAATATGAAGCGGCTTTCGATCTCGGTCCTGTGTGGGGGACTCTTCCTGGCCACGTCCGGCACGGCATATGGGCAATCGCCCGCTGCGCAGCCCGCACTGGAGGCGGCGCAGGCAATCCAGCTGTTCGAGGAAGCAGGTTTCCCGCTGCAGGATGGGCGCCCAGTGAACCGCTGCGGCAAACCGTCAAATCCCCGCGTCGCCTTCATAGACCTGAACGCGGATGGCCGGGCGGAAGCGCATATCGCCGATGTCGATCCTGCCTGCTACGGCAAGCCGGGCGCCTGGTTTGCGATCCTTGCGCAGCAAGCGGACGAGAGCTGGAAGAGGCTGATCGGCGAAGACGGGATCGTCGGTTTCGAGCGGACGACCAGCTCCGGTTGGCACGATCTTTCGCTCGAAGCGCGCGATTCCGCCTGCCCCGGCATGCGCCGCTTCAACGGCATCGATTACGGCGCGCCGACCGCTTGCGCCGCACTTGCCGCGGCCGGTCCGGCGCCGGAGCAAGCTGCCCCGCCCGCCATGGCTCAGGCAACTTCGCAGGCCAACGGTCCGCTCTCACAAGAGAAGCTGTTCGACTGGCCCGGCGACCCGTTGCCGGAGGTGGCTGCGCTGTCCGCTGCGGAACGCGAAACTTTGCTTCGCGCGGCCGGAAAACAGCCTGTCGGCGGCGGCAAATGGACTGCGTGTACCGATGATCCCTCGGGCTTCTCGGAAGCCTCGGTCACCCTTGTGCGCGATCTCAATGGCGACGGCCGCCCCGAGGCCGTGGTCGGCGACGGCGGAACTTTCTGCAACGGCCATGTCGGGATGAACTCGACGGTGCTGTCCCAGGACGCGTCAGGGTCGTGGCGCGTGATCTACGGCAACCAGGGCTTCGTGAACTTCCTCGTCAGCCGGGGCGCGGACAACTTCCCCGACATCGAGGCGGGCCTGGCCTATTCCTGCTTTCCCTATTTCCGCTGGAACGGCAGCGAATACACCAAGATCGCCCAGCTCGACGAACAGGGCCGCGCCTGCGAGCCGTTCTGAAAGTGGTCACGGTTGGGCGGCCCGCAGTAGGCAAGCTCCGTCTAGTGTTGCTGGCGCTGCTTGCCGCCGCGCTCGGTATTGGTGCCAAGGCCTGGCATGACACCATGGCCGATCCCGTCATTCGGCGGGTTGCAGTCGCCCTTCCCGGGTTTCCCGCTGGCGCCGCATCGGTTCGCGCCGTGCTGATCAGCGACCTGCATGTCGCCGGTCCCGACATGCCGCCAAAACGGCTCGCGGGCATCGTGGAGCGGGTAAACCGGCTCGATCCCGACATCGTGCTGATCGCCGGCGACCTGGTGAGCGACAAGCGCACGGCAACGCGCCACTATTCGACGTCCGAGAGCGTGGCCCCGCTCGGCGCCTTGCAGGCTCCGCTAGGTGTCTTCGCGGTACCCGGCAACCACGATCATTGGCGCGATATCGCGGAGGTGACTGAGGAACTGGAGAAACTCGGCGTGGTCGTGCTTGCCAACCGCGCGATGCGCGCAGGTCCGCTGGGAATCGGCGGACTCGATGACGACTTCACCGGTCACGCCCGGCCGAACGAGGTCCTGGCGGCCATGCAGTCGCTCGGTGGGGGACAGGTCGTCCTCAGTCACAGTCCGGACCCCTTCGCCGAATTGCCCGCTGGAACGTGGCTCATGCTCGCCGGACACACCCATTGCGGCCAGATCGGCTATCCCTGGGGCGGGTCGCCGGCCACCATGTCCCGCTATGGCGATCGCTATGCCTGCGGACTGGTACGTGAACGAGGAAACACGCTGATCGTGTCGGCTGGGCTGGGAACCAGTGTGCTGCCCTTCCGCCTGTTCACCCAGCCCGACCTTTGGCTGCTCGAACTTCGGGCGAAATAGAGCTGTCCTACAAGCCCCGCCCTGTGTCAGTGTCGCCGCGGCTCTTTGACATCGCTGGATTCGGATGAGGACGCTCACGCTTTCCGACGCGCCGGTTTGGAAGATCACACGGAATTGCGATAACCGATTGAAATACCGTATAATAAACAACGTTTGACCGGGTGACGTAGTGTAGAAGTTGCAGGTTGCGGCTGGAACACGTGAAAA
This sequence comes from uncultured Sphingomonadaceae bacterium, assembly GCA_964422665.1. Taxonomy (GTDB): domain Bacteria; phylum Pseudomonadota; class Alphaproteobacteria; order Sphingomonadales; family Sphingomonadaceae; genus DASWIR01. Next base: position 5,907 of record CAYRCH010000021.1, on the reverse strand, counting down.
CGGCCGCCGAACCAAAGTCCGGCGGCCGCCAATTTTCGTTCAAGACGCGGGAATTAGCCGGAAACGGCCGCCGCCACTTCCGCGGCGAAGTCGCTGGCTTCCTTCTCGATGCCTTCGCCGAGCTGGAAGCGGACATAGTCCTTCAGCGAGATCGCAGCGCCAGCTTCCTTGCCCGCCTGGGCGAGCACGTCGGCGATAGGCGTCTTGTTGTCGATCACATAGACCTGGCTGAGCAGCGCGTTTTCCTTGGCGAATTTCTTCACCGCGCCGTCGACCATCTTTTCCTGCACTTCGGCGGGCTTGCCACTTTCGGCAGCCTTTTCGGCGGCGATCTTGCGCTCACGCTCGATCACGTCGGCGTCCAGCCCGTCGGCATCCAGGGCCATCGGGAATGCCGCGGCGATATGCATGCCGAGCTTCTTGCCCAGATCTTCGAGGACCGCCGTGTCGGCACTGCTTTCCAGCGCCACAAGCACGCCAATCTTGCCGAGATTGGGGGCCTGGGCATTGTGCATGTAAGGCACCACTACGCCCTGGCTCACTGAAACGTGCTTCATTCGCCGCAGCTGCTGATTCTCGCCGATAGTCGCGATGTTTTCGGTCAGTTTCTCCGACACCGTGCCGCCACCCGGATAGGCGGCAGCCTTCAGCGCCTCGACATCGTCGCTGCCCAGCGACAGCGCGACATCGGTCACATTCCGGACGAAATCCTGGAACTGGTCGTTCTTGGCGACGAAGTCGGTTTCGGAATTGACCTCTACGGCGACGCCGCTGGTCCCGGCAACCGCCACACCGACCAGGCCTTCGGCGGCCGTGCGGCTGGATTTCTTCTGGGCGGTGGCGAGGCCCTTGGCGCGCAGCGCGTCGACCGCGGCTTCCATGTCGCCACCCGCTTCTTCGAGCGCTTTCTTCGCATCCATCATGCCGGCGCCGGTCTTCTCGCGCAGGGCCTTCACGTCAGCGGCAGTATAAGCAGCCATTTTCTGTACCTCTTGAATTGCTATGGCCTTCCAGGCCGTCATCAGACGACCCGGAGGCACTGGCCCCGGCTTTTATGCCGGAACGATTACGCTTCGGCGGCGGCCTGAGGAGCAATTGCTGCCTCTTCGGCCGGCGGCGCTTCCATCGCGCCGATATCGGCACCGGAATCCTGGATTGCGCCCGCGTCGCCCTTCGAGGCGGCAGCGGCCACGGCATCACAGTAAAGCCGGATTGCGCGGCTGGCATCGTCATTGCCCGGGATCGGGAAGGCGATGCCCGAAGGATCGACATTGGAATCGAGAACCGCCACGACGGGGATGCCGAGCACGTTGGCTTCCTTGATCGCCAGCTCTTCCATGTTGGCGTCGATCACGAACATCACGTCAGGAATGCCGCCCATGTCGCGAATACCGCCCAGGGAAAGCTCCAGCTTTTCCTTCTTGCGGCTGAGATCGAGCAGTTCCTTCTTGGTCAGACCCGAAGTGTCGCCCGAAAGCTGCTCCTCGATCGACTTGAGCCGCTTGATGGACCCGGAAATCGTCTTCCAGTTGGTCAGCATGCCGCCGAGCCAGCGATGATTGACGTAATACTGGCCGCAGGAACGGGCCGCTTCCAGCACCGGCTGCTGCGCCTGGCGCTTCGTTCCGACGAACAGAACCTTGCCGCCGGCCCGAACCGTGGCGTTCACGAAGTCCAGCGCGCGCTGCATCAGCGGCACGGTCTGCGACAGGTCAATAATATGAACGCCGTTGCGCGCGCCGAAAATGTACGGCTTCATGCGCGGGTTCCAGCGGTGGGTCTGGTGGCCGAAGTGTACGCCGGCCTCGATCAATTGCTGCATCGTGACGGTGGGTACCGCCATGGTCAATTCCTTTCCGGTTATGCCTCTGGATAGCTGGAACCCGATTGCGGAGTATCCCGCGAAGGCACCGGTCTGTGCGCCATCCATGCGAATTACCCATCGACACGGATCAGGGAGTGCCTTCAATCCGAATGGGCGGGCGCGCAGTAGACGCCGCGCGCCGGAAAATCCAGCGGGAAATGCTCTGGCCGCGTATTCCACCGACCGAATAGAACAAATCAGGTTGACATGTGGAACATTAATGGAACATAAGCTCCATATTGGAACGAAACTTCTACGCTCAAGTTAGGATGAGGTTTTATCCACAGGCTTTCCACAGGCCCTCAACAGGGCTTTCGACAGGGACAGGAATTGCTTCATGACCACAATCAACCTCCTCGTCGTTTTTTTGCTGGCCGTCGCGGCATTTGCCGCCCTCGGCTCTCTGGCGCATTCGCTGGCATTCGTCTGGCGGACGGCTCAGCAACTCGCAGCGACGATCGGTCACCTGCCGGCCGAGCGCGTGGGCGTGACATGGCATGATCTGCCGGCCGCATCCGCGTCCAGCGTGGTGCAATTGCGCCCGGCGCTTCGCAAGCGCCCTGCGCCCGTTACAGCCCTGCCCGAGCTTCGCGCTGCCGCCTGACCTTCGCATAACGCAACACGCCCCAGGGCATGAGCGCCAGATAGATCCCGCAGATAACCGCCAGCGTCCACCATGGCTCGGTAAGCAGAGCTGTAAAGACGATCCCGATCAGCGCGATCAATTCAAGCCGGACCGAGCGCCGCGGGCGGATGGATGTCCAGCTCAGCGTTGCAAGGTTGGAGATCATCAGGAACGCGATGGCCGCAATCCATATCGCCACCAACACGGGTTCGCGAAACGTCTCATTGCCGGTTGCCATCCAGAGATAGAACGGCAGGAATGCGAGGCCGGCTCCTACGGGGGCGGGCACCCCCGTCAGGAAGCCAGCCGATTTGTGAGGTTGGTGATCCACGTCGATCTGGGCATTGAACCGCGCCAATCGCAATGCGCAGCAGATTGCGAAAGCCAGCGACGCGAACCAGCCGAAACGCGGCAAGTCCTGCAGGGACCACATAAACAGGACCAGCGCCGGAGCCATTCCGAAACTCAGCGAATCCGCCAGGCTGTCCAGCTCGGCGCCGAAACGCGACTGGGCCTTCAGCAGCCGGGCGATACGTCCATCGATCCCATCGAGGAGTCCGGCCAGCAGGATGGCAAAGGCGGCCATCTCGAAATTTCCCGAGATGGCGAAACGAATGCCCGTAAGGCCGGAACAGAGCGCCGCGGCAGTAATCGCATTGGGGGCGACTGCTCGCAGCGTCAGCCCCCCCGGCATCCGACCCTTGACGGGCACTTCGTCTTCGCTTGCTTTCGGACCGAGCCGTATCCCCTTGTCGTGAGCGGCCGGGGGCCGATTGTCGCCCGGTTCAGGAGGGTTCACTGACTGACGCCTTCGATCAGCAATTGCTCGCCGATTTCCGCGAGCACGGTCTCGCCGGCAATGACCTTCTGCCCCATCAGGACCCTGGAATCGGTACCGGCCGGAAGAAACACGTCCACGCGGCTGCCGAAGCGGATCAGACCGACTCGCTGACCGGCAGCGATTATGTCGCCCGCCTTCACGAAAGGCACGATCCGGCGCGCAACCAGACCGGCGATCTGCGTGAAACCAACCAGCATGCCATTGCCCATCTCGACCAGGAAATGCTGGCGCTCATTCTCTTCGCTGGCCTTGTCCAGGTCCGCGTTCATGAACTTTCCGGGAATATAGACCACTCGCCGCACGGTTCCCCCAACGGGAGAGCGATTGATGTGAACGTCGAACACCGACATGAAGATCGAGATCCTCGTGACCGGCGCATCGCCCAGGCCGGGCGTGCCGCTGCCGTCATCGATCCGGAGCTCGCGCGGCGGAGGGACCTGGCTGATCAGGGTCACCAGTCCATCAGCAGGTGCGAGTATCAACCGGGCGCCTTGCGGCACGACGCGCTCAGGGTCTCGGAAAAACGCCATGATGCCAAGCGACAGGAAAGCCAGCGGCCAGGCCAGCGTTTCCCACGCGAGAAACGCGAAAACGAGGCTAAGCCCCAGCGCAATAATCCCGAATTTCCGCCCTTCCGGGTGGATCGACGGCCATGTCCAGGCCGCTTCTCCTCGGCCCCTATTGTCCAGCAAATCACCAGCCATAGGGCCCATCTAGGTTGCCCGGCCCTACCCTACAAGCAAAAGCGCCCCATCATCAGTTGGTAGCGCCGCATTAACCATTCCTGCCTAATGCCTTCCCTATCCAGGGGGCGGCACCATGCCACACGATTATGCTCAAGAGGAACGAGACGGATCGGTCAGGGCTGCAATGGTGGCCGATCTTCCGATCCATGTGGTTGCACTGCTGCTGATGGGTGGATGCCTAGTACTGTTCGCCAGTTACGACCTTGGTGTGGGACCGGAACTCATAGCGACCAATGCACGCCTCTATGCGACTGCAGCATTTGCCATGCTCGTGATCGATGTGGTTTCGCTGCTCATCCGAAACAAGCCGGATCGCCCGACCCGTTTCCTGATCGACACCTATATAGCACGACTTCGAGGCCCCCAATTCCTCACGCGGCTGCCGCTGCTCGCGATCGCAATCATCTTCATGCCGTTTTTCTCCAAACTCAAATCGATGATCCCGCTGTTCAATTCGTACAGCTGGGACCACGCGTTCATCGCCTGGGATCGCGCAATCTTCTTCGGCTACGATGCGTGGCAGGTGCTCCAGCCTGTTTTCGGCTATCCGGTCATCACCGCCCTGATGGCAGCGCTCTACCATGTGTGGATGCTGCTCATTTACATGGGAACCCTGTTCTTCATCTTCTATCCAGCCGCAGACCGCGTGCGGCGCCATTATATGCTGGGTTTCGTGCTCATCTGGACTCTGGTCGGCGGCGCGATGGCCATCACCCTCGCCTCCGTAGGTCCTGTTTTCATGAATCCCATCCTGGGCGATTCCACCTTCGATGCGCAGATGGCATACCTCAATGGCGCGAATGAGCACGTCCCCGTCATGACCCTTCGCGTGCAGGAGCTCCTGCTCGGCTGGTATCATGCCGGAGAGCGCGGACTCGGCAGCGGGATTACAGCCATGCCCAGTATGCACGTGGCCATGGCCTTCCTGTTCTGGCTCGCCATCCGACCCGTTTCACCGCTGGCAAGCAAAATCTTCTTCGCGTTCTTCGTGCTGATCTGGATCGGGTCGGTGCATCTGGCGTATCACTATGCGGTGGACGGCCTGGTCAGCATCATCGCGACGGCGGCCATCTGGCGCTTCGTCAACGCCATAATCGCGGCCTGGGACATTGCCCGCTCACGAACCGCTGGAACCCCCGAACCGGAACCTGCCTGAGGTTAGAATTTCACTGGGGGCGGTGGTGGACAGGGCTGGATTCGAACCAGCGTACGCTTGCGCGGGCAGATTTACAGTCTGCTGCCTTTAACCACTCGGCCACCTGTCCACGTCGCCACTGGCGAGAAATGCCGCAATGGAGCCTCTGACAGAGGGGCTCCGCGAGCCGAGAGGCGCCCCAATGGCGAAGCCTTGCTTGCCTGTCAATGGCCGCGCTGGCAGGGGGTGCGACGGCAAACAGCAAAAGGGACGATCCTTGGCACGAAAGGGCGAGAAGCGCGCATTGCGGGGCCGTGCCGGCCGGATGCAGGGCGGGCGCGGAAGCGGACGCGGCACTGCCGGTCACGTGCGCCTGTGGGGCCGTCATGCGGTGGAAGCCGCGCTTCGGAACCCTGCGCGCCGGCATCGCAAGCTTTGGGCGACGCGCGAAGGCATAGCTTCGCTTGACGGCGAGCTACCTCCTGACTTCCCCGTGGAATACGCCGATGGTCCGGACCTTGCGCGGCTCGTGGCGCGCGATGCACCGCATCAGGGCCTTGTCCTGGAATGCGAGCCTTTGGCCGAGCTCGCCCTTGCCGAAGTGCTGGTGCCTGGCGAAAAGCGACCCGTCGTCGTGCTCGACCAGGTTACCGATCCGCATAATCTCGGGGCCATCATCCGCTCTGCGGCGGCCTT
>CAYRCH010000020.1:17319-23076 GCA_964422665.1 uncultured Sphingomonadaceae bacterium | reverse complement strand
CCTGCTGGCCGAACTTCGCGGCGTCCTCATCATCGCCATGGTGGCGCTGCTGGCGATCGGGCACGGCACCGGAGGCATGGCCACGCGGTTCCGTCCGTCTCGATCGGTCGCTTTCCAGTCCGTCTCGCTGCTGGCGATTGGGGGTTACCTGATCGGGATGATCCTGGTCGCCCAGGGTCTGGCACATCTCGGGGGCGATCTGTGGCGCCTCGTCCAGATCGTGTTCGTCGTCTTCGCCAGCACCGTAGCGATCTTCCTGCTGCCGAGCCGGAAACTGCGCTCGCTGGTGCGGGTAACGATCGCCAAGCACCTTTTCCAGCACCGTTATGACTACCGCGAGGAATGGCTCCGGCTCACGCGCACGATCGGCAAGGGCGGGGCAGGTGCATTGCCGCTCCACGAGCGGGTGGTGCAGGCCATGGCCGAAATCACCGACAGCCCGGGCGGGGCGCTGCTGACTCCGAATGAAGAAGACAATCTGGTCCTCGATGCAAGGTGGCAATGGGCGGGGCTTGCGATGCCGGCCATCGCATTCCCGCGGGAACTCGCCTTCAAGCTGCAGGAAATGGATTATGTGGTCGATCTCGACCAGGTCCGCGCCGGGCGCGACGACCAGGTTTCTGCGGTGGAGCTGCCGGAATGGCTGATGGCATGCGAAGCCGGCTGGGCGCTGGTGCCGCTGCTTCATTTCGGCCGGCTGGTCGGGCTGGTCCTGCTGGCGCGCCCTGAAGTCCCGCACAAGCTCGACTGGGAAGATTTTGACCTTCTCCGGGTGGTGGGCCGCCAGCTTGGCAGCTACCTCGCCGAACAGGCCGGGCAGGAAAAGCTCGGCGAAGCGCACCGGTTCGACGAGTTCAACCGCCGGATCGCCTTCGTCATGCACGACATCAAGAACCTGGCGAGCCAGCTTTCCCTACTCGCCCGGAATGCCGAAAAGCATGCCGACAATCCCGAGTTCCGGCGTGACATGCTGGTCACCCTCACCAACAGTGCCGACAAGCTGAACGCGCTGCTGGCCCGCCTGGGGCGATATGGGGGCAGCAATACAGAGCCGGTGCGGCAGGTTGCGCTCGACCAGGTCTTGCGTACCACGGTGATGCGAATTGCGACCGACCGTACGCGGGTCGTCCTGGCCAACGTCCAACCCTGCGAGGTGGCGGGCCAGGCGGAGGCCTTGGAACAGGCGCTGGTCCACCTGATCCAGAATGCCATCGATGCGAGCCCCGAAAACGCGCCGGTGCTCGTCTCCGGCTATGCCGACAAGAACACGGGGACCATCGAGATTACTGATGCGGGCGAAGGGATGAGCAGCGAGTTCATCCGCACCCAGCTGTTCAAGCCGTTCCATTCCTCCAAGGCCGACGGCTTCGGCATTGGCGCCTTCGAAGCGCGCGAGCTCATCCGCGCGATGGGCGGGAGGCTGGAAGTGGAATCGCAGGAGGGGCTGGGCACGCGATTCTTCATCCGCCTGCCCCGGATCAGCGCTGCGACGGCAGCGATGGCGGACGATTTGGATCGACAACAACGGGATGACGAGCCCGACAACCGGGCCGAGGTGGCATAATGGCTGACGAAAAACCGAAACTTCTGATCGTCGAAGATGACGAGGGCCTGCAGGCGCAGCTCAAATGGGCATACGAAGATTTCGATGTCGTCATCGCCGGAGATCGTTCGTCGGCAATCGCCGCGCTGCGTGCGGAAGAGCCGCCGGTCGTCACTCTCGATCTCGGCCTGCCGCCGGATCCGGACGGTACCAGCGAAGGTTTCGCCGTGCTGGAAGAGATCATGGCATTGCGGCCCGAGACCAAGGTGATCGTCGCCTCCGGACACGGAGCGCGGGAAAGCGCGCTGCAGGCGATCGAGCGCGGCGCCTACGATTTCTACCAGAAGCCGGTGGATATCGAGCAGCTCGGCCTGATCGTCCGCCGCGCGCTCAACCTGTTCCGCATCGAAGAGGAAAACCGCAAGCTGCAGACGCGTTCGGGCGATGGCAACACGGTGCTTGGTGGCCTGATCACCGCGGCGCCTGAAATGGTGCGCGTGGCGCGGACCATCGAAAGGGTCGCTAATACCAACGTGTCGGTCATGCTGCTCGGCGCCAGCGGCACCGGCAAGGAACTGCTTGCACGGGGCCTGCACGATGCCAGCGATCGCCGCGACGGGGCGTTCGTCGCGATCAATTGCGCGGCCATCCCCGAGAACCTGCTCGAAAGCGAACTGTTCGGCCACGAAAAAGGCGCCTTTACTGGCGCGGTGAAGATGACCGAGGGCAAGATCGAGCAGGCCAGCGGCGGTACGCTGTTCCTCGACGAAGTCGGAGACATTCCCCTGCCGCTGCAGGTCAAGCTGCTGCGCTTCCTGCAGGAGCGGACCATCGAACGGATCGGCGGGCGTGCGCCCATCGCGGTCGATACGCGGATCGTATGCGCAACCCACCAGGACCTTGAGAGCATGATCGCGCAGGGCGCTTTCCGCGAAGACCTGTTCTACCGCCTGGCCGAAATCGTGATCAAGATCCCCGGGCTGAGCGAGCGCCCCGGCGATGCGCCGCTCCTGGCCAAGGCGTTCCTCAAGCGGTTTGCCGCGGAAATGAACCCGCAGGTCAGGGGCTTTTCCGCGGACGCGCTGGCCGCGATCGATGCCTGGCACTGGCCGGGCAATGTCCGGGAGCTCGAAAACCGGGTCAAGCGGGCGGTGATCATGGCCGACGGCAAGCTGATCGGGGCGGCCGATCTCGATCTCACCGAAATCGAGGGCGAAGACGAGCAGGCGCTCAATCTCAAGACGGCGCGCGAACAGGCGGACCGCAAGCTTATCCGTCACGCGCTGGCGCGCAGCCAGGGCAATATCTCCAGCACGGCCAGGATGCTGGGGATCAGCCGGCCGACCCTGTACGACCTGCTCAAGCAATATGACCTGCAGCCCTAGATGGCCGGTATTTGCCGGGTCGTTCGCACTCGCGCTGCTGCTGGGCGGGGCGGGGGCGGCGTCCGCCGATAGCGAGGCGATTTCCGAAATCGAGGCGGCCCTGCTGCGCGGCGACGGGATCGCCGCCGAAGTCCTGGGCAAGCGGCTGATCGCGGACGGGACGGATCCTACTGCCGTGGCCGCCTTCATCGGCGAAGGCGAATTGCTGCAGGAGGATTTTGCCGATGCACGGCAGTGGCTGGCGCCGGGAAATTTTTCGCCCGCGACGGCCCAGCGGGGCTATCATGCGCTGGCCCGCCTCGAACTGCTCGAAGGGAACTTCGAATTATCCGCGCAAGCTTTCGACCGGGCGCTCGAAGCAGGACCGAACACGCCTGAAATATGGGTCGATATAGGCCGACTGCGCTATCTCGGAGGGCAGCAATTGCTCGCTCGCGATGCCGGGGAAAGGGCTCTCGCGCTTGGCCCGAAGAACCCGCGGGCGTTGCATTTCATGGGACAGTTGGTTCGCGATTCCAGAGGGTTGCGTGCGGGGCTTGGGTGGTTTGCCCGGGGCGTGGTGGAGGCTCCGGAGGACCTCGAGCTGCTCAAGGATTATGCCGCGACTCTCGGGGAGCTGGGCCGTGCGAAGGACATGCTGCGCATCACGCGCGCGATGATCGCCCTCGATCCGAACAATGCGGATGCCTTCTTCCTGCAGGCGGTGCTGGCCGCGCGGGCGGGAAAGATGGACCTGGCGCGCCGCCTGATGTGGCGGACAGGCGAGGCCTACGACAGCATTCCCTCCGGCGTTGTTCTCCATGCATTGCTGGAACTCGACGCGGGCAACGGGCGCCTTGCGGTCGAGCGTCTCGAGGATCTGGCACGGTCGCAGCCCGAGAACCGGCGCGTCAGGCTGCTGCTCGCCCGGGCGCTCTTCCAGAGCGGAGATTACCGTGAAGTTGTGGGCGAGTTTGCCGAGGATGCGGATCGCGAAAGCGCCGGCACGGTTCTCCAGATGATTGTCGGACGCAGCTATGAACAGCTTGGGGATCGGCCTGCTGCTGCCCGATATCTCGATCACGCGAGCCGCGCACAGGATGGCAACCTCTCACTCCTCCCGGCGAGCGAAGCAGGGGCGCTCGAACTGTTCCGCCGGGCTGAAGATATCGAGTGGCCGCCCGCCATGGTCGCCGCCATCCGTAATCGGCTGCAGCAGGGAGATGTTGCATCCGCCCGGGATCTCGCCGCCCGGCTTGAAGCGCGTTACCCGCATTCGAGCGACGTCCAGGTGCTGGCGGGCGATGTGGCGTTGGCCGCCCGGGACCCTTCCGGCGCGCTCGCGCGTTACCAGAAAGCGGCGACAGTGCGCCGCGATCTCTCTCTGGTACGACGCATGGCTCAAGCCTTCATGTTATCCGGCCAAGATGATCAGGCGGATGCGCTGGTCAGCGACTATCTGTACCAGCATCCGACACATGGTGCCGCCGCCGCATTTGCCGCGGAGCTTGCCGCCGGGCGAGGGGACTGGAAGGCTGCCGAGTTGCTGGCCGAATTCGCTTCCAGGACGGCTTATGGTGCAGGAGATCCCCAGCTTCTCGCGCTGCTGGCCGAAGCCCGGCTCGAAATGGGTAAAGTGGCCGAGGCGGAAAGCGTAGCTCGCGACGCACATTGGCTTCACCGTGCCAATGCGCGGGTCGCCTCAGTCTTCTCCCGCGTGCTGAACGCTGGCGATGGCGGGAGCGGCGCCGCAGCGCTGGAAAGAAAGGCGCGAAGTTATCGGGCCGCTCCGCCCGCAGGTCAGCGACTTTCCCACACCGAGACAGCCGAATAGCTCGACTTTTGGCTCGGCGCCCGGCAGCACCGGGCGATGCCCATTCGTGCGCTCGGCCAGGTTTTCGACCCGATGGTTCGGTTGCTGGCTGTCGCGATCCTGCTGGCATCGCTGCTTCCCGCCACAGGCGAGGGACGCGACATCGCGCAGAGCGTGTCGAATGCGGCGATTTTCCTGCTGTTCCTTCTCAACGGACTGCGCCTGCCCCGTGCCGAAGTGCTTCGCGGTATGGGACACTGGAGATTGCTCCTGCCGCTAGCATTCTGGTGCTTCGGCGCGATGGCATTGGCGGGATGGATCGCGTGGCAGGCTCTGTCCGGTCTGCTGGCGCCGATGGTGGCGCTGGGCTTTCTGTACCTTGGCGTGCTGCCCTCCACGGTCCAGTCCGCCACGGCCTACAGCTCGCTCGCCCGAGGGAATGTGGCGAGCTCGGTCGTCGCCGCAGCGACGATCAACATAGCGGGGGTGTTTGTCACCGCCCCGATCTTCGCCGCGCTGGCGGGCGGGGAAGGGGTGTCGCTGGGCTGGGAAGGCCTGCAAAGGATCGCGCTGATCCTCTTGCTTCCCTTCGCGCTTGGCCAATTGCTCCAGGGAAGGCTCGGCCAGTTCGTGGCCGGTCATCGGCGGATGCTGGGCTGGGCGGACCGATCCGCCATCGCGATTGCCGTCTATGTCGCTTTCTCCGGCGCGGTGGAGCAGGGAATCTGGGAGCGCATCGATGCGTTTCAGTGGGCTGTCCTGCTGGCCGGCGTCCTCGCCTTCCTCGCTTTCGGCTTCGGAGGCGCATGGCTGCTCGGCAGTGTCGTCAGGCTGGATCGCGGAGACCGCACCGCGATGTTGTTCGCGGGCGCCCAGAAAAGCATCGCCATGGGTGCGCCGCTGGCAATGATCCTGTTTTCCCCCGAAGCGGCGGGAATGATACTGCTGCCGGTGCTGATCTACCACCTGCTCCAGCTGGTCGTTTCCGCGCCAATCGCTAGTCGCCTTGCAGCGCGGCCTCGGTAGCGTTTTCTCGC